>CAZVRZ010000238.1:0-6084 GCA_964629965.1 uncultured Anaerolineaceae bacterium
CCGTAAAGGTACGGTGGTGGATATGGCTGCGGCTTCGCAGGCCATTGCTCGTTCCATCGATAAAGCCGAACGCACCTCTGGCCTGGAAATTACTTCTGCTTTGGTCAGCCTGGCAGGTTCCCATGTCTCTTCGGTCAACAGTAAGGGCGTGGTAGGCATCACCGGGCGTACGATCGACCAGGATGATATTGTGCGGGCGGTAGAATCTGCCCGGGCCGTGGCCATTCCGCACAATCGTGAGATTGTGCATGTCATCCAGCGCGGCTTCAATATCGACGGTCAGGACGGCATCCATTCACCATTGGGTATGCATGGTTACCGCCTGGAAGTCGAAACGCACATCATCACTGCTTCGGCCGCCACGATGGAAAATTTGCGCCAGTGCGTGGCCTCGGCTGGCGTGACGATCTCACAGTTTGTACTCAATCCCCTGGCTTCAGCCGAGGTGGTCTTGAGCGAAACCGAGCGGCAGATGGGCGTGGTTGTGTGCGATATGGGCGGCGGTACCACCGATATTGCCATTTTCATCGATGGCGATGTTTGGCATACCAGTGTCCTGGCGGTTGGCGGCAACCACATCACTTCTGATATTGCGCATGGGTTGCGCTTGCCCGTTTCACAGGCCGAAGAGATCAAGCTGCAGCATGGCCATGCAGTGCGCTCTGAGATCAACCCGGACGAGGATTTCACCATCCGGCCCTTTGGAGAGGAACACCTGGCGCAGATCAATCGCCAGGAATTGGCCAACATCATTGAGGCGCGCGTGGAAGAGATCTTTGCCCTGGTCTTGCAAGAGATCAAGCGCTCTGGTTACGATGGTTTGCTACCTGCCGGTATGGTGTTGACGGGCGGATCGAGCGCCTTGCCGGGCATTCGTTCGCTGGCAGGGCGGGTGCTGGGTTTGCCGGTGCGCCTGGCACAGCCCGAAAACCTGGTCGGCATGATCGATAAGCTCGAAAGCCCGGCTTTCTCCACCGGTGTGGGATTGCTGCGCTGGGCTACTTTGATGAGCGAGTTGTCGCCTCAGAAGGGCGGCAAGCGCCCGGCGCGCCCCACTGATGTTGGCAACGATGATGATCCTTTTGCATGGCTCAAGTCTCTTTTGCGGAGATTGCTGCCATGATTGTCTACAAATCAAACTTTCTGCAGGCAGATGATCGACTATGGATGGCGATGGGTTTGGTTCAACCTTCGCCCTTCATCGCCCGTCATTCGCCGCCGGCCGGCGTCGGACGGAATACAACAACACAGTATTTCTATTCAGTAAGAGGAGGATTGTAAAATGACCGCAAACAGTAATTTGAACCAGATAGAGTCCTTTGCCCACATCAAGGTCGTGGGTGTAGGCGGCGGCGGCTGCAATGCCGTCGAGCGTATGATCAAGCAAAACTTGACGGGAGTGGATTTCATAGCCGTCAATACCGATGCTCAGGCGCTCATGCTCTCCAGCGCTCCCACTCGGGTGCGCATTGGCGAGAAACTGACACGTGGCCTCGGCTCGGGCGGCAACCCTGATCAGGGCAGCAAGGCTGCTGAGGAGTCAGCCGAGGAGCTGTACACCGTCTTGAAAGGCGCCGACATGGTCTTCATCACAGCCGGCATGGGCGGCGGCACCGGCACCGGCGCCAGCCCGATCGTGGCCCAGGTAGCCAAGGACTGCGGCGCGCTGACGATTGGCGTTGTCACCCGGCCCTTCACTTTTGAGGGCTCTCGCCGCATCCAGTCGGCCGAGGCAGGTATTAGCAAGCTCAAGGAGAAATCTGATACCTTGATCGTGATTCCCAACGATCGCCTGCTGCAGATCGTGGACAAGCGTTCTAACCTGCAAGATGCATTTCGCCTGGCAGACGATGTGCTGCGCCAGGGTGTGCAGGGTATCTCCGAGTTGATCACCGTACCCGGCTTGATCAACCTGGACTTTGCCGACGTCAAGACCATCATGTCGGAGGGCGGAGCCGCCCTGATGGCTGTCGGCCATGCGGAGGGTGAAGATCGCGCCCGCCTGGCGGCCGAGCAGGCTATTTCCAGCCAGCTTTTGGATATTACCATTGATGGTGCTCGTGGTATTCTGTTCAATGTGACCGGCGGCCCCGATATGACCTTGTTCGAGGTTAACCAGGCTGCTGCCATCATTAAGGATACCGCCCACCCCGATGTGAACCTGATCTTTGGCGCGGTCATCGATCCCAACATGGGTGATGAGATGCGCATTACTGTGATTGCCACTGGTTTTGAACGCACCAACGCCCCTCGCCGGGTAGTAGAGCAGCCGGTGCATCGTCCCGTCGAGAACCGCTCGAGTGCTCGCCCATCCGAAATCCGCGAAGCGCGTGATAACCGTGAGCCTCGCAGCAGTCGGGATTCGCAAGAGCCTCGTGATTTTGCGCCGGTCAACAAACCGCGTGTCACTTTCGATACGCTGACCATCAACACAGACGACCTGGACGTGCCGACCTTCTTGCGAAAATACGTAGTCGATAAGTAATCTTTTCTTGCTAGCGTGAATGGTTTTAGGAAGTCCCCAGGCTCTCTACGGGCCTTGGGCTGGCTGGTAGCCATTCGGTTTGGGTATTGGAGACTGCCGGAACCTCCTCCCGGCGGTCTCTAACCGCGGGCCTGGTGCCCGCAGATCCGGCAGCCTGCCTCACCCCATATCTGCCTTCGCATGGGGTTGAGGCAGGTTGGATTTATTTAAAGAGGGGTTGGGTTATACCCAAAAAACCGCTCGCAGCCCAATTCGCAATCACCTTAAAATATGGAAAACCCCCATATTTTTAAGGTGGGGTTTTCATAAAAGTCTTGCAATAGTTCTACATGTGTGCTAAAATCAATACACTTACCCAACCTGTAGGGGGGCGATGTGAGGAACCCCCCACCTGTGGGGGTACAAATATATGTTGATTTGCGAGCGTAACAATGCGTTGTCCGTACTGTAAAAATGAGAATTCCAGGGTTGTGGATACCACCCATGATTTGCGTGGTGGTGTGCGACGCAGGCGGGAATGTGAAGATTGTGGACAGCGTTTTAGTACGTACGAAAGACCCATTTTAGCCACGCCTTTGATCATAAAACAGGATGGTACTCGAGAGGAATTTGACCGCGAGAAGTTGATCCGCGGTATCCGCATTTCATGCGCCAAGCGCCCGGTTTCGGCTGCTGATATTGAGCGCCTGGTGGGGGAAATTGAATCCGCCCTGCAATCATTGGGTAGGGCGGAAGTATCATCACGTGTCGTAGGCGATATGGTGATTGCCGGTTTGAAAGGGCTGGATCATATTGCTTATATCCGTTATGCTATCGTTTATCTTGGTTTGGACGACCTGCGTTCTATTCGCAGCGAAATCGATCGTTTGCTAGAAGCGTAACCTTTTTTCTTTCAGGCAAAGGTGTTCTTGCCTGGGGTCTTTTTGTCTTGGTTATCTGTCGAAAATATCACCGGTTAGGAGGAATTGCTGATGTTACAGGAACGCACAACGGAAGACAAAAAATTGGGTTTGTCCTATACCCCCCCTCTGCCTGAGAATCTCCCCGTGGTGGAACTGACCGAAAATGCCCGCCAGGTGCTGGCGCGCAGGTATGTGCGGCGGGCTCCCGATGGCTCGCCTGCTGAGAGCGTTGAGGAAATGTTCTGGCGGGTAGCCTATCATATCGCGACCGTTGAAGAAACCTGGCAAGGGGATGTATTGGGCCGAGCGAGCGATTATTACGAGCTGTTATCATGCAAGCGCTTCTTCCCCAATTCCCCCACCTTCACCGGCGCAGGCACACCCTTGGGCCAGTTGGCGGCCTGTTTTGTGCTGCCAATTGCTGACGACATGGGCCGTCACGAAGCCGGCATTTTCCAAACGCTGCGCGACGCCGCCTTGATCCAGCAAACCGGCGGCGGCAATGGTTTCTCATTCTCTCGATTGCGCCCTAAGAATACGCTGGTCAAATCCTCTGCAGGTCAGGCCACCGGCCCGGTTGGCTTTTTGCGCGTCTACGACAAGGCCTTTGGCGAGGTTGCCCAGGGAGGGTCACGACGTGGCGCCAACATGGCTGTCCTGCGCGTGGATCATCCCGATATCGAAGAGTTCATCACCTGCAAAACCGATGAGCACGCCATCACCAATTTCAATATCTCGGTCGGCATCACCGATGCCTTCATGGAAGCTGTGCGCGGCGATGGTGAATGGGAATTGCGCTTCCCGGACGTTCGCTCTGAAAAGTATCATGGTTTTCACGGTGCTCTCGAAGAAGCCGAAGCTGCCGGCATCCCTATTTTGGTGCATAAGCGCTTGCGGGCGCGCCAGTTGTTCGACCAGATCGTTGCCCAGGCCCACCACAACGGCGAGCCGGGCCTGCTTTTCTTGGATGCTGCCAACCGCTCTAACCCCGTGCCCCATCTCTACCAACTCGAAGCTACCAACCCATGCGGAGAGCAGTGGCTTGGCCCTTACGAGAACTGCTGCCTCGGCTCGCTCAACCTGGCCCAGCACCTTGGCCCGGATCACAGCGTGGATTGGGAAAAGCTGCGCCGCAGTGTTGTTCTCTCCACCTGCTTCCTGGACGATGTGATCGACGCCAACGCTTACGTGCCCGCGGTACCGCAGCTCCAAAAAGCGGCCCACTCCGCCCGCCGCATTGGCCTGGGCATCATGGGCCTGAGCGATTTGATGTACCACGTCGGCATCCGCTACGGCTCGCTCGAAGGGCAGGAATTCTCTGCCCAAGTGATGGAGTTCGTCCGCTACACTGCCATGCTGACGAGCATTGACCTGGCTAAAGAGCGCGGCCCCTTCCCTGCCATCCGGGGCAGCATTTATGATCCCGAAGATATGAAATGGGAGCCGCCGCACTCCATTGCCCCCTACCAGAGCGATTGGCAGCGTCCGGCGGTTAAGTGGGAAAAGGTCGTTCAGGGCATCCGCAAGCATGGCATCCGCAATGCTGCCCAGACCACCATTGCCCCCACCGGCACCATTGCCACCGTCGCCGGCTGCGAGGGCTACGGCTGCGAGCCGGTCTTTGCCCTGGCTTATATCCGCCACGTCAACGACAACGGTAAAGATCTGCAGCTCACCTATGCCAGCCCACTGTTCGAGCAGGCGCTGATCGAAGCCGGCCTGGGCGAAGAAGCCCGCCAGGAAATTGTGGAACATATTATGGAAACTGGTGCCTGCCAGAACGTCAGCCTAGCGCCAGAGGCTATCCGCAAGGTGTTCGTTGTCTCGCAAGATATCCCCGCCGAAGA
The DNA here is from genome assembly GCA_964629965.1 of uncultured Anaerolineaceae bacterium. Classification (GTDB taxonomy): domain Bacteria; phylum Chloroflexota; class Anaerolineae; order Anaerolineales; family UBA4823; genus CAZVRZ01. The sequence continues at coordinate 5,235 of CAZVRZ010000238.1, forward strand.
GCATGTGCGCATGCAAGCCGCCATGCAGGCCTTCGTCGATAACAGCCTCAGCAAAACGATCAATTTCCCTGCCGGTGCCACGGTTGAAGAAGTTGCCAAAGCTTATCAATTGGCCTGGGAACTGGGCTGTAAAGGTATCACGGTGTATGTCACCGGCTCGCGCCAGGTGGTGGTGCTCGAAACCAAGGAAACCGCTCGCCAGAAAGAAGCCCCTGCCGAGGCTTCTGCCAAGGTCTATGCCGCTGAATCCATCTCGGCTGTAGAATCAGTTGAGCAAATGCTGATCTGGCACGAGAATAAGAAACCGCGTCCTAAGAGGTTGCCCGGTTACACCTACACGATCAGCACGCCGCTCGGCAAGGCTTTCATCACCATCAACGAAAACGGCGGCAGCCAGCCCTTCGAAGTCTTTGTCAACACCTCCAAGGCCGGTTCGGATACTGCCGCTGTCTCAGAGGCTATCGGCCGCCTGGTTTCCTACGTGCTGCGCCTGGCCTCCCCGCTTGCCCCGCGCGAGCGCCTGGGGGAGGTTGTTCGCCAGCTCACCGGTATCGGCGGCGGGCGTTCGTTGGGCTTTGGGCCCAACCGGGTGCGCTCCTTGCCCGATGGCATCTCGCAGGCCCTGTCTGAATACCTCAGTGAAACCGAGGGCCGCGCTTCCAGCACCCCGCCCGTTGAAGAACATGGCAATGGCCATCACCCCGCCGCCGAAAAAGCTGCCCGTGCTGCCTTCGGCGAAGAGATCCATGGTGGTCAGCAGTTCATGAAGATCGGTGATCTTTGCCCTGAATGTGGGCAGGCCGCCGTCGTCAACGAAGAAGGCTGCCGCAAGTGCTACGCCTGCGGGTTC
>CAZVRZ010000239.1:0-5989 GCA_964629965.1 uncultured Anaerolineaceae bacterium
TTCCCACTATGCAAACAGAAGCAGCGGCCAAGATAGACGAGCTGCTCAACTTCGGAACGGTTGATCCAGTCCAATCACCGGCCACCCTGGCGGATTTTGAAAAGGCGCTGGACTTATGAAAACCGTGAAGAAAGTGCAACTGTATACCTTTTATTTGCAGGCAAATTGCAGCGGAAACGGAAAGGTTCCGAATATTTTTCTCTGCTACCCGCCACCTGTGGGGGACGAGATGACGCTGACCCCTACATCTACTGGGGTGCCTGAAGGGTTTCGAACCCTCAACCACCTGATCCACAGTCAGGTGCTCTGCCATTGAGCTACAGGCACCGTTTAAGCGGGCTGATTCTATCATGAAGCCCAGCAGGTCGCAAGATTCAAATTCTCGCTTGCTGCGGTCGTTCTAACCGGCCATGAAGTTTTTGATCGCTGCTGCTGCCTGCGAGCGCAGCACAGTCTTCTGGTCGCCGCTTCCCAGGTTCTTGACGGTTACCTGTCCGCTGGCCAACTCGTCCGGCCCGATCACAATAGCAATCTGGATGCCGGTGCGGTCTGCGTATTTGAACTGCTTGGGCAGCTTTCCGGCTTCTGGAGAGCAGGCCACGTTCAAACCCGCCTGGCGCAGCTCGGCAGCCAGTGCCAGCGAGGCGGGGCGGGTGCTGTCGTCAAAAACGGTTATCAAAACATCAGGGCGTTTCCCACCGATAGCGGCGGGGATTCGTCCTAACGATTGCAACAACAGCGCAATGACCACATCGCCCATCGCAAAACCAACGCCCGACAGCGCCTCACCGCCAACGTCTTTCAACAGATTATCGTAACGCCCGCCGCCCAGGATGGCCCGCTTCAAGTCGCCGGTCAGGTCATAGGCTTCGAACACGGTGCCGGTATAGTATAGCAAGCCGCGCACGACATTGGGATCGAAACAGACATACTCTGTCAGACCCATGGCATCCAGCGCACTCATCACCCGCACCAACTCGGGCGATTTTTTCCACAAATCCTGGTTGGAAAGCACATCTTTGAGAAGCTCTAATTGATTAGGCAAGATTCCCAGGTCAAGTGCATATTGGTCCCAATCATCGGCGCTCAGCTTGCTGCGCCGGTCGATCAGGCTAGATACCTCTCCCTTTTTTTCCAGGGGAATACCCATTGCCAGGATCTCGGCATCCATCAACCGCCGGTTGTTGATGCGAATGGACGCTTCAGAAGGCCGTAAGCCCACTTTTTGAAAGAAGGCTGCCACGATGGCGATCAGCTCAGCATCGGCTTCGGGCGTATCTACGCCGATCAGGTCGATGTTCCATTGAAAAAATTCACGTGTGCGCCCTTTTTGCGGTCGTTCGTAGCGCCAGAATGGTCCGAAAGACCACCAGCGCAGCGGGTAGATCAATTGGCGCTGCCGTTGGGCAACCATACGCGCCAAAGAAGGGGTCAGTTCGGGGCGCAGTACCAGTTGGTCGCCGCCCCGGTCAAAGAAGACAAAGGATTGTTCCTTGACCAGCTCTTCCCCAGATTTTGCCGCATATAACTCCAGAGCTTCCAAGATGGGGGCTTCGTATTCTTCATAACCGAAGGCTTCGGATACTTCCTTTATCATCTGGTACAACCACGTGCGGATGGCCATCACTTCGGGGTAAAAATCACGTGTACCTTTGACGGAAGGGATGATTGTTTTCATATGCAACACCTTATATGATCATAATGGATAATTTCTGGGAGCCAATTACCAGGATTAGCGCAATTTTACCAGCATTATTAGATATGGTAGGGTAAAATAAGGTAACCCTTTGTGTGGGTAATCATGTTTAGATGTCCAAAGGAGTAAGAGTTTATGAAAATTGTTACCGATAGTGCAGCAGACATGCCTCATGAAGAGGCTAAGGAGTTGGGTATCCCCGTAGCACCTTTGTTTATCCAATTCCCTGAAGGTGAAGTTAATTCAAACGAAATCGATGCAGATGATTTTTACAATCGTTTGCGCAATGATTTCCCGAAAATTCCGACCACTGCTCAGCCTTCTGCCGGTATCTTTGCAGATATTTATCGGAAATTGATCGATCTCGGTGAGGAGATCATCTCTGTTCATATTTCGTCTGGCTTAAGCGGCACTGTTCAATCGGCACGCTTGGGCGCCGAGCAGGTTGCCAAGAATATGGTGCATGTAGTGGATACGCTGACTCTCTCTGGCGGCGAGCGCTTTCAGGTATTGGCTGCGGCGCGGGGCGCAGCGGCTAATTGGAGCCGAGAGGCGATCCTGGAACGCCTCTCTAAGATTCAAAAGGCCACCGAAGTGATCTATACCCTGGACACGCTCACGTACCTGGCGCGCGGCGGACGGATTGGGCGTGTGCAGGCAATCGCGGGCGCGCTCCTGAATCTCAAGCCGGTGATCAATGTGGATCGAGTGGATGGTAAATACAGCACTGTAGGCAAGACTCGCACGATTGGCAAGTCGATGGAACTCATGGTGGATCATTTGGTTGATCTATATAGCAACAAGACGGCGCTGTGGGTCTCGGTGGTACACGGGCAATTTGCCGAACAAGCGGATAATATGGCGCAATTGTTGCAGAAACGTGTAAATATTGGAAAGCTTGAAATTTTGCGCGTTTCACCGGTATTGGGTGTTCATACGGGACCAGGTATCGTGGGGATCACGGTGGTGCCCATGCATTTGATGGATGACATCATCTGATCCGTCACCTGCAAGCGGTGGAAATCTCATCTCTGATTGAAGTCATCCCATGAAGATCATTACCTGGAATGTCAACGGTTTGCGCGCTGTGCTTTCGAAAGGCGCCTGGCAGTGGGTTGAGTCTCAGGCGCCGGACGTAGTTTGTTTACAGGAGATCAAAGCGCGCCCAGAACAACTCTCCGCTGAGCAGTTGGGCGCTTTTTCGACCTGGCAGCCAATCTGGAACCCGGCCCAACGGCCCGGTTATAGTGGCGTAGCTTCTATTCTGCGGGCGCCGTACTCGGCGCAGCCGCCGGCTGAAAGCCGTCTGGGTCTGGGCCGGCCGGAATTTGATACCGAAGGGCGGGTCATCTGTACCCGCCACTCTGGTTTCTTATTATTCAATATCTATTTTCCCAATGGCCAGCGCGGTCAGGATCGGGTGGATTTTAAGCTTGATTTTTACACCCACTTGTTGGATTTGTGTGATGCGTTGCATGCCGCGGGCGAGCATATCGTCTTGACTGGCGATTTTAACACTGCCCACCGGCCCATTGACCTGAAGAATCCGAAATCAAACGAAACTACCAGCGGATTTTTACCAGAGGAACGGGCGATGATTGATCGTTACCTGGAGCATGGTTTTGTGGATATCTGGCGGCGCCTCTATCCAGAGCGGGTGCAGTATACCTGGTGGACGTATATCGGTAACGCTCGTTCTCGCAATGTTGGCTGGCGGTTGGATTATTACCTGGTATCTCTGGGGCTGGTGGACAGGATCCGGGATGTGGTCATCCACGATGATGTGATGGGATCCGACCACTGCCCTGTCAGTTTGCTGATTGAGTAGGAGGTATTTGTGGCTATGCAGAGAAAGAATACCACGCTTTTCCCCCAGAAGATGTATGTGGATTACGTGCGAGTGTATAAGAGCAAACTGCCATTCTGACCACTCAATTCGCTGCGCGCCTCATTCGCCGAACTCGAGTTCGAAGTCTTCTTCTTCTCCCAGGTTGCCCATCGGCTCAAGAGATATATCGCCAAAGGTTTGCGTCTGGGTAGCTTGTACCAGGCGGCGTTTTACCAGCTCGAGCATTGCCAGGAATGTGACCACCACATCCAGGCGGCCGCGCTGCTTACCCAGCAAGGATAGGAAGGTGATCCGGGGTAATTTCCGCAGCGCCTGGGTGATCATTTGTATCTTTTCTCGGATGGTGATGCGTGGCGGCGCTACTACGCTGCCCAGTTCAGGTTTTTGGGCATTGAGATAAATCGCGAGGGCTGCCTCCACCAGCTCTGGTAAGCCAATGCCGGTCAGGTCCAGGGTTCCTTCGATCTTCTGAGGGGGAGCCAGGCGCAAATAAGTGCGCAGTCCGGCCCCTTCTCGCTCGGCTAATAGATTGGCGATCTGGCGATAGCGCTTATACGCCAGGAGCTGCCGCGCCAGCGCTTCACCTGGATCTTCCTCGCCGGGAGCGCGTACTACCGGGCGTGGCAGCAGCGCCTCGGACTTGATCTGCACCAACCGGGCCGCAATCACGATGAAGGCTGAAACTTCTTCGGCGGCACGTTCTTGCATAGAGCGCAGATGTTCCAGGTATTGGTCGGTTACCTGGGCCAACGCCAGCCGGGTAATGTCCAACTCGGCATGCTCGATCAATTGCAATAGTAAATCCAGCGGACCCTCGTAAACTGGCGTGGTCACTGTATAGGCATGAGCCTGGTGAAAAGCAGCGCTAAAAGGCATGACCGAAATTATACCTGACAATTCATCGGCAACGTGCTATACTTGGACAAACTTGTGCGCAAAAAGGAGTTGGAATGAGCGAGTGGCGGGAAATACTGGCTGATTGGCAAGGCGGCCTCGTTTTTACCGGGCGGAACCCATCAGGCGCCAGTATACAAATGGGTTCGTGGGAGGATAGGCCTGGCATTTCGCCCATGGAGATGTTGTTGCTAGGTTTGGCGGGCTGCACCGGCATGGATGTGGCCTCGATCCTGGAAAAAAAGCGTCAACCTTTAAGTAAGTTGAGAATACGCGTCAGGGGTAAACGTGCGGAAGAACATCCTAAGGTATATACTGAGATTGAAATCCAGTACTTACTGTGGGGCGAAGGATTGGATCCCAAGGCCGTGGAACGGGCAATTGCTCTTTCAGAAGAGAAGTATTGTTCTGCCAGCGCAATGTTGCGCGCTAAAGCAGAAGTGCGCTCCTCCTACCAGATTAACCCGGTGGGCGAAGCAGATGAATTTACAGGTTAGATTTTCTCCGGAGGACATGATCATGATCAATGAACCTATTCACGTAACAGATGCCGCTTTTGAAACGACTGTCATGCAGTCGACTGTTCCTGTCATCGTTGATTTTTGGGCGCCCTGGTGCGGCCCCTGTCGCATGGTTGCTCCCGTCCTAGAGAAAGTAGCCACTGAGTATGCCGGTAAGCTGATCGTGGCAAAGGTGAATACGGACGAAAACCCAGAGTGGGCCGGTAAATTTGGCGTTCAGGGCATTCCGACCATTCTTTTTGTCGCCAATGGCAAGGTGATTCATCGCCAGGTAGGTTTTGCTGGTGAATCCCCTCTGCGTATGGTGGTGGATCAATTTGTGGAGATCGCGGGCCAGGATGCCAAAAAGTGAAGTCGTCCTACATGTGTAAATGAAATGATTAGAAGATCCCCGGCCAGCGCCGGGGATCTTCTAATATTATTCGGAATGTCGTTCTATATGAGCGCCTAGTTGGCGCAGTTTTCCATCGATGCACTCGTAGCCGCGGTCGATCTGACCTACGTTGCGAATGGTGGATTGTCCTTGTGCAGCCAAAGCGGCCAATACCAGCGCCATCCCGGCGCGGATATCGGGGCTTTCCATTTTTTCACTGTATAACTGGGAAGGTCCCATGACAATGCAGCGGTGGGGATCGCAAAGTACGATCTGTGCTCCCATACCCACCAGCTTGTCGGTAAAGTACATACGGCTGGGGTACATCCAATCGTGGAACAACACTCCGCCATGCGATTGAGTGGCAACTACAATGGCAATGCTCATCAGATCGGTGGGAAAGGCAGGCCAGGTTGTTCCTCCGGTATGATCAAGTCATTACCTTCCACTTGCCAGACAACTCCCAGGCGGTTGAACACCAGCCGGATCATGTCTAAATACTGCGGAGCCGCGTTGCGGATGCGCAGCGATCCATGGGTAACCACGGTCGCACCGATGAAACTAACCACTTCCAGGTAATCGGGCCCGATGGCGAATTCACCACCGTGCAGCCGTTCCACTCCTTGGATTTTCAAAGTGTTCGAGCCGATATCATC
>CAZVRZ010000240.1:0-5982 GCA_964629965.1 uncultured Anaerolineaceae bacterium
CCTCCTCTTTTTGTGTATACATAGAACATATGTTCTAATCCATTCACCACTCAGGAGGTTCTATGACCAACGACCTATCCACCCCCCAACTGCTCTGGCTGCGCGCCGTCGCCCGGCCGGCCATCGTCCTGCTGGCGCTCAGCCAGCTTGAAGCGCCCACCGGTCCGCTCGAACTGGCCGAGATCCTGGGGATCAACCAGCACACCGTCGCCCGCTACCTGGGCGACCTGCTGCGCCTGGGACTGGCCGGGCGCTCCGCTTACCGCGCCGGCTTCGTCATCACCCCCGCCGGGCGCGATTTTCTGCTGGGCAGCCTGCCCGGAGAAAACCTCGTCCAGGAAGAACTCGCTGAAAACGACCAAAACGCGCAAAAACGACCTTTCGAACCCACTATTACTACTACTGTTAATATTAACCCAATAGATTCAAAAGATTCAGAAATAGTAGTAACAGCCGCCTCCCAAGCGCGCATTTTTCGCGTTTGGCTGCACCAGGCGCACCTTGCGAATCGCCATCGCCCGAACCGGCAGATCCAGGCGCATCAAATCAGGCCGTCCCAACCGACCCGCGCGACCCGGAAGAAGTGCACGCCCTGGCCCAGGCCCTGATGATGGCCGGCATCGGCAACCCCAAGCGCGCCGCCCTGCTGCGCCTGCCGCACCTGGATACCCGCGCCGTGGAGATCTGGCAGCGTTTCCTGCGCAAAGAACGCCGCGAACGCTACTCCACCGGCCTGCTGATCACCGTGCTCGAGTCCGGCGACCCTCCCCCGCCGGCGCGCCCCAACGGCCACCTGCTGGACTGCGAGTGCAGCGACTGCAATATCTACAATTACGCCTGCTTTTACTGCCACAACGTGCCCTGCACCTGCCAGGACAATGATGACGAGCAGGTTGAAGATGATTGGGAGCCGGAAGAGGAGGCAGAGCAGGAACAGCCCACCGGCCCGCAAGCCCCACCCACAGGCCAGCCCGGCGACAGCGACCTCACCCCCGCCGGCGCGCCAGAAACCTGCTCGCCCGAACCCCTGGCAGACGAGCGACCGCAGGAGCAGCCGCCCGACAGTAAGCCGGTCCCCTAGGATATACAGGCCACGCTGCAAGCCATGAAACGCTCCGGCATGATCCGCTGACTGGGCCAAACAATTTCATGACTCGGCTATACAACACGAAGAAGAGGCATATTTGCGAGTGCGGCAATCTCGCCAGTCACCGCCTGCGCATGCGCGTGCTGCGTCCCGACCTGGAGACCTCCGTACACTTCACCCTGTACCTGTGCGATCAGTGCTACCAGCTCGAACTGCTGCTGCACGACGAGTGGCTGGCCGAGCAGCGGCGCTTTCAATTCCGCCGCCGGCGCCTTCGTCGCGGCCGGCGCATCGGCTGACTTTTGGGAACCGAGAACGTGGTCTCAACCCAACTGCCAGAGCATCAAGCCCGTGGCGGCCAGCACGGCCAGGCTGAGCAAGAACAGCCAGGCGACCCGGCCCGCCCCGCCGCCGCTGATCTTGGGGCGCTTCGCCACCCGCCAGGCGCGCCCATTCCAGCGCGCCCACTGTTCGCGAAAAGGATCGTACATCCACCAGGCGCCGCGCCGGTCGCGCTTGCGCAGCCTTTCCACGATCTGCGGCCCATGCTGCGCCTCCACCTGGCCGGTCTTGTAAGCGTGCAGCCAGGCCTGGCCTTCTTTGTGCAGGGCCTTCAGCGCCTTGTCCTCCGGGCTGAAAGCCACCCAAACGCCCGCCAGCATACCCGCCACCCCCAGCAGTAGGCCCAGCCCGCCGCACACGTACAGCAAAATGGACGAAGGGCGCAGCCTGGTGACCGGCATCTTCCCGGCCGGTCCTTGCACCGTCAGGCTGGCCGAGGCGCTGCCCTGCTGCCCGTCCGCGTCGGTGACCGTGACCGTGACCTGGTGCATTCCGATGGACAGGCCAGCGAACAGGCTGCTGCCCTGTCCCAGCGCGCCGTCCCGGTCGGAGCTCCAGGCATAGGCCGTATCCGGCAGCGCGCCGTCTTCGATGTCCATGGCGCTGGCCGCCAGCAGGCCGGGAGTCGCCTCGTACCAGCTCTCCTGCGGATCAAACGGCGCCATGCTCACCCTGGGAGCGTGCCGGGGCACCTGGAAGGCGGGGCTTTCGGCGGCGGTCACGTTCAGGCCGTCGCTCGCCACCACCCGCAGGCGGGCCGTCTCGCTGCCCGGCAGGTAAGCCCCGTCCAGCGGCAGAGTCGTGTCCTTCCAAAAGAGCGCCAGCGGCTTCCAGTCTGTCCCGTCCTGGCTGTAATAGACATGGTAGGTCAGCGCATCGCCGTCTGCGTCGGAGCCCTTCCAAGAGGCTGTCACCGTTCCGTCGACCGGCTTGCCATCCCCCGGCTGCTCGACGCGCACCTGGGGCGGATGGTCAGAGCGCTCCAGGCGGTAGATCTCCTGCCGCCCGTCCGAGAGGATCAGGCGGTTCGCCTTGGCGCTGTAGGGCAGCTCGATGTGGAAGGTGGGCTGGCTGGGTTCGTCCAGGCCGTAGGCCTGGCTGGCGCTAGCCGGGAAGGTCTCAGCCGCCAGCAGGCTGCCGTCGGCGGCGTACAGCTCGGCGGTGTAAGAGCCAAGCTGGGAGGCCAGGGTTGGCGCGCCGTCGCGGACGTAGGGCGGGAACAGCTCCAGCTTACCGCCGGGGCTGAGGCTGCCGAAGATCACCAGCGTTTGCCCGGCTTCCGCCGCTTTTGTCATTGCCAGCGAGTGCCCTTTGCGAGCGAAGCAATCTCCCTCGAGCAAAGGAGGAGACTGCTTCGGCAAAGACCGCCTCGCAGCGACATTCGCGCCCCCCGCCAGCCCCGTCTCGCGCTGGTGCAGGATGTAATTATACGTCTGCGGGTTGACCCAGGCGCTGATGCCATCGGCGTGCGGGTCGCCCATGAAGTTGATCCAGGTCGAGTCCGCCGGGATATAGCGCAGCGTCTTGTAATTCTGCATAAAGATGAACCCTTCCGGCAGGGCTATGCCATCGCGCTGCAGCGATTCGGAAGCCTCTTCGCCTTCGCCCAGGTAAGTGTGCCCGATCTCGTGGGCCAGCGTGTTCGGCCATTCCACCCCCACCACGGGCGCATAGGGCACAAACGGGCTGTTGAAGCCGCGCTTGCGTTCCCCGTAAGGCCAGCCGCTGAACAGTCCCACCGCAAAGCGCGTGCCGTACGCCTCGCGGGCCACGTCCACCAGCATGGCATCGGTGACGGCATGCCAGAAATCCAGATCGCCGTCCAGGTACACTGGCGGGAACGTAAAACTGACCGCCGGTGCCGGGTAAGTGTTCATCAGGAAGGTGCGCGCCTCGTCCGCCCAGGCGGAGGCAGCCGCCTCGCTGACCTGGGGATCCAGGATGGCGATGGCGATATCGATTGGGTAAGAGTCATACACCGGCCCGTTCCAGGCCAGGCTGTTGTTATTTTCATTTGGTTCCGGCACCGTTTGCGCCGCATCCAGCACGGCGCTGATCTGCAAGGCCGCGCTCTTTTTTACCTGCTCCGGCGGCAAGAAGAAAGCGATGGCGTTCAGGCCGCGCTGCCGCTCGCTGGGCGTATATTCGGACTGGCTCTTGATCTTCACCGAACGGCTCTCGAATAACACTCCATTCACCACCAGGTTCGCCTGCACCGTCACCGTCTCCCCGGCCTTGGCCGGTGCATACGCGGGGAACACCTGCACCACCGTCCAGCGCCCGGCCGCCAGCTCGCTGCCTTCGACCGCCTGGAAAACATGCACCGCCTGGATGCTCAGGTCACCGGCCGCCAGGGTGGCGCTCGGTTGGGGCACGAAGGTGGCGGGCACGGCGGTAGGCGGCGGGATATTGTTGAACGAGTATACGTTGATCGATCCCTTGGAGGGCCAATACGCCGTCAGGGCGCCGTCGAAGAAGCGCGCCTCTCCGTAGGCCACCAGGCGGTAAGGACCTTGCGGCGGCAGCGCCCACAGACCGTAGGGCACGCGCTCCACCCAGGTAAAGTCAAAGGGCTGTCCCTGCAAGACGCCGTCGACCGTCTTCGATCTGACCGTGGGGATTTCGACGTTCATCCATTGTCCGTCGGCGCCCTGCACTTGCAGCGCCGCTTCCAGCACGCCGGGGTAGGCCTGGTTGACCTCCTGGTGAACTTCCATGGCCAAGTAAGTGTCCGCACCCACCTGGATGGGCAGGTCGAAAATGAGCGCCGTGTCCGGCCAGATGGCCTCCAGTGTCTGCGGGATTGTTCCCGCGGCCGCATCGCAGCGCAGCCAGCCCTCGCTGGGATAATTCACCCGGCTGTAACAGGCCGGGATGTCGATGCTGTAGGCATTGACCAGCTTGCTGGGGATGTAATAAGGGGTGGGAGTACTCTCCTGCTGCGGCGGGCGCGCCAGGGCGCTCGCAGGCAGCGCATACAGCCAGGCGGCCAAGAAGAGCAATGCCAGGAGCAAGAATACTGTGCGCACATGCCGCATATCTCACCTTCCTCTGCGCTCGTTTATGGCATTTTTACATTTGAAAGGATTCTGTCTTATAATACGATTGTATATCCTAAATGCCCACGCGCGCAAGAAAGAGAAGGGATCAGCCATGACCAGGGTGCATGCAAACCTGACCATCAAAAAACCTGTTGAGCAGGTATATGCTTTTGCCTGGGAGGTGAAGAACCTGCGCAAGTGGCAGCCCGAGTCGATCGAAAGCGTGATCCTGAGCCCCGAGCTGGGGCAGCCCGGCAGCCAAATCCACAGCAAAGTGAGCGGTTGGGGCAGCCTGACGTTGGAAGTGGACCAGGTAACCACCGAAGTCATGCCCAACCAGGTCTACGCGGTCGAAACGCGCGAAGTCCACGGTTGGGTGAAAGCGCTAAGCCTATGGAAGTTCGAGGCAGTGGCGGCAGGCACGCTCGTCAGCGCCTCCCACGAGATCGAGCTCAATGGTTGGCTGGGACTGGCCAAGCCAATGTTCCTGAACATGGCGCAGCGCAAGGTGGAAGACGACCTGGCCCGCTTAAAAGCCTTCCTGGAAGTTAATTAATATCCCCTTATTTCTGCTGCGAAAGCGCCCACGGCGCCAGCACCAGCACCTGTTCTGGCATGTCGCCGGTCACCACCAATTCGCTGGCCTCGGGGCGTTTCACTTTCAGGTCTTTGGGCAGCATTTCCAAGAATTCTTTGACCGTGATGGAGCCGTTAAAACGGGCTTTCTCGCTGAAGCTGTAATGGGAGGGAATGATGGTGCGCACGTGGCTTTGGCGCAGTTGGTCGATCATCTCGGCCACGGGATGCGCCGGGTTGGGCGCCGCTGAGCCGTCCGCATCCATGATGACCACGTCTGCTCCCTCGATGGCCTTCAAGAGATCCTCCTGGGTGATCACCCCGGCCGCGCCCAGGTGCACGATCTTGATCTCCCCAACTTCGAAAACAAAGGCAATATTCTCGCCGGTTGGCACATCGTTCAACAGGCCGTGGTCGCTTTGGTAGCCTATGATGGTAAACTGTCCGGCCTGCCTGAGGCCCACATCGAAAATCACCCCCGGTTTGCCACCAATATCCAGCACGTTGCCATGATCGGAATGGAAGTGGCTGATCGTGACGAGCTCGGCTTCCAGGCCGGCAGGGAAATCTTCGATCTCCACCGGAACAGAGTAGGAGCGGTAGGGGTCCAGGATGATGCGGTAGCCATCCGAGTCGGTCAGCATGAAGCAGGCATGCCCGATATACTGCAGCCTGACCTGCGCCGGTAGGGTCGTCTCCAGCGGTTCGGCTTCGGTTTCGCTTGGCCTGGGCGTCTGCGTGGCGGGGAGTGGGGTGGGCTTGGCAGTGGGCAGTTGGACAGCAGTCACGGCAGGCGTGGCTGTGCGGCAGCCGGCGGTCAGCAGCAGCAGTGCCATCATACACATAATAAGAACAATGCGGGAAGTCATAGCACTCCTCCTGCGGTACTGTATCTTTGAGTAAGGAAATTCCAAAAGTGGGGCAAAAAAGCCTGAC
>CAZVRZ010000241.1:0-5943 GCA_964629965.1 uncultured Anaerolineaceae bacterium
GGAAAGCCAAATTGCACTTGCATCAAATTTCCTTACGTAAGGATACAGTATCGGGAGTAGTGCCCGAAGATAAGACTACCACCTCAGCGCTATAAGAGATCTCGAATAAGCAGGTAGCCGGAAAGCGGCGCAGGAACAAACGGCCTGGTTTTCTTGGTTCGTTGGTAGAGGCTTTCCCTAAAAGCAGGCTGCGGAGGTATCTCAGGTTATGACGGCAATCAGGGATGAAATAGCCAACGCGTTATTACGAGGTACAACTTTTCGTGTAAGCTTCAAGACGATTTGGGGGATACTCGATGGTTGGAACCAGTTGATCGATTTTGAAGAACTGCTACAATATGTGAAGGATAAACTACAGCGCAATCGGATCGAGCGGGCAGGTAGATGGCCGGCCAGATATCCTTCTTTGCAAGAAATAGAGGCCTGGTCTGAGGATCGTGTACGTCTCGAGTTAGACTCTATATTCAATGACGAGCTTTCTTACGAATCACGGATGCAACCTGACACCAGTTCTATTTATAGCCAGTCTGAAATGGAAAGAGTACGGAAGGATAGATCCGATCCTGCTTCGGGAGTCACGGAGATTGCGGAGAGGCTGTCCAGAATGGAACCGGATGAGGCGATGAGAGAGCTTGTCAGCGCATCATTGATTTGGGCCTATAATGAAGAAGCCGAGGCGATCGAGGCTGCTGCCATAGAGAGCGGGCACCATAAGGAAAATATGACCCGGGATGATCTTGTAGTCTACATCGTGATGTGTGTATATTGGTATATTAATTGAGCTGGCGCAACTTTGCAAATGATTGCTGGTATCCTCGCTTTCATCATGGGATTTGTAATGAGCTTTATGAGTCCGGTGTCACAGAACCCCACTAATATATTATGCACAGGTGTTTTACCTGGAACGATTATTGCCATTTTTACTCTATAGTCTGGTTATTGGGTACAACGCTATCGTGGTTACTGAGATGAGGTCATTTCAATCTGTGAAAAAACTTTGACGGCGGTAGCTCAAGGGCTTAGATTAGCCCCATATGGAGGGGCTTAGTGAATATAAAATCATTATACTTGGGGTAACAGGGATATTCCTCATTTGCCAGGGGTGTGCATCTGTAAACGGCGTGAAATCGGTAGAAGCACCCCGTACTTCTCCAGCGCCGACCCGTAATGACAAGTTCGTCAGGGTTCCAGGAAATACGTCTTTTTCAGATCGCTCCAATCGACGCTGCTGGCGTCTGCCACTGCATCGAAGAAGTCTTGAGCGGTGGCGATCTGCCCTGCGTTGCGTTCGGCGTAGCTGTGCAGCGCCTGGAAGAAGGCCTGGTCTCCGATTCGTTCGCGCAGCGCGTCCAGGAACTGCGCTCCGTGCAGGTAAGTGGCGTCTCGATAAGGAGTGAAGCCGTTGTAATCGTAAATGCTGCGGTTGATGTACCCGCCCGGCTGGTAATAATTGACCCGGAAATACCACCACTGATCCAACCATTCGGGGTAGCGGTTTTCGTAGAAGATGTGCTCCGAATAGGTACACAGGGCCTCGTCTAGCCAGGGCTCCAGCGCCTGGTCGTTGCCAACCAGGCCATACCACCATTGGTGGGCCGTTTCATGCACGGCGATAGCGGTCAAATAGCCGCCTGGGGTCCCATCGTACAGGTTGTAGAAGCCCCGGCTGAGAAAATATAATCCGTCGTATTCCATGCCGTCAAAGAAGTCGCCCTCCACCACGCTCAAACTGCTGCGCGGGTAAGCGCCGAACAGCTCGTTATACAGCGCCAGCGCTTCGGCCGTGTATTTCAAAACGGCCTGCCCGGACGCTTCGTAATAGGGGAAAGCGTAGCTGTCCACCTGGGTTGCGCCGACCATCTCCGAATACACCAGGTATTGGTGGCTGGCGGACCAGGCGAACGAGCGGGAATTTTCCAACGTGTAAACCCAATGTTTGCCTACGCGTTCGGGCAGGCTGCCGGCTGCCAGGATGATGTCCGTTCCGCCGGTCGCCGGGTAGCCAGCCTCGACCAGTTGGATATCCACTTCGTAATTGGCCGGTTCGAGCGCCTGGTGCTCGCCGAAAAATCCTACCGGGTGCAGCAGCCAGCCGCCGGAGCGGTAGGGCGGCACATAGGCATACCAATCCACAATGTTGACTTGCCGCTCGGTGTAACCGAAGACCATCGGGCGGAGCGTGTCTGATGGCTCGGCAATGAGCGGGATCTGCAGGAAGTAGGACAGTTCCAGGGTGATCTTTTCGTAGGGCGCCAGCGCCTGCGGCAGAGCGACCCATAACAGGTTGTCTTGCAGCCGGTAGCTCGAGCCGGGCAGCGCGGCGCCATCCTGCCCGCTGATCTGATCTAGCCGGTAAGCCCCGGCGTAGCGGTTGGCTTCTATCACCAGGGGCAGCTCGAGCAGGCTGCTGCCGGTGCTGTTCATATACTCGAGGCGCTCGACCACCTCCAATTGGCGCCGGGCGTAATCGAAGACCACCTTCATAGAGTAAAGGGGCATCTCTAGCTCCGGCCTGGCTGCCTCCAGGGTGGCGGGTGGTTCGGAGGAAGCGGCAGTTGCCAAGGCCGGGGTGGGGTTGTGCTCTGGCGAAGGGAGGGCGATGGGCGTGCTGCTGGGGGCTGCCGCAGGCGCGGTGAGAGCGGCCGGGGGTGTCTCCGGCGAAGCGGGCGAGGAACTGGCGCCGGCACAACCGGCCAACATCCAGCATCCGGCGACGAACAAGAGTAGGAATTTAGAGTGAGTGGGCATGGTGTCTTGCTTGAACCTGGGACAATTATACATGTAATCGCGGCAGTGCCTGAACCAACCGGCGTTATAAACAGGCGAATACTGATAAAATACCCTTGTTGCGCTGCTGCGCTCGTATCTGCAGCGGATGGAGGGCGCGAGCGATGTACTTTTTGGACAAAATCTAGACCTGACCTTTGAATTATTCTGGAGGCAAAACGCATCATGTCGAACAACGAATTGATCCTGAATGAAACCTTCGAGCATGCCACCCTCGACCCTCGCCTGGAGTGGTACTGCCCGCCGCCCATGTGGCGCATCCACAGGTCAAAGCTGGTGGTCGAGCCGGCTACCAGGTCCGATTATTGGCAGAAGACGCATTATGGCTTTACCAACGACAACGGCCATTTTCTCTATTTGCCGGTGGCAGGGAACTTTGTGCTTTCTACCCGTGTGCAGTTTTTCCCGGCTCACCAATACGACCAGGCCGGTTTGATGGTGCGCTTCTCTTCCGACTGTTGGCTGAAGACTTCGGTGGAGTATGAGGGGGAAGAAGAGCCGGCCCGCCTGGGTGCCGTGGTCACCAACCTGGGTTATTCGGATTGGTCCACGCAGAACATTTCTCGGCAGGTCAACGAAATCGAGCTGCGCATCCGCAAGACCGGCCGCGACTGCCTGGTCTATTTCCGCGATGTGGCCGGCGAGTCGGAGTTGATCCAGATCCGCATGGCGCACCTGCACCTGCCGGATGACGCCCGCCTGATGTGCGGCCTGTACGCCTGCAGCCCCATCGACGCCGGCTACCGGGCGGAATTTGCCTATCTGCGCCTCGAAAAGGTCGATTAGCAGATGGCATCCATCGTGGTTACGCCTGTGCACGATCCGCAGCGGGTTTTCTTACCGCACCTGGAAGCGATCACGCCTGCTCTCAAGGAGATTTTTTCCCAGGCCATCTGGGGCGTGACCTCCGTCACCGCCGAGCGTTATCCCGCCGAGATCGAGCGGCTGCGCCAGGAACCTTTCTTTCGGGTCATGTTCATTCCCACCGACCAGGGAGTAGGCGACCAGTTCGCGCAGCTTTACCGGCAGGCCGCCGAGACCTGCCCGGGCGAGGCCGTCTTGCACCTGTGTTTCATCGATCGCCTGGCCTATATTTTGCAGAGCCAATATCGCCAGGATTTCACGGCCGACGTGCAGCAGCCGCTTGACGGCGCAGCCTCGCGCCTGTTCCAGCGCTCCCAGAACGCCTGGCTCAGCCACCCGCACAACTACTACCAGATCGAACAGTTCCTCACCACCACCGGAGAGCACCTGTTCGGTAAGTCGCTGGATTTTGCCTGGTGCCACCTGGCCATCCAGGCTGCCCGGCTGCGCACGCTGATGCCGTTCGTCCGGGGGCACGATTTCACCATGCTCGCCGAGATGATTTTATTCCTTCAGGATGAGATTCAGACCAAAGACGTGGATTGGCTGGCCTGGGAAGACCCGTTCTTATTGGCGCGCCCCGCGGCAGAGCTTCAACGTGAGCGCGCCGGCGACTGCCTGGAAACCCATAAGCGGCTGGCGTATGTGATCCCGATGCTGCAAAGGCTCTTCGAATATTCCCGTTCGGCCGGTCATTGAACGAAACCGTACAGCCAATGTTGGGGGCTGACCGGCCGACCTGCAGCATGGTCGATCGTCTTCCCAATGATTCCGTCAGGGCGCGCGCCCGGTGAACATCTCCTCGCGCACGGTGCGGTACAACGTTTCCGCCTTTAATTCGTTGAGCGTGTAGCAGGGCGCTTCCAGGTGCTCTGCCAGGGCCTGCGCCAGGCCTTGATCGAAGGCAGCGTGTTCCATGTTGATCACGATACAGCGGTATTTTTCGTTGGCGATCTGCTCGCAGAGTTGGTGGGCCTCCTGCTGCGGCGGCCGGGTGGACATCGAGACATTGCCTGCGCCGTCCGTTAGCAAGATCACCAGCGGCAGTACATCGGGGTGCAGTGTCTTTTCTCGCTTGAGCACCTGGTGGGTGAGCAAGAGCCCGGCAGAGAGCGGCGTTTTGCCTCCCACGGGGATGTCGGCCAGGGCGCGCTGCGCCAAGTGTACCGAATTGGTCGGCGGCAGCACCAGCGTGGCCCGGTCTTTCTGGAAGACGATCAAGCCCACCCGGTCGCGGCGCTGGTAAGCATCGGTCAGCAAGGACAGGATGGCGCCCTTGGTAGCCGCCATGCGCTCAGCGACCGCCATCGACCAGGAGGCATCTACCACGAACAGCACCAGGTTGGCCGTTTTCTTCACGCGCACTTTTTTTTGAAAATCGCTGGAGAGGATGGCGAAGGCCACCCGTTTGCGCATTTCCTGGCGTTCCTGCTGAAAAGGAGCTGCGGCGCGCAGCGTGGCATCGAAGGCTAAGTCATCGGTGCGGCCTTCCGCCGGGCGGGCCTGGATGTAGCGGCCGCGCTTGCGCTTGCTGACGGTGCGCGAGCGCCTGCCGGCATTTCGCCGGGCCAGCTTATCCAACGCGGTGTCCAACCGGCGCGGAATAAAACTTTCTCCGGCATGCACCTTTTGCCCGCCATCCCACCAGCGAGCATCTCCTTTGTCGAAAATGCTCTGCGGCGCCGGATCAGGCGAGGCCGGCGCCGTTTGCTCTTCGCCAGTAATGCTGTTTACGCTTTTTTTTTATCCGGGTGGTTTTCGTCTTTCGGCTGCTCTTCCGGATTGCCCGCCGAGGCGGCGCCTTGCAATTGCTCGATCTGTTCCTGGAGCTTCTCCGGAGTAACCTGGTTCTGTTGGAATGGTCCCTGCCGGATGCGGTGCGGCAGCGCCAACTCCGCCGCCAGGGCAATATCGCGCTCGGTGATGCTGGTGCGGTTTTCAAAGGCGGCGTGCGCCCGGGCGGTTTTCAAGATGACCAGGTCAGCGCGGTGTCCTTCCACGTTCAGCGAAGCCGTCAGCGCCGCGATCCCCAGCAGGTTGCGGGAGGTATAAGTGACCTTATCCACCACCTGGCGCGCCCTGGCGATCTGCTGCGACAGCTCCAGCTCGCGTGGCAGCCATTCCAGCCGGAAATCGTCTGGGTCGGTCTCGAACGCCAGGTGGCGCTCCATGATCGAGACCCGCTCGCGCGCCTCGCGGATGCCGGTGATTTCCACCGAGAGGGCAAAGCGGTCCAAAAGCTGCGGGCGCAGGTCGCCCTCTTCGGGGTTCATCGTTCCCACCAGGATGAAG
>CAZVRZ010000242.1:0-5805 GCA_964629965.1 uncultured Anaerolineaceae bacterium
CCTGCAAAACCTGGAAGACCGTTCGATCATCGGACCGCTAGAGCCCGCTCTGTGGCCCTATCTTGAATCCTTAGCGTGGCACCAGCAAAACGTTTTTCGCCAGGGGTAGCGCATGCGCCGAGACTACAACAAACTGGTACGAGATCGCATTCCGGAGATCATCCAGGCGGCGGGCAAGCGCTGCGCCGTCGAAACGATGTCCGCGGCGGAATACCGCCAGGCACTGCTGGAGAAGCTGGTGGAAGAAGCCCAGGAAGCACGCCAGGCCGGGCCCGATGAGTTGGTCACCGAGTTGGCCGACCTGCAGGAAGTGCTGGCGGCCCTGCTGACAGCCTGGCAGATCGATCCGCAGCAGGTCGCGCAGGTGCAGCGCCGGCGCCAGACCGAACGCGGTGGTTTTGAGCAGCGGTTGAAGCTGCTCTGGACGGAAGACGGAGACAAGGATAGCTGATTAACTTGTGGGGGAATCGCTCACAGGCCTGCGCCATTTTCTGCCACACTAGCCAGATGGCTAGTATGTCATTTGGCTAGTATCGTGCGCAAGCCGCGGTGTTGGATTATATTCTTTTGCCGAATGCTGCCAGCGCGCCTGGGATGGCGGGAACCATGCCCCCTCCCGGCCTGCCCTATCCGCAAAAGCGCACATGGGGGGAGGGGCTTGAGCCTTGTAAGTTATAATTACCGAAGATGTTCCGTCGCTGGTTTTCTCTTCTCCGCTCGCTCATTTTTACATTGCTGGGTGGCCTGTGTGGCGTCATCCTGGGAGCAATATTCTATGATCTCTTTCTCCCATTTTGGAGTGTTACCGCCATCGGTACTGCTCCCGCGGCGGCTGCCGAGATCTTGTTTATTGACTACCACTTTTTAGGGGCTGCAAAATTTAATGAAAATGTTATCTATATACAAACGCGCTCTGGGGAAAACTATATTGGGAACGGTCTCGATTGGCAGCCTATGCCCCCGCTGCCCAACGGCCAGACAATATCTGAAATCTGGTTGAAAGACAATTGGGATCGTACAACGTTTCTGGTCATTGCAGATCAGGGCGATGTCTATCAGTTTAGCAATCAGGCTTGGGAGTTCCTGGCAGAACATCCTGAACGTTATGGGGGCTTTACACCGCTCCAGTGCGCCAAAGAGTGGTATCTTCCGGCGCTGCATGTTGCCGACAGTGCCGGGGTTGTGTTCGGCCATGCACTGGCGAATGAATATATCTGTTACGTTCTTTACGAAAATGGCAATTTGGGTGTGTGGAGCCGTACCCAAGACGTATTTAACTTAATTGGATTCATGGGGTTGGCTGGGTTGGCCGGTTTGGTGATTGGCAATTTATTAATCCGGCGTTGGGTAAGCACGAGAGATAAAGCCTAAGTTCCTTAAAACAAAACATGTGATGGGTGTTCGGCATGCCAATTGGGTGATTTTTTCGCGGGTTGTGATATAATGCGATGAACAATTGAATTGTTGTTCAATCGTATATTTCTTGTCGGACATTTCGGGAAGGCATATTGCCAATATGCAGATAGGTTCAAGCGAATAATTGCGGGTATTTGGTAAGAGCCAGGAGGTAACGATGCGGAAAAATCAATCCAGCCTGACCGCTGCGGGGATTGCCATTGCCCGGGCGGTGGAAAGCGAAAAACCAGTGGATGAGCCTATTTCACCGGTAAGAACGCCACTCGGAAGGTGGCAGGTGGCTATGGCATTGTGGTTGGGAGGCGATGACACATGCGCTGCTTTGTTCGCACCCATCTGAACACATCTCCTGAAACGGCCTGGGCGTTGGTCAAAAATCCAGCCACCCTGGTGCATGTGGCGCGGGGCTTTTTGAAATTTTCGGAAGCGGGGCGTTTTCCGCCGGAGTGGGCACAAGGGCAAAAGCTGCAAACTCGCCTGTGGTTCTTCCATATCCTTCCAGGCTGGTGGCAGCACTATCTGGAAGCGGTAGAAGTCAATGACACGCAGCGAGTGATCCGCTCGCACGAAAGCGGCTTTTGCTACACCTGGGATCACACCATCCGGATCACAGAAGCCCCTGCCGGTTGTGGATATTCCGATGAGCTCATCATCCAGGCCGGGGTATTGACGATCTTTGTCTGGCTCTTTGCCCATGTGTTTTATCGTTACCGGCAGGCGCGCTGGCGCAGGTTGGTCAGTGAATTGAATAAAGGATAATATGAAACCCATCATCATCCCCTTGAGCATGTCGAGCGTGTTCCTGCTGCCTTGCCAGGGCGGCTATCTTCAAGTTGACGCGGGATACGAGCACGATTACTCCATCTATCGCAAGAATCTTTCCACAGCAGGCGTTGCGCTGGAAAGCCTGCGCTACCTGGCGCTGACCCATCACCACGACGATCACGCCGGCTTCCTGAACGAACTGACCCGCGACGCCGCCCTCACCATCCTGGCCCACCAGCAAGCCAAGGCGCTGTTGCAGACCGGGAAGAACGATAAGACGCGCGGCGGGGGCTATGTCAATGGCTTTATCAAGCTCGCTGCGGGTATCAAGATGCGCTTCGATCCCCGCTGGACGCTGACCTTCCCGCCCTTCACGCTGCGAGAGCAGGATATCCTGCTGGCCGGCGATGACGACCAGGTGCTGCGCCCATTGGGCCTGGCCGGGCGGGTGCTGTACACGCCGGGACATAGTGTCGACCATATTGCCATCGTGCTCGACAGCGGCGAGGCGTTTTGCGGCGACGCGGCCGCCAGCTTATTTCTCTGGGCGGGAACGCATTACTGCACCGTGTTCATGACGGATATGGAGGCGGCCTATCACAGCTGGCAAAAGATGCTAGATGCGGGCGCGCAAACGATCTACCCTGCCCACGGGCGCCCCTTCCCGGCCGACAGGCTGCGCCAGAATATGGGGCGCATCACTAACAAGGCACTGGCGCCTTTCTTTTAGTGTGCAAGGATGAGAGTCGCGATGCTTGTTTATGCAGGCTATCAGAAGCATGTCGAGGATTACTTCAATAAGCTTCAAGATCAGGAGGTCTTATGAAACTGGATGCTTTCCAAGGTCAGGTTGTGATCGTCACCGGCGCCTCAGCCGGGATCGGCGAGGCGCTGGCGCTGCAGTTGGCGCGCCAGGGAGCAAAAGTGGCCATTGCTGCTCGGCGCGCCGAGCGGTTGGAGCAGGTGGCCGCAGGCTGCCGCGCCCTGGGGGCTGAAGTGCTGGTTGTGCCAACCGATGTGAGCGACGAAGCCCAGTGTAAAGCACTGGTGGAAAAAACGGTGGCTGCGTTTGGCCGCCTGCATATGCTGATCAACAATGCCGGGCTGGCGGCCAGCGCACTGTTCGAAGAGTTTCCTGACCTCAGCTTGTTCCGGCACACAATGGATGTCAATCTCTATGGGGCGGTGTACTGCACCTATTACGCTCTGCCATACCTGAAACAGAGCCGGGGGCGCATTGTGGCAATTTCCAGCATGGGCGGCAAAGCTGCCATCCCCTACAACACCCCTTACTGCGCCAGCAAGTACGGCATGCATGGTTTTTACGATTCGTTGCGCATGGAGCTAACCCAGCACGGGGTGGGCGTCACCGTGATTTGCCCCTCGTGGGTGGTGACCGAGTTCCACGCCGCACAGTTGACCAAGGACGGTACGCCGCGTGGCGCGGCGCGCGGGCGGGATATGTACAGCGAAAAGACGATGAGCGCCGAACGCTGCGCCGAGATCACGCTGCAGGCGGCGTACAAACGCCGTCGCGAGGTGCTGATGGGGCCTGGTTTCTGGGCCGTGTTGCTGAAGGCGCTTGCGCCGGGCCTCGTGGATTGGCTGGCAGTCAAGGTGTTTCTGGGGGCAGCCATCCGCCGCGCCAAGGCTGCCCAGGGCAAGAGCAAATCATGACTCTCGAATGGATCGAGTTCCTCGTCCGCTGGCTGGGAGGCTTGCTGGCAACCATCACCCTGGGAGTGATTTTCTACGGCATCTGGCGTGGCACCCAACGCCAGGCCGGGCGCATTGATGGGCAGATGGGGCGCACTTTGCGTTCCCCCTGGTTCTACCTGGTAACCTCCGCCATCTTTTTTGGCGCCTGCTTCTTCGGTTGGATTCCCCTGCCGCTGGCCGTTTCACCGCAAATACACAATGGGGCGCTGCTGATCGGTTCCCTGCTGTATTTTCCGGGTATGGGCTTGGCGCTGTGGGGGCGGCTGGCGTTGGGCAAGAATTACTTCGTTTCGACCGGTTTGGGAGCGCAGTTGTTTGCCGACCAGCAGTTGGTCACCCGCGGGCCTTTTGCGATTGTGCGCCATCCCATGTATACCGGGCTGATCCTGGCTGCTTTGGGCAGCTTGCTGATTTACCATACCTGGACCGCCTTGCTGTTGGCTTGTTTCTCTCCCGCGTTCATCAACCGCGCGCGCCGCGAAGAAACGATCCTGGCGGCAGAGTTTGGCGCACAATGGCAAGAGTACTGTCAACGCGTACCAAAGTGGATGCCGCGATTAAAAAGGAGAATAAACCGATGACGATCGAGGTAGCTGACTACCCTTACCGCGATGGAGTATTGCTATGAAAATGACCAATCCTTGGAACCAATTCATCTATCGCCTGTGGGCGCCGATCTACGATGCCACGGTGGGGAATTTCTTCTTCCCTGGCAGAAAGCGGGCTATGGAACGGCTGGATTTGCAGCCCGGCGAACGCGTGCTGCTGGTGGGCGTGGGCACCGGCGCAGATCTGCCCTTATTGCCCACAGGGGTTGCGGCGACCGGCACGGACCTCAGCCTCGAGATGCTTGCCAAAGCTCGCCAAAAACTGCCGTTGCCCGGACGTGAGGTGACCTTGCTGCAGGGCGATGCGCAGCAGCTTTTGGTGGAGGAGGCTGGTTATGATGCCGTGGTCTTCAACTTGATCTTGAGCGTGATCCCCGATGGAACGGCCTGCCTGCGAGAAAACCTGCGCGCCCTCAAGCCTGGCGGGCGGGTCGTTGTTTTCGATAAGTTTATGCCAGATGCGGGCCGGCTGACGCTGGGCCGGCGTTTGCTCAACCTGGGCAGCACCCTCTTCGGCACCGATATCACCCGCCGTTTTGGCGACCTGGCGCAAGGGATGGACCTGCGGGTGACCTGCGATGAGCCTTCGCTGCTGCACGGGATGTACCGGGTGATCCTGTTTCGAAAGAACGAGGGATAAGCGGGAACAGGGGATGATGGAACCAACGTTGGGGAGGGCAAGTGATCGAACCGCTTGCCCTCCCCAGGTCATGTTATCGGGTTACATCAAATACCTGCGGCTTACTTGACTTTGCTCAGCGGGATGCCAAGCGCCTTGGCCACGCCCTTGCCATAGGCCGGGTCGGCCTGGAGGCAGTTGGCGATGTGGCGGATCTTGATGAACTCGAGGGCGTCGCCCATGGCACGGGCGGTGTTCTCAAAGAGCACCTGCTGCTGTTCTTTGTTCATCAGGCGGAAAAGCTTGCCCGGCTGGGTGTAATAATCGGAATCGTCCTCACGGAAGTTCCATTGGGCGGCTGCGCCAGACAGCTCCAGCGGGGGTTCCTGGTGTTCGGGCTGGGCATCCCACTCGCCAAAGCTGTTGGGGTGGTAGCCGAGGGTTGCGCCGTGGTTGCCGTCCACGCGCATCTGCCCATCGCGGTGCGAGGCGTGCGCGGGGGCATTTTTGGGGCTGTTGACCGGAATTTGGTGGTGGTTGACGCCCAGTCGGTAGCGCTGAGCATCGCTGTAGGGGAACAGCCGTCCCTGCAGCATTTTATCCGGCGAAAAGCCAATGCCGGGCACGATCGCAGCAGGGTTGAAAGCGGCCTGCTCCACATCCTGGAAGTAATTCTCC
>CAZVRZ010000243.1:0-5782 GCA_964629965.1 uncultured Anaerolineaceae bacterium
CAAAAACTCGTCGAAAAGTGGTGCTCATGACCACGTTTAAGTGCTGCTATACCCCAATTATGATACAGCTCTGAAAACACTGACGGGACTTACCAATCCTTCCGAAGCGACCCTGGCGTTGGAGAGAGCGAAGGTTTCGTCTCTGGATGCTCAGATCGAAGCGCTTGAGGGCGGCCCCAATACTATGGATGTGAAATTGGCTGAACTTGAGCTGGAGAACGCCAAGGCGCAGCTGACTCTCATCCAGGAGGAGCAGGAGCCGGAAGAGATCACTGCTCCCTTTGCTGGCATGATCCTGGCTGTAAATGCCACTGTGGGTGATAGCGTGGGATCCTCCCCGATCATTAACCTGGTGAATACCAGCCATACCACCCTCGAAATTTATGTCGATGAGGCTGACCTGAACCAGGTTGGCGTTGGCTATGAGGTGGAGGTGCTTTTCGATGCTTTGCCGGAACAAACCTTTACCGGTAAGGTGGTGAGTATTGATCCCAGCCTGTACAATACAGGCCAATACCAGGCGTTGCGCGGCGAAGTGGAGTTAGATCCCGCCTCGTTTGCCAAGCCTCAAAATTTACCGTATGGGATCAACGCCAGCGTGGAAGTGATTGGCAGCCGGGCTGAAAATGTTTTGCTCGTTCCGGTTGAGGCGCTGCGTGAGATCGCGACGGATAAATATGCCGTCTTCGTGCAGGAGAACGGTGAGTTAAAGCTGAAGGTGGTTGAAATTGGTTTGATGGATTACACCTATGCAGAGATCAAGTCTGGTTTGAATGAGAGAGATGTAGTGACTACCGGCGTTGTGGAGACGGGTCAATGAGTGCGGATAAGCTAATTGAAATCGTTGATCTGATCAAGACTTACCAAATGGGCGATCAGAAGGTAACTGCTTTAAATTGTATTCGTTTGCAGGTTGAGGTCGGAGAATTTGTGGCCATCATGGGACCGTCTGGATCGGGTAAGAGCACTTTGCTGAATATCCTTGGCTGTCTCGACCGGCCTACGGAAGGGCAGTATCTGCTGGCAGGCGAGGATGTCAGCCGCCTGTCGCGTAACAAACTGGCGCACGTGCGCAACCAGAGGATTGGGTTTGTCTTTCAATCTTATAACCTGTTGGCGCAATCCTCCGCACTGGAAAATGTGATCGTTCCAATGGTCTACAGCCGCAACGGTGGTAAACATTCAACGAAGGAGCGCATAGAACTCGCTCGCAAGGTTCTGGAAGCAGTGGGTCTAAAGAACCGAGAGAAGCACAAACCAACCGAGATGTCCGGCGGGCAGCAGCAGCGCGTGGCAATTGCCCGGGCATTGATCAACGATCCGCCCCTGATCCTGGCCGATGAGCCTACTGGAAACCTGGATACCCATTCGGGCCAGGAAATCATGGAAATTCTGGATGAATTACACCGCCGTGGGCGAACCATTGTGATGGTGACGCATGAGGCCGATGTTGCTTTGCATGCTCAACGCACCATACACATGCGCGATGGCAGTATTGAGGTAACCCATATCAACGGGGTAAAGTCATCTTATACCACTCCGGTGGAAACTGCGCAGGCGCAATCGGAAGCTATGCAGGTGGGAGGCTCGGATGAAACCAGCTGAAGTATTCCGCATTGCCTGGGAGGGCCTAGCCCGCAACAAGATGCGTTCGCTGTTGACCATGCTGGGCGTTATCATCGGCGTGGCAGCAGTAATCATCATGGTAGCAGTGAGTGCAGGAACCGAAGCCACCATTGCCGACCGGATTGAAACCCTGGGAACGAACTTGCTGTTTGTGAGCCAAGGCTTCAGCGCGGCAGGCCCGGGCGAACGTATGGCAGGTTCACAGAGCTTTTTATCCTACGAAGACGCATTGGCGATAGACCAGAGTCTGAAGGGCATCACCGGCGCGGTGGCTGAACGCAGCTCTTCTGAAACCGTCAAATCCGGGGATGTGACCCTGAATGATGTTGCTATTCTAGGAACGATGCCGAATTATCCAACGATTCGCGGCCTGGCTGTGGCTGTCGGACGCTTCATCACCCAGAATGACAATGACGCCTCGGCGAAAGTCGCTGTTCTTGGCTATAGCCTGGCAAGGGATCTATTCGGCAATGCCGAGCCGGTTGGCGAAAAAGTGCAGGTGGGCAATGTCAAGTTGACGGTAGTTGGCGTGATGGAAGAAAAAGGTACGGTGGGCACTACGAATTATGATGCCTATCTGTATATTCCGATCAAGTTGATGTTTGACCGGTTCCAAACTTTCATGTTTGCCCGTTTCATGGGTTACCAGGTTAACACGATCACGATACAGGTAGATGATGGCGCAGACATGGAGGCGGTCATTCTGCAAACCCAGCTTTTATTGGCCAAGCGGCATGAGATGACTCTGGCAGACCTTCCTTTCACCGTACGCACGCAACAAGATATTATCGAAACCCAGGCGGCAACAACCGAAGCATTCCGTTCACTCCTGGCGTGGGTGGCGGCTGTCTCGCTGATGGTGGGGGGCATCGGTATCATGAACATCATGCTGGTCAGCGTGACCGAGCGCACGCGTGAGATCGGCATTCGCCAGGCTTTGGGCGCTACGCCCAGCGATATCCGCTGGCAATTCCTGACAGAAGCGCTTGTGCTAAGCCTGGTTGGCGGATTGATCGGCGTTGGTACGGGCGTGGGTGGCTCCTGGCTGTTCGAATGCTTTGGAGATATGCGTACTGTGGTGGTAACCAATTCGATCTTGTTGGCGTTTGGCTCCGCGGCAGCAGTTGGTGTTTTCTTTGGCATCTATCCGGCTAATAAAGCTGCCCAACTCGATCCGATCGAAGCTTTGCGTCACGAATAATATAAATTTATGGAGAAGACTATGTATAAGAAAATCATATTGTTTGTTGTTGTGGGCGCCTTGAGCGTATTGTTGACTGCGTGCAGCCAGAGCTGGCAGGCTGCCACTGCTGTAACTCCTGGTGACGGAACCCCGGCGCAGGCTGAGTTATCGGATATCCTTCAATTAGCAGTAGGGACCTTCCAATTGGAAGAGACCGACCAGGCTGTGCAAGCCGATCAGGCAGCAGTTCTGCTGCCTTTGTGGCAGGCCTATAGTGTTTTGAGCACCAGCGATACGGTTGCCCAGGTTGAACTTGATGCGTTGGTTGCTCAAATCCAGGAAACGATGACTGCGGAGCAGAACAAGGCCATCAGCGACATGCAACTCACCGCAAGAGATATGATGGAGTTGAATCAAACGCTGGGTTTGGGAGCGGGCTCTGGCGGTCCAAATGTGGAAGACACACCTGAGGCGGCCGCTGAGTACAGCGGGGCTACTGAATTCATAATGCCATCCGGTGGCGCAATGCCTTCGGGCGGTGGTGGAGGCGGCAACAGGCCATCGGGAGGCGGGGGCGGTTGGGGAGGTGGTATGCCTGGCGGCGGAGGCGATGCAGTTGTGATCATGGGAGGCCAAATGGATCCAACCATGCTTTCTACCCTCGAAGCCTCGGGGCGCCCGATGGGTGGCGGAATGATGAATGTCAATCCGCAACTGTTCCAGGCTCTGATCGACCTGCTGGAAAAGAAGATCCAACCAGTTCAGTAATGTATTTTATAAAGACGCTGCACCTGTCCGGCGGATGCACCGTCTTTTACTGTAAGGCAGGTAATTTGACGGTAAAGGTGGCTCCCTGCTCGGGTTGGCTCTCTACAACAATGGTTCCCCCATGTGCTTCAATAATCGATTTTGCAATTGCCAATCCTAACCCGGATTCGCCGCTTTGCTGGCGAGATGGATCGCCCCGGTAAAAGCGATCGAAAATGTGTGGCAAATCATGCGGTTCGATTCCGGCGCCGTTATCCGAGACCCTAAATTCGATTTCTTTTCCAACTGAGTGGGCTGCCAGGGTGATGACGCCTCCTGTGGGGGTATAACGAAAGGCATTCAAGACCAGGTTGTCGAAGACCTGGGCCATGCGCTCAACATCTGCCGATACGTTAGGGAGTTCTGCCTGTGCCTCGACTCGGATTTGGATGTTGTTTTGCTGCGCCCTGACGGCGTGCCGGATGGGGGCACGCTCTAGTAGTACCCGCGGGTTAACCGTCTGAAAGATGAGGGGCAGTTCGCCGGCATCGGCCAGTGAAAGGGTGCGTAGATCTTCTACCAGGCGGCTGAGATGCTTGGTTTCCTGGTAGAGAACGTTGTAGATTTCAGGTGTTCCGGGCAGCTTGCCGTCGCTGAGCGCTTCTGCATATCCTGAGATCACGCTCAATGGAGAGCGCAGATCATGGGCAATATCTGCCGTCATCTGGCGGCGTACTCGGGTGGCGCGTTGTAAATCGAGGCTCATCTGGTTGAATGAAGAAGCCAGGTCGCCAATTTCATCTTGTGAGCGAACCTGAACCTGTTCGCCTAGATTGCCTTTGGCGATTTTTACGGTCGCTTCGGTCAACTCGCGCAGCGAGCGGGTCATGGTATAAGCCAGGAAGCCTCCTAAAGTCAACGCTAACAGAATAGCAACCGCAGCGCTTATCACTGTAGCCGAGTTGACCATCTGGAGAAAACGCCCCTCTGGCGAGTTGGGTATCCACTCGCGCTCTTGGGGCGCCACCACCAACCACCCAATGGTTTCGCCATTCGAATCAAGTGCAATGGCTCCGTCCATTTCCTTTTTGGTGATGGGGCGACCAGATTGTTCGGCCAAGGTGCTGAATATTACTACCCGGTCGGCATCTACCAGGATCAGGCGAATCCAATTGCGGCGAAAATCTCCGGCTGGAATATCAGCGTCGTGCTGTATCGAGTTCAAAACAACGGGCAGATCATAAGTAATGTTGTCCCAACCGTTGTTGGCTTGGTAATATTTGACAAGCTGGTTGATCAGTACCTGTTCTTCGCGCTTTTGTAGAAACTGGTCGAAGGCAGATTGGGTGCCTCGCCAGACGATCAATGCCACCAGTGCTGAGCCGGTCAATCCAACCAACAAGAAGGCTAATGTCAACTTGAAAGTAATCGAGCGCATGGATTATTCCTGAATGATCATGATGTCTGGACTGTGAAACGGTAACCAACACCGTAAACGGTTTCGATAAGATGCGGGTTGGATGGATCTGGTTCGACCTTGGTGCGCAGGTTGCGGATGTGAACATCAATGGTGCGCTCATAGCCTTCGTAGGCCATGCCTTGCAGCCGGTCGAGCAGTTCAAGCCGTGAGAAAACTCGCCCTGGTACTGCCATGAGCGCGGCTAAAATCTCGAATTCAGAAGGGGTCAGGTCGATGGTTTGCCCGGCAACGGTGACGAAACGCCCGGCCCGGTCGAGCACGATGTTTCCTGCTTTCAAGATATCGGAACCTCCTTCCGCACTCTTTTCAAGGCGGCGAAGAACGGCCCGCACGCGGGCGGTTAATTCACGCGGGCTGAAAGGTTTGGTCACATAATCATCAGCGCCCAATTCCAGGCCGAGCACTTTGTCATTCTCCTCCAGCTTGGCGGTCAGGATGATCACCGGGGTATCTGCTTCGCGGCCGTAGGCTCGCAGGAACTCATAGCCGCCCATCTCCGGCATCATCAAATCCAGTATGATGAGATCGGGTTTTTCGCGGCGGGCCACAAACAAAGCTTCACGGCCATCGCTGGCTGTGACAACTTCAAAGCCTTCCTGGCTTAAATAAGATTTAAGCAGGGTACGTAGTTCGGGTTTATCGTCAACGACTAAGATCTTTTTACTCATTTCTACTTCATTATAATAAAAACTTTGTAACTGCTTGTATGATAATAAAGCTACACAAGGACGCTTGGTAGCGACGGA
>CAZVRZ010000244.1:0-5779 GCA_964629965.1 uncultured Anaerolineaceae bacterium
GATGAATCCTACTTGCTCAAGGTCTTGGCCGTTTGAAATGCGATTACCCTATATACTCACACATCTCTTATCTTTACCGTTCCAGGCGCGCCTCCAATTTCTCAGCCAGTGTGAATACAATGATCCGCTCTCCAGTTTTGGCGCTGATGTCGGTGTGCAGACTCACCACTTTGCACCCCGTCTTTTCTTGAACGATGGCTTCCAATAACGGGCGTGATCCTTCCAGAAGCTGCCGCCGGACTTGTTTGATCAGATCATGTCCTTCAGGGTTTTGAGCTAATTTCGATTCGGCTGGCGTTAGCACGCCGCGCATACGAACCAGGATCATATCTTCGATAATGTATACACGTGTCTCCGTTGGCCCCCGGCCCAGGTGGTCTTTTTCAAATTGAATAATGGCATTGGCAAGCAATGACTCCACTTCACCACGTGTAGATTTACTCACGGTTTGTTTCATAAGCCTGTGACCTCTACCATAGTATACACTGTTTGTGGCTGAAGAACACTGTCTATGATATTATTAATCGTTGAGTGAGCGATCTTCCAGTCGCTGCAGTCGTACATTTATGATTCAACGAGTCAGTCCGCGTGCCAATCAATCTTCTCGCCTTCAGCATCTTGTTTGGAATAGCCCTGGCGGATGCAGCCCCGCTGCTGTGCCGCCTTCTCAGGCGCGGCGATGGTCTTAGCACTGTTCCCGTTGGTGGTGTTCGGGCAGCTCTGCTTGGCCATTCCTGCCATGGTCAAGGGAGAAGTTTGGACAGCCAGCCTGAGTTTGGCGCTTACTTTTACGCTGGATGGGCCTGGGGCTGGTGATGGCGTTGTTGATCTCTGGCATTGGGGCGCTTGTCATCGTGTATGGCGGCGCTTATCTGCACGCCCACCCATTCCTAGAGCGCTTCTACAGCCTGATTATCCTGTTCATGACCGCCATGCTTGGTGTGGTATTAAGCGGCAATGTGCTCTTGCTGTTCGTGTTTTGGGAACTGACCAGTATCTCCTCGTTTTTCCTGATTGGCTTCGAACACAGCAAACCGGAAGCCGGGGCCGCTGCCTGGCAGGCGCTGCTCGTCACCGGTTCCGGGGGGCTGGCGATGCTGGCAGGTTTTGCCCTCCTGGGGCAGATCAGCGGCTCATTCGAAATCGCCCGCTGGATTGAGTTGGCGGGCGAAATCCAAAATCACCCGTTAGCGCCGGCAGCGTTCGTACTGGTGCTCTTGGGGGCGATGACCAAATCTGCGCAGTTCCCAGAACCGAGTTTCAAGATCACCCCACGAAACAACATCTGCTACGCGGGTTGAGCAGGCGCTCCATTTTTCGCTGGATGCATGATTATTTTCAGAGCGGGGGTGACCTGCGGGCATTCATTCCCCAATATTCCCGGTGTGGCGCAAAAGGCGCTTCACGCTTGGAACAAGATCTCAAGAACCTGATGGAGAGTGTTATCAAAGATCACTATTATCGTCGTGAGCGGGTAACGATTGATGACACCTATGCATTGATCGCAACTCGGATTCAAGAAGAGAATCGTGTTCGCCCGGCGAATGAACAACTGCGACTGCCCTCGCCAGCCACCGTCTCGCGGCGGATCGACAGCCTGGATATGCGAGAACGGTTTGAGGCCAAGCATGGAACTGCAGATGAAACGGGTTGACAAAGACAAGTATGTTCGTTGATAATCAGTCAAAGAGACCTTTTTCCCAGATGAGATTTGTTGTTGTAAATATCACCCGCGAATTGAGGGGTCTCTGTAAAGGCTCCTTGCCAGAAATCAAGCTCGAGGTATTTCATGAACCTTCTCGATATGCGAACGGTGATCTTGAGCTATACGGTCAGCAATCTTGTCTGCCTGGTCGTTATTGCCATCCTGTGGAGATGGAATAACAGGTGTTTCTCCGGGCTTGGTTTTTGGCTGGCCGATTTCTTGCTGCAATTCCTTTCCCTGGGATTATTTGTTCTGCGCGGGGTAATCCCCGATTTTCTCTCGATGACGGTCAGTAACACCATGGTCATCGGCGGGACCCTGTTGCTGTACATTGGATTGGAACACTTTACCGGGAAACGTGGACGTCAGATTCATAACTACACCCTGCTGGTAATCTTTATCATTGCCCATGCTTATTTCGTGTTTATCTTTCCCAGCCTGGCTGCACGCAACCTGCTCATCTCTTTGGGATTGCTGATCATCTGTTCCCAGTGCGCCTGGCTCATGCTGCGCCGGGTTGCCCCCGAGTTGCGTTCCAGCATGCGCAGCGTTGGTTATGTTTTCGTCGCCTTTTGCCTGGTTAGCCTCGGCCGGATCGTGGTCACAATGTTCGCACCTCCTGGGAACGATTTCTTCCGCTCCAATGCTTACGACACGTTGCTGCTGGTTACCTATCAGATGTTGTTCATCATCCTGACCTTCTCCCTTTTTCTGCTGGTCAATTATCGCCTGTTTGTTGATCTGCAGGATGATATTGCCGTGCGCAAGCAAACGGAGAAGGCGCTGACCGAGCGCATAAAAGAATTGAGCTGCTTCTATGATCTATCGAGTTTGATTAATACTCCTGGTATTTCGCTGGAAAGTATTCTGCATACCAGCGTTAGCCTGCTTCCTCCGGCAATGCAATACCCGGAATTTGCCTGTGCGCGCATCATCATCGAAGGTCAATCCTATGTCACAGAGAACTATCAGGATTCGTCCAGAAAATTATCTTGCGATGTCAGAAGACATGGTCAGGTGATCGGGTCTCTGGATGTCTGCTATCAAGAGGATTGGTACCACACGGAAGAGCAACTCTTTTTGGAAGAGGAAGTTAATTTCCTAAAAGATGTAGCAGAGCGGTTGAGCCAGGTTATAGACCGCTGGCACGCCACTGAAGCGTTGCAGAAGAGCGAAGAGCGCTATCAAGTTTTCATCTCGCAAAGTTTCGAAGCGATCTATCGCACAGAGTTCGACCATCCCATCGATATTTCCCTGCCCGTTGAAACACAAATCGATCAGATCTATCAGAATGCTTACATGGCGGAGTGCAATCAGGCGTTGGCGGATATGTACAACCTGCCATCGACGGATACCATGATCGGCATGCGTTTATTGGACGCGCACGGAGGGTCAGACAACCCGATAAACCGCGCCGCGTTCAGGAAATTCATCGAAGGCGGTTACAAATCGACCAACGACGAGACTGTAGAAGAAGATAGACTTGGTAACCCCGTATGGTTTCTGAGCAATACCATTGGCATTGTTGAAAATGGTTTTCTTGTCCGTCTTTGGGGAACCTCCATTGATTTCACTGAGCGCAAGCGGGTTGAAGCCGCCCTGATGCAAGCCAAACAGCAGGCTGAAGAGAGCGAAGTGCGCTTCAGACAATCGTTGGAATTATCACCTGTTCCCACCGCATTAACGGATAGTAAAGGTAGATTGATCTTTTTGAACAAACAGTTTATTGATACCTATGGCTATACACTTCAAGATATTCAAACCATACCCCAATGGTTTGTTTTGGCTTACCCCGATAGTGAATATAGGGCTGTCGTTCTAAAAGAATGGGAAACGGATGTTGAAGACGCTGTAAAAAACCACGTGCTAACACCGGTTCGGGAATATCGGGTCGTTTGCAAAACGGGTGAAGTCAAGACAGTTGAGGTTTCCGCCTATTTTGAAGGAGACCTGGCGATCGGGCTTTTTCATGATGTCTCCGACCGCAAGTATACAGAAGGCATCACTCAGTTGCGATTGCGGTTATGGGAGTTCTCTGTCTCGCACCCGGTCGAAGAATTAATGCAAAAGGCATTGGATGAGATTTGTAATATAACCGGTAGCCCGATTGGTTTCTATCACTTTGTGGAAGAAGATCAAAACATGCTTTCTCTGCAGGCCTGGTCTACTCGCACCCAGGCGGAGTTTTGCAAGGCGGAGGGGGCGGGCATGCATTATCCGATCAGCGAGGCCGGGGTTTGGGTGGATTGTATTCGCGAGAGAAAACCGGTCATTCACAACGATTATGCCTCCTTGCCGGACCGCAAAGGCATGCCAGAAGGACATGCCGCTGTCGTTCGGGAGCTAGTTATTCCGACAATGCGCGGCGGCCGCGTAGTCTCTATTCTTGGGGTTGGCAACAAACCGTTCGATTATAACGAGCAGGATATCAAGCTGGTCAGCTACATTGCCGATATCGTTTGGACGATTGTCGAGCATAAACAAGCCGAGGAACGCATCCACCAGTTGAACAACCGGCTCGAGCGCTTGGCCATGACCGATGAATTGACTGGCCTGGCGAACCGAAGATCATTCTTCTTGCAAGGGGAGGCAGAAATCCAAAGAGTGCTGCGTTACCCTGCTCCCCTTTCATTACTTATGCTGGATATTGACCGGTTTAAAAGTATCAACGACACATACGGGCACGCAGTTGGTGACTTGATATTGCAGCGGATTGCCGATACTCTCCGGGTTCACATTCGCGAGACTGATGTTGTAGCACGCCTTGGTGGGGAGGAATTTGGCATTCTCTTGCTATGTACACAAGCCGCAGGCGCGGTGGAGCTGGCGGAACGGTTGCGGCTGGCTGTTGAACAGGAAAGCTATGAGTTTCAAGGTCAAAGGATAAGAGCGACGATCAGCGTGGGTGTAGCTGAATATCGTTCGGATATGCCAGACCTCGACGCGGTGTTGCACAAGGCCGATGCCGCCATGTACCAGGCCAAGAGCCAGGGGCGGAACCAGGTTGTTTGCCTGGATTGAGAAGAGGTGCATTTCCGCTTTTGTTGCCCATTTGTGAACCTCCTCGAAATTTCTTCTGAGTACTGATGACGGGCTGTTTATTTTCCCCCGAAAAGCCAGTGCCAAACTTTTTGAGATGGACATACAGTGGTCAGTGTCAAACTTTCTGTGTCAGCCCGTGCCAAACTTTAGGAGATCCGACAGCGAGCCTTAGATGACCTGTACAATTCTAGGTCGCGCCGTATAAACAGCATTGAACTAAGCGCTTCGCGCAGAAAAATCACCCAGCAGAGGCACTCGACAATATCATAATTTCACCTCAGTCAGGGTAATATTTCCGGTGTTGGATCATATTTCAATACCAGGAGGTATAACCATGACTGCTTTACGCGAAAGGATGATTGAGAGTTTACATCTGCACGGATTGTCTGAAATCACTCAGAAAGTCTATGTGCGGGCCGTGCGGCAACTG
The DNA here is from genome assembly GCA_964629965.1 of uncultured Anaerolineaceae bacterium. GTDB lineage: Bacteria > Chloroflexota > Anaerolineae > Anaerolineales > UBA4823 > CAZVRZ01. The sequence goes on from CAZVRZ010000244.1 coordinate 5,178, forward strand.
GCAGAGCACTATCACAAGCCGCCAGATCAGATTGACGAGGAAGAAGTCCGCCAGTATTTTCTGTATCTCTCGCAGGTCAGGCGAATTTCACCCAGCACCCTGACCATCGCCTTGTGCGGGATCAGATTTTTTTATGAGCGCACCCTAAAAGTGCATTGGGATGCGCTTCAACTAATCCGTCCTGCTCGGGAAGAAAAGCTCCCTGTCGTGCTCAGTGTTGCCGAAGTGCGCCGGATTCTGGAACGCGTGCGGCGATTGCGCTACCGGGTTTGCCTGAGCACCATCTATGCCTGTGGATTACGCATTCAGGAAGGCATCCAACTGCAAGTCAAAGATATCGACAGCGAGCGGGGCGTGATCCATATTTGCCGAGGCAAGGGGAACAAAGATCGCTACGTTCCCCTCCCCAGCCGCTCCTGGAAATGCTGCGCCAATATTGGGTGACCCACCGCCACCCGACCTTGCTATTCCCTTCAATTCAACAGTTGAGAGTCTGTGGTGTGGCAGAAGCAGGCCCGATGAATGCCCGCGGGGTCCAGTTAGCTTTTCAACACGCATTGCGGCAAAGTGGGGTAGACAAGGCAGCTACTGTACATACGCTG
>CAZVRZ010000245.1:0-5777 GCA_964629965.1 uncultured Anaerolineaceae bacterium
TCTCCCCATGGTGGGCAGAAGCCTGAATTCGCCAACAGCATCAACTTTTTAGTGCTCCCTTTTTGGATGTACCGTTTAGAACACTCACAATCTTTTATCTCATATATAAAACAAAGGTATTATCTTGGTTGTAAACCTGCAGCATACCCCGCCAGGTATCTGGAGGCGGAGTGCAGGTATCGCAGATCATGGCGCAAGGCTCAAAATCGACCGGAGCATGTATGGTGGCAGGGCCGATGATCGTCCAGTTGAGCTGCAGACCGGGCCGCGGCGCGCCCATCAGCATCCACAGTAAATATTCGGCATTGCTGCCAGGCATGATGAGGGTCACTTTGTCGCAGCCGGTATCTTTCAGTAGATTGGTCATATCGAGGTACGATTTCTTCAGGTAGCGGCTGTTCGAAAAATAGAGGTCTTGGCGCGGTGTGAGTAGGATACTGCCGGTATGGGAAGTGCTGCCAGGAATGATTGGCCGGGAATGGATCGAAAACAAGAAGGGCAAGGCGGCCAGGGTCATTGCCAATGCGGCCAAGCGCAGGTAGCCCGGTTTGAGAACTGCGCTGAATGCCAGGGCGATCAGCGGCGCGGCCAACACAAAGAACGACAGGTGGTAGCGGCTGCCGAAGATTTGCCACTTGTAGATGGCGCTGAACAGGACAAAGCCACCGGCCGCTCCCCAGGCCAGCCAGCGCGCCGCAGCGCTAAAGCGTTTTTTTTTAAAGAGGACGGCTGGGATGGCGACTCCTGCCAGGGCGGCCTGCAGCGGATTGCTAATGCGGATTTCGTTGGTATTCATATGAATGACACGGAAGGGGCCTTCGGATACCGAGCGCGAGTCGTCCAGGTCTACTTCCAGCCAACTGCTGATGGTGCGGAGAGCAACGAACAGGCCATAATTTACTTTGGGCCAGGGTGTGCCCATCTCAAGGTAGCTATTGCGCAGCACGTTCACCAGGATCCCTTGCGGCGTCCACAACTGATTGAAATGCCGGTCGATCACCCGGCTGCTGCTGATGGAGTTGCCGTAGGTTTGCAGATTGCGCAGGTTATGTCCGGCGTTAAGGCCGGCTGCCAGCAGCGCCGCCAGGCAGGTCCACAACACAAGTCGCTGCCAGCCAAAGCGCCGCATCAGGGCCACGGCAATGCCCAGCGCAAGCAACACCAGGTAAGGGGCGGCGGTTGGTTTGGTAAGCAGCGTGAGCCCGGCCGCCAGGCTGGAGAAAACTACACCTGGAGCAGGAGGCGCACCTCGCATCAGCTCTAGCATCTCGACAGCTGCGCAGGCGATCCACAAGGCAGCCACGTAATCGGTCATGGTGCAGGAGGCTTCGACGATGCCCAGCGGCGTGGCAGCCAGGGTGACCGCCGCCAGGAGTTGGCCCAGGCGGTTGGCGCCCAACTGCCTGGCGATCAGGGCCCCGGCGGCCAGGCAAGCGGCCATGCTGCTCCATTGGACGAAATTGACCAGGCGGTCTCCCTGTGCTAGCACGTAGGTGTGCAAAACGATCATTTCGGCCCCGGGCGGCATATTGTTTTGTAGATCATTACCGGTGGCAAAGTGGCGCAGCGCTCCCATCTCTGCCCAGTGGGCCACTCGCGAGAGATGGTAATGGATGGAGTCCCAGGTTTGGGGTGGGGCCAGCCAGGCCACCAGGGCAGTTACTGCCAGGATGAAAACCAGGCAAGCAGGCAGAATCGCCTCGGCCAGGTGGGCAGGGCGGGACTTTTTTTCGGGCAGATCCGCCTTTCCAGGCAGCGCTATTCTTATGGGTAGGCGCAGTTTCTTGCGGCGAGCCTGCTCGGATAGCCAGGCCAACGTACCCAGCAAAAGTGCACCCCAGGCCAGGCTTAGTCCCAGCGGGGTAACCGCCTCGACCAGGCTGAGCAGTTCGGTCATCGCTACCAGGCATGTTGTCCAGAGCAACGTTGTGCGCAGCAGCACCAGCCGCCAATCGGCAAATCGCTGGTAGACAGCCAGGTACAGGGTGGCAAAGCTCAACGGCAGCAGGAGAATGGCCATAGACAGCGAACCAGGGCTCAACCGCTGCTGCTTTTAAGATAAATGCCTTGTGGATCCAATTCTTCTCGCAAGATACGCAGTTCTTCTGCTTCCAGCGGGAGGGTGTAGCGCAGTTCGGGAGCCGAGCGGATTTGCCAGCCGGTGTTGTCACGCACCTGCTCGAAGGATACGCCGGGATGGAGAGCTTGCAGCACCAGCTCGCCGGATTCGTCGGGTTCCAGGATGCCCAGGTCGGTGACCACCGCCAGCGGCCCGCCGCCATGCAGCCCGGCGGCTTCGCGCTCTGCTCGCCCACCCAGGAAGCCCGCCGAAGTGCGAAAGTCCAATTTTTCAGGGAAGCGGCGTTTTTGATGAGGAGTGAGGATGTAGCAGCGATTGGCCCAGGCAGCAATCTCCATTGAGCCTCCGGAGCCGGGCAGGCGCACTTTGGGATGATCGTAAGCGCCGATGACTGTGGCGTTGATGTTGCCAAAACGATCGATCTGCGCTCCGCCCAAGAAACCGACATCGATGTTGCCGCGCTGCAGGTACAGAGCGAAGATATCGTACATGCTGCACACAGCCAGAGCCCCGCTTACCAGGGTTGGATCGCCGATGGAGAGTGGCAAGCGGTTGGGTTGTGCGCCTACCACCCCTGCTTCGTAGATCATCATCAGGTTGGGGGCATGCGTGCGCCGGGCCAGGTTGCAGGCCAGGTTGGGCAGCCCTACGCCCACGAAGACTACGTCGCCGTCTCGCAGCAGCCGGGCAGCATTGATGGTCATCAGTTCAGAGGATGAATAGGTAAGTGTGTCTGTCATCATAGGGGTTTGCCTGTTAATGGGACTCGATCAATAGGCGCCATAGTTCACTGTGGCGCTGATCCGCGGAATAACCTGTAGGCGCTGGTGGGCCTCGGTTCCCAACTTTTGCCAGTATTCTTCCCGGTCTTTTACACCTAAAACCTACTCGTCCAGGTAAGTCTGGATACTGGAGCGGTTCTTGCTGATCTCATCCCATTGTATGTAAAACTGATTGTCGCGATCGTAATAGCCCTGGGTGTAGGATGGGTGAGCACAGTAGGGTACGTGGCAGACGGCATCTACCACGAAACCTGGGATGATGGTGCGGTTGGGATCGGAGCGGATCATCTCCTCATCCACGATCTCTTCGGCTGTCAGGATCACTTTCTTGGCGGCGAAAGCAGCCTCTTTCTGCTCGCCGATGATGCCCCAAATGTGGGCGTTGCCCTGTGCATCAGCGCGCTGCACGTGGACGATGGCGACATCGGGTTTGAGCGGCGGCACTACCACCACGGTCTGCCCGGTGTAGGGATCGGTGATGGCGCGATACTGTGGGTTGACGCGCTCCAGGTCGCCGGCCGCGGTGGGATTCATGGGCATGAAAGGCAGCCCTGCTGCGCCGGCTTGCAGGCAAGAGATCATGCCAAAATGGGAATATTCTTCCCATTCCAGGTTGCCGGCTTCGATCTCGCTGCGGATCAGGCGCAGCGAACCCACGCCCGGATTGCCCATGTAAGAGAAGATCACTTTGCGAGCGCAGCCCGCTGCCACCATTTGATCGTAGATCAGATCAGGTGTGGCGCGAGCCAGCACCAGGTTACGCCGCTGCTGGCGGATGATCTCGTGCCCGGCTGCAAAGGGGATCAAGTGGGTAAATCCGGCGGCGTAGATGACATCATTATCTTCGACGTAACGTCTCACGGCTTCGGAGAGGGGTATCAATTTGTTCATAGTTATTTTAGTTTCTTTTTCTCCTTTTCTTTCTTTTTTTCTTTGCGTGTTTGCATGTATTTGCGTACGCCGCGGAAGCGCTGGCTTTCGGGTGGGGATTTGAAATCGCGCACGATCAAGTAGATGCCCAGGCAGACGCTCACCACGCCAAAGAGGAACACGCCAAGCTGCGGGTTCTGGCTTTGATCGACAGCAAAGAAGATGATCAGAAATAACAAACCCAGGAACACAAAGAATTGTCCCAGGCGGCCTTTTTCAACGCCCATGGCGTCTTATAACTCCTTCACCGAACCAAAGTGCGGATCTGTTCGTGCATGTAGAGCTGCACGTAGTAATGCCCGCCAGAATTCTTGCCGGATGAACCGGAGCCTTTCCACCCGCCGAAGGGTTGGAAGCCAGGCCAGGCGCCGGTGGTGGCGCCCTGTGGACGGTTGGCATAGGTCACGCTGGCCTCAATCTGGTCGAAGAACCACTCGGTTTCTTCGGCGCTGCCGTAGAAACCCGCCGTCAGGCCGTAACTGACATTGTTGGCATGGTGCATGGCCTCGGGCAGGCTGTCTACCCGGGCAATGGTGCTGATCGGCAGGAACATCTCGTGTTTCCACAGGCGGTGGTTCAGCGGCAGGTTATCCACCAGGGTGGGGGTGCAGAAGTACCCCTTGGCGTACTCGCCATCCAGCAGCACCTTGCCTCCGGTCAGGATGCGCCCGGCCTGGGCCAACTCGGCAGTGAAATCCTGGTAATCCTGGTAGGCGCTTTGGTTGACCACCGGTCCCAGGTACACGCGGCGATCGGTGGGGTTGCCGATGACCAGCTTGTTGGTCATTTCGACCAGGCGGCTGACCACCTCATCATACACGGGCGACTCGATGTAGATGCGCGAGCAGGCCGAGCATTTCTGACCCTGCAGGCCAAAGGCCGAGCGCAAGATGCCGGTGACGGTGCGTTCTAGGTCGGCGTTTCGCGACACAATGACCGGGTTCTTGCCGCCCAGTTCCAGGATGGTGGGGCGTATCCAGCGACCCTGGGCAAAGTCGCGGAAGATCTTCATGCCCACCTCGTACGAGCCGGTGAAGGTTATGCCATCTACCTCTGGGCTATCGATCAGGGCCTGTCCCAATGTGCGCCCCGGCCCGCTGACGTAGTTGCAAACCCCATCCGGCAGGCCGGCTTCACGGAAGCACTCTGCCAGCAGGCGCGCCACCCAGGGGGTATCGGTGGCAGGCTTCATCACCACGGTGTTGCCGGCTGCCAGGGCAGCGCCGGCCGGCCCGCCCGTCAGGGCACCGGGGAAGTTGAAGGGGCTGATCACCAGCCAGGCACCGTATGGGCGCAGCACAGAGGTGTTAATCGAGGTGTAGCCCACCAGCGGGTCGCGGCCCATCTCGGTCACAAAGCCCTCATTCTTCTCCACCTGGTAGCAGGCATAGCGCACCAGGTCGGCGGTCTCGGCCACATCGCCCAGCGCTTCCATGCGGATCTTGCCCACTTCCATCGCCATGGCCACGCCGATCTCGAAGATGCGCTGGTCGATCAGGTCGGCGGCTTTGCGCAGCAGGGCTACCCGTTCCTGCCACTTCATGCGACTCCAGATGGGGAAAGCTTTACGGGCTGCGGCCAGAGCCTTCTGGGCGTCTTGCTGGCTGCCTTTTTGGAACACTCCTAATACTACATCGGTATTGCTGGGGGAGATATCCTCGAATTTTTCGTCGGCAAAGCAGTCTTTACCATCGACGATCATGCCATATTCTTTTCCCAGGACTGTTTTTTTGAGAGTCTCATCGAAAATCTTGTGCAGGTTTTCCGGGGGGTTGAACATGGTTGCGTAGGTCAGTTTGAAATTTACAGCCATTCGTTTCTCACATAGATGATGTTTATAATGAACCGATTTCTGCCCAACGTGCTGAGCGCTTGATCATAGTATAGCCGAGGCTATCCTTCTCGTCAAAGAAAAGTCGGGCAACCCTTTACGGGATTTCGAAGCAGTAGCGAAGAGTATTGAGCAGACAAGCGACCCGAAACAG
>CAZVRZ010000246.1:0-5771 GCA_964629965.1 uncultured Anaerolineaceae bacterium
ATGCAGGAGAATCGTACGAATCAGAATCCCCATTCGATTTTCCGCTCTTGAGTTTTTGGAGAAGCTGAATGTACATGGTGCGAGCATTACGATCGCCGATGTTGGAATATATCCATTCAATGTCTGCCTGGTCATCAGGCTCTGGAAAGAGAGTCTTTAATGCCTGAACTGCCTTCAAACCAGTTACATCCTCCAGATCCAACCACCCGGCCATTGCATAGACCTGCACGCGTGGGATCTCAAAATAATCTGCAATCAGGTTACAGGCGTGAGCACTGGGAGTATTCTCACCATTCAGAATACGGCCGAGAAAGGTACTATTAATGCCTATCTGCTTGGCAGCTGTTCGCTGGGAAGCCCCTTTCACAGAGAGAGCTTTTTTTATAAATTCGACTAATTGTTGGGATTGTCCTGGGGATGGTTTATGACCAGCTTTTGACATTGCTTGACACCTTTGAGATATCTAGGTATATTTATAATGATGCATAAATAACTCGACATTATAGCATCTGGATATTATGGATTGAAAAAAACATGACTGATCGCAATTCGAGACGTAAAAGAAGAGGCAACAACGACGGCTCCATTCGTTTTCGAGAGGAGCGTCAATGCTGGCAGGTGCAAGTTTCGATAAGTGGCAGACGGGTGAGCAAGACTTTCAAGACCCGGCCGGAAGCCCAGAAATGGGTCAGGGAGATGCAAAACGACATCGAAAATGGCCTGACTTCGCAGCTTGCTCGCGCCTCCCTGACCGAAGCTTTGCTTTGGTGGTTGGATTATGGCCAAAAGCGTTGGGAGCCGAAGACATTTGAGCAATATACGAACATAATCCATAAGCATATCTGCCCGTATATCAAGAAAAAACTGAAGGTAATGGATGTGAAGCCTTTTCATATTCAGGAGATCATCAGCATCGCAGAAGAGAACGGGGTTGGTACGCGAACCCGGAAATATATTTTGATGACGCTGCACACTTTCTTTGCTGATCTGAGTTTCCAGCAGATTTTTCAATACAATCCAACGCAAGGCATCAAAATCGTGTATGAGCCATCAGAGATGAAAACCTTGAGTGTTGACCAGGTGCAGAGGCTTTTCAATATTGCCAAAGATACCCGTTTCGAGATCCTGTATTACATGGCTATTACAACTGGCTTGCGTGAAGGCGAATTATTGGGATTGAAGTGGAGTGATATCGACTGGAACAGCCAATCCCTGCTGGTGCAGCGCCAGGTGCAATGGCCGAGAAAAGGTATAGGTAAAGATCTCCCGCGCTATATTTTCAAATCTCCCAAGAGTAAATCCAGTATTCGGCGGATCGCGCTTGGATCCAGAGGCATCGAAAAACTCAAGATCCAGAGACAACGAGTGACCATGCAGCGCATTGTGACGGGGGATCGTTGGGAGGAGCACGAGCTGGTGTTTCCAAACCTGTTCGGACGGCCGGTTGAGCCCACCAATCTGATCAAGGAATTCAACCGGGTTTTGAAGCTGGCCCAACTGCCACACATCCGGATTCACGATCTCAGGCACACTTCAGCCACATTGATGTTGTTAATGAACATTCATCCGAAAGTGGTGAGTGAACGGCTGGGGCATTCCGACATCGGAATAACCTTGCGACTTTACTCCCACGCCATTCCAACTATGCAGACAGAAGCAGCAGACAAGATAGACGAGCTGCTCAACTTCGGAACGGTTGATCCAGGCCAATCACCGGCCACCCTGGCGGATTTTGAAAAGGCACTGGACTTATGAAGACCGTGAAGAAAGTGCAACTATATACCTTTTATTTGCAGCACAATTGCAGCGAAAATGGAAAGGTTCCGATAAATTTTCGGCGTCGACCGCCGTATATGGGGGTTCTGCTCGGTCGAACCGCCACAGGTGCTGATGACCCATACAGGACTCGAACCTGTAACCAACTGATTAAGAGTCAGCTGCTCTACCATTGAGCTAATGGGCCTGGAATTCTGGCAGGGGAATTATACCGCAAAGGTTACGGATGTCAACGGAAGCGTAAAAATTTTCCTTTGCGTTTTCATCAGGCGTAAGGTTGCGTTTTCGTTCAATTTATCGTAAACTTTGGAAACTTACATGGAGTGTGCACTGATGAAAAACGCGATCACAGATGTTCCCGGAATACGAGTTGGACATGCGCAAGATGAGCAAGCGTTGACTGGATGCACGGTCGTTTTGTGCGAACAAGGCGCCGTGGGCGGCGTTGACCAGCGCGGAGGAGCGCCGGGGACGCGCGAGACGGATGCGCTGCGTCCTATGCACCTGGTTGACCAGGTGCATGCGGTCGTTTTAACCGGCGGCTCGGCTTTTGGCTTGGATGCTGCCAGCGGCGTGATGCGTTACCTGGATGAACGTTCGGTGGGTTATGATGCGGGCGTGGCTCGGGTGCCGATTGTGCCGGCTGCTGTTCTGTTTGACCTGGCTTTGGGGGCGGCAAAGGTGCGCCCAGATGCTGCTATGGGTTACCAGGCCTGCCTGAATGCCTCGGACGGCGCGCCGGCTGAGGGCAATTGCGGCGCGGGAACGGGAGCTACGGTTGGGAAGATCATGGGTATGGCCCAGGCGATGAAAAGCGGCGTGGGTACCGCCAGCCTGGTTTTGGCAGGAGGATTGATTGTGGGCGCGCTGGTGGCTGTGAATGCTCTGGGAGATGTGATGGATGTGGAAACGGGCCAGATCCTGGCGGGCGCATTGGTGGGACAACCAGATCTGCAGTCTCCGGCTTGTTTTGCCAACAGCCTGGATGTGATGAAAAAGCTGGCAGATATGCAAAGCATGGCTGCCTCCCAAAGCAACACAACGATCGGTGTGGTTGCTACGAATGCCCGCTTGACCCGTGAAGGCGCTAACAAGGTGGCGCAGATGGCCCAGGATGGCCTGGCGCGCTCCATCTACCCGGCGCACACGATGTGGGATGGCGATACCATTTTTACCCTGGCTACGGGTGAACAACAGGCGGATGTGAGCATTGTCGGCGCTTTGGCGGCTGAGGTTTTTGCCCGAGCAGTCGTTCGAGCTGTGTTGGCAGCCCAGCCGGCAGGCGGTTTACCGGCGGTTGGCAGCCTGAGGGAGAGTAGAGAAGCGTTCGTTCGAAAGGGGAAAGAATGAGTGGGAAAGAGACGATCCTGATCGTTGAAGATAATAATGATCTTCGCAACGGATTGAGGGAGATTTTAATCTTCGAAGGCTATACTGTCCTGGCTGGCTCGAATGGGAGTGAAGGTTTACAGCAGATGGATTTGCTCACTCCCGATCTGATCCTGTCTGATATTACCATGCCGGAAATGGATGGCTATGAGTTCTTTAGCGCGGTGCGCGCCCGCCCGGAGGGTGTGACGATTCCATTCTTGTTTTTAACGGCGCGAGGTGATCGGGAAGAAGTAGCACGCGGCAAGAGCCTGGGTGTTGAAGATTACCTGATCAAGCCGTTAACGCGCAGTGAACTATTATCCGCAGTACAGTCTCGCCTGACGCGGTTTCACCAGTTGGAATTGGCCCAGTTGGAACAGGCTTACCAATCCAGCCTGATTTTGCTGGCCAATGCCATCGAACTGCGCGACCAGTATACGCGCGGGCATATCGAGCGCGTCACCGAGTATTCTATCGCCTTGGGAGGCGAGATGGGTTTTAGCGGCAAGCGCCTTGATATTTTACGTTTTGGCGCTATTCTGCATGACATTGGAAAAATACTGGTCGATCCAAATGTTTGGATCAAGGCAGGACCTTTAACCAATGATGAGCGTTATGCGATCAACCAGCATACAACTCGCGGTGCAGATATGATCCGCGATATCACTTACCTTGCTCCGGCGGTTCCTGCAATTCGGTATCACCATGAGCGTTGGAACGGTACGGGATATCCCGAGGGCTTGCGTGGAGAAGAGATTCCTCTGGATGCCCGGATCATTACTGTGGTGGACAGCTTTGACGCCATTACGACGACGCGCCCATATCACGATGCCTGGAGTATGCAGCGTGGCCTGGAAGAGATTTTACAGGGTTCTGGAACTTTGTATGACCCGGAAGTAGTACTGGCTTTCCAACGTTGTTGGGATGCAAAGACGATCTACACAATTGCCATGCAATGGGGAATCGTAAGTATAATTGAAGGTGTGTAAGTTCCTTTAATTCGTTTAAGCGCAAGGGTGGAATCTAGGGTATAATGTATTCCTAATCTTTTATTAATCGGAGTGCAAAATTTCAATATGGAGCAGAAGGAAGCCCTGACAGGGCAGGAGGCAATGCCCGAGATCCAAAACGAACCGAATTCAGAAGGAAAAGTCTCTGAAAATTCAATGCCTATGGAACTGCTGCTGGAGGAAGAAGGGTTAAACCTGGATTTCCCGAAGCAGGGAGAAATACGAACCGGTGTCATCGCCAGCATCGGCGAGTCCGAAATTTTGGTTAGCATTGGAGCCAAATCAGAGGGGGTGATTTCGGGAAGAGAAAAGGATCAGATTCCTCCCGAGGATCTACTTGCCTTCAAGGTCGGTCAAGAAATACCAGTTTTTGTGATCAACCCGGAAGATTCCAATGGTACCTTGGTTCTCTCTTATCTTCGAGCCCGTGAAGAGCAAGATTGGCTCCTGGTAGAGAGCTTGATGGAATCTGGGGATGTGTATGATGGTCAGATCATTGGTTATAACAAGGGCGGTTTGATAGTCCCGATCGGTCATTTGCGAGGGTTTGTGCCTGCGTCACAGATTAGCGTGATGCGTCGTTCGGATGCAACGAACGAGTCGCCAGATGCGCGTTGGGGCAAATTGGTTGGAGAAGCTATCTCGGTGCGGGTGATTGAGGTGGATCGTCATCGCCATCGTTTGATCCTCTCGGAACGCTCTGCTTTACAAGAAACCCGTGAGACGATCAAAGATCGTTTACTGGAAGACTTGAAAGAAGGCGATGTTCGTGCCGGCCGGGTCACCAGCCTGGCAGATTTTGGCGCTTTTGTTAATATTGATGGCGCAGATGGCCTTGTGCACCTGTCGGAAATTAGCTGGGAGCGTATTGGACATCCCAATGAAATCCTGCATATCGGGCAAGAAGTCCAGGTGCGTGTGATTGCGATTGATCGCGATCGTAAGCGTATTGGCCTTTCGATCCGCCAGACTTTGCCAGATCCCTGGCTGAAAAAAGTGGATCACCTGCGTGAAGGACAGCTTGTGGAAGGCGCCATCACCCATCTGACCAAGTTCGGCGCTTTTGCTCGCCTGGGCGATGATTTGGAAGGTCTGATCCATGTGTCTGAGCTGAGCGAAGCTCGTATTGCTCATCCGAAGGAAGTTGTCAAAGAAGGCGATGTTGTTACGCTGCGCGTGATTAAGATCGACCCAGAAAGACGACGCATTGGCTTGAGCTTGCGTAAGGTTGACTCGCCGGCTTATGCTGACCTGGATTGGAAGATGGCACTCAAGGGAGAAGTCAGCGGCGCACAGCAATCGTCCTCTTCAGATGATGAAGAGGAGCTGGAAGAAGATGTTGATGCTGATGTTGAAATCGATGCTGATGTTGAAGTTGATGTTGATGTTGATGCTGGCGTCGACGATCCTGGTGTGGAATGAGCTTTGTTGTAGCAGTTCTCAAGTGAAAAGTTGTGTCATTTGAATAAAGAAGATCGACATTTGACCCCCACCATGTGGGGGTCAAATATTATCTGGCAAGCAAAACCGGCGCTTCTGGTTACAATTGGCATATTAACCAGCAATTCTGTTTTTGAGTAAAAAGGGGCCAAGGAAAACAGCGGCAAAACAGCC
>CAZVRZ010000247.1:0-3280 GCA_964629965.1 uncultured Anaerolineaceae bacterium
GGGCAATCGGCCACCACGCTTTCCGGCGGCGAGCCCCAGCGCCTGAAACTTTCCGCGGAGCTGGGCAAGAAGGCCACCGGGCGGACCCTTTATCTGTTGGATGAGCCCACCACCGGCCTGCACTTTGCCGATATTGCCACGCTGATGCGGGCTTTTCGTCAATTGCAGCAGGCTGGTCATTCGCTATTAATTATCGAGCACAACCTCGATGTTATCGGCGGCGCCGATGTCTTCCTCGGCCTTTCCGCAGCCGGCGTGCAGAGCTTGACCAGCATCCAGATGATGTCTGGGAAGTGCTCCACAATGGCGCCCAGCGCGCCGGCGCCATCGCCGCAGAGACCATTCGCCAAGTCAAGGATGCCATCGGCCTGCCTCATGTAAAATAAAAGCTTATGCGCCTGGTATTGCAGCGAGTTGCACACGGAAAAGTAACAGTGGAAGGCCGTTCGGTTGCCGAAATAGGGCCGGGGCTGGTCATATTATTGGGCATTGCACCTGGAGACACAGAGTTCCAGGTGCAGGCCTTGGTGGATAAGATCGCTCATCTGCGCATTTTCGAAGACCAGGCCGGCAAGATGAACCTATCTGTATTGGATACTGGCGGCGCGGCGATTGTGGTTTCTCAGTTCACATTATATGCCGATACGCGCAAAGGCCGCCGTCCTTCGTTCACTGATGCGGCCGCACCCGAGTTGGCCCAGCCCATGGTGGAGCGCTTTGCTGCCCTGTTGGCAGCGCAAGGCGTGCCCACCCAAACCGGCCAGTTTGGTGCGCACATGCAGGTTGAGATCGAAAACGATGGACCGGTAACTATCTGCCTGGAAGGGTAACCCTGGCAAACCCGGGCTAAGCCGGTGTTCTTGGCTGGCAGACAGGGCAGATAAAACCACTGGTACTGCCAGTCTTGAGCTTTTCAATGAGCGTACCGCATCGCGGGCAAGGCTTCCCTTCTTTGTAACCGATCAGCAGATCCTCCATGCCAAAGTTGCCTTTTTGCCCGTACAGGTTCTGCTCGTAAGAAGCTCCCCCCTTGTTAATGCTCAACTGCAGCCGGTCATGGATGGCGGCGTGCAGATGCATCATCTCGGCCGGCGAGAGCGAATCGATCGGGCGCAGTGGGTGCAGCCCGGCCTGGAACAGGATATCGTGAATATAGAAATTACCGATCCCCGCCAGGCGAGATTGGTCGAGCAAGAAGGTCTTGAGTTGGCCGCGCCGCCCGCTCAGCAGTCCTTGAAGTTCGCTTGCGCTCAGGTCGAGAGCATTGGCGCCCAGGCTGGCAGTCATCTTGTGATCGGCAAGCTTGTCTGGTGCGGCATAATGGGCATAACCGAACCACCAGAAGTTCACTGCCAGGCAGGTTTCATCGCTGAAGTCAAAGATCAGGCGATATTTTTCCGGCAGCCGGCCGCGATCGACCAGCAGGATCTCTCCACCCATGCCCACGCTCAGCAGCAGCCACCCCTGGTCGGTTGCCGTCAGGATCCATTTGCCACGCGACCGGGCCCCTTGGAGGCGCGCTCCACTCAAGGCAGAGGTGAAAGTGTCCTTGGGTACATTCAAGCACTTCGGCTGCAATACCTCGATGCCGGTGATCTTTTTGCCTGCCAGCTCTGTGTTCATCTGGTTGGCTAATAGGAAGATTTCTGGAAGCTCAGCCATGGTTTATCATCTCGTCGCTTTTCGTTTGAAATAGTCGAAAGCTTTCCTTGTCAGAGCAGCAGCCCCATCCTCTCTCAAGGTGCGAAGAGCTTTTACCCACAATGAGTCTGCCGAGGGGGAGATGGGATCGAAATACTTACGCAATCTTTTGCGGATCTCAGGATCAATTTGACCCGCCGGGCGCGAGTAAGAGTGATCGATCATTTTGATGGCCTTGCCTTGCTCGGGTAACTGCTCCACAGAGCGCGGCGAGCGGGCCACAAAGATAGATGTTAAAGTGAATCGCCGGTACATGTCGTCGATCTTTCCAGGCGCAAACACAAAATCATCCACCCTCATCCTGGCTTCTGGGCTCATATGCTCTGGCTTGAAATCTGCTCCGATTGCCTCCACGCCATGCAGATAGGGTGTGGCTTCCTTATAAAATTCCTTGAGACAAAACAACCATTGCCGGGGCGACCAAATGTTTACGTGGTATTCATTGATAAGATTCAGATATTCCAGGCGCTCATCGGTAATGGGAGGCACGGCTACCAGGAGTATCCCCCCTGGCTTGAGCAGCCTACAAGTTTCCCTGAAAAACCCAGTTGGATTTGAGATGTGCTCCAAGGTGTTTGAGGTAAAAATGAAATCGAAGGACGAGTCGACAAAATCCAACTTTGAGTTCAAATCCATGGTTCGGAATTCAAGGTTTGGCTTGCGATAGTGATGTTTGCTGAACTCAATTGATTTTTCACTCACATCGATGCCATAAACCTGCCTGGCCCCCTGGTCGGCAAAATATGCGCTGCCGTAGCCCGTACCCGTTCCAGCATCCAGAACGACTTGACCGCGGCAAAATTGAAGTGCAAAATGATAGATCGAAAGGTGACCATAGAAGACAAAATCCTGGTTCTGCGGTGAAACTCTTTCTCCATGATCGGTTACATCTTCGATATTCCACTGTTTTTCGGATGGGCCTGCCAGGTCTTCGGTCATTTATCTTCCTTTGTGCTCGTATGATGGATAGATCACTCCCGCATTGTGTTTCACCGACGGGCTTTGCGGAATTATAAAGCTTAATGTCGATTGGCGAGTTCCAATTTTTGCAGCACTCGAAAACTCGCACCTCTCACCCCTTTCGTAATACCTGAAACACGTCCAGCGCTGTCATAGGCTCTTAGCGAAAATAAAAAAACACCGGGGCGCTCAGACTTCCGAGTCTGTGTGCCCCAGATATTGTAAACAATCTCGGAACGTGGTTTCTAGATGTACAGATCGCGCTTGTTGTAGATCCAGTATGCCCCTGCCATGCAGGCAATGATGATCGCCGCGCTGAGAAACAGGTAGATCCCATCTACCGTGCCTCTGCGGAAAAGCTCGCCGGCATCATAATACTTGAACGGCGTGAAATACTTGAGGAAATCCAGCCTGTCATCCAACACCGATACAATCGACATGAAGTAGGTCACCAGGATGATGCCAACGGCCGTCGAGCCGGAGAGCTTGTAGCGCTTCATGGCACAGCCCAGCAAAAGTCCAATCGCCAGGAAAATCAGCTCAATGGCGAACATCGCCCGCATTTCCAGTTCCAAGAAGTCAAAGAATGTCTGGTCTGGTTTAAACGGCCTCGTTCCCA
>CAZVRZ010000247.1:3290-5688 GCA_964629965.1 uncultured Anaerolineaceae bacterium
GAAAAAGGCCTGCGCGACGCGGAACAAATGGCTCGGCTCGCCGCCGCCGCCTGCGGGGCCAAGGAAGACCAGGCCTTGGTTCTTTCGACCGGCGTGATCGGGCATTTTTTGCCGATGGATAAAATCGAGCTGGTTTCCACCGATACCACCCAGGTGATCGCTACGAAAGCAATACAGTTGATCAACGCTGCCAATGCCTTGAAAGTGACCACCCGGCTGCGCGAAACCGGCAGTACCAGCGAAAACTCAACCGTTTTGTCGCGCTCTTCCTTTGAGATGATGTCGCTACCCCACATAGCCGCCGCGATGGCGCCCATCAACGCAAAATAGATGAACATGATGCCATAAAAACCGCTCACCGTTGTTAGGTTAAAGGCCCGCATGCTTAAGGCATCCATCAGCGCCGGGGGCATCGCATCCAGCATCTTCACGGTCTCAGGGTCGGCGGCAAAAGCAGAGAATTTCGCTGCGGCCATCATCACCAACAGTGAGATGATCACGCTCCAGATCAACAGGGATTTGAGGTTGGCTTTCAATTCATGAAGAAAGATGTTCATCCCGCGCCTCCTTACGATACCGCCGGGATGTCACGGCGGGTATACAACCGGTAACTGGCACCCAGGGCCACCACAGTCACGGCTACATTCAGCAGCATCAGCGGCAGATCATATGCTGATTCTGTCAGGATATAGGTCGGGTCAATGTGCTTGAATGGCGTCACCAGCTCCAGGGTGACATCTCCAAACACCCCGCTGAAAGCATTGAGCACGTACATGCCAAAGCCCAGGCCCAGGCCATACGGTGTGACGCTGCGCACGCGCTTGACCAGTAACGAAATGACCAGCCCCACGCTCAAGAAAAAGAGTTGGAAGATCACGATACTGAGCAGCACCAGCAATAGCGGTTTCACCTCATACTCGTGTTTGCCGCGGAACATCTCGATGGCTGTGAAACTGGTCGCCCACACTGCCAGGTTGGTAATGGTCAGGCTGGTCAACGCTGCCAGTAACTTGCTTGTTAGCACATGAGTGCGGCTGACCGGCTTGCTCAAAAGGAAATCAGCTGTCAATTCGCTCTCCTCGATCGAGACCAGCCCAAAGCCATAGTTACTGGCCTGGATTGCCAGGCAGAGTTGGACAAACAGGAAGATGAAACCGTAGAAACCCAGTACAGTGGACAGATCCATCCGATCCATGCCAAAGGCGGCCCGCAATTCCTGCGGGTACTTGGCCAGGAATTCGTTCATCAACGCCGCTTCGTCGGCAAAGATCGGAAACATGGCAAAAAAGAAAGTGATCAGTACCATGACCCCTAGCGACCAGATGATCACCGATCTCAGGCGGGCGCGAAACTCGTGTCGGTAAATGTTTGCTTTCATGGGTGCCGCCTATTCATAATAGTGCATGAAAATTTCTTCCAACGCTGGCTCTTCGATGGTCACATCGCTGATTTGGATGCTGCTGATCTTTTGCATCACGGCATTGATGTCGCCCTTGAAAAAGAAGCTCAACGTACCATCTTCCATCTGTATATTGGTCACCCCCGCCAGAGCGAAGTCGGCAGGGGTTAGTCCTTCTGCTGTCACGCGCACCTTCTTATAATTATTCTGCTGCAGGGAGCGGATGTTGGAGATTTCTACGATCTTACCATCGCGGATGATGCCTACCCGCGTGCACAAGCGTTGCACCTCGCCCAGGATGTGCGATGAGAAGAATACCGTCACGCCGCGTGCATTCTCGGCTCGGATCAGGTCAAAGAACTTACGCTGCATCAACGGGTCAAGCCCAGCGGTGGGCTCATCCAGGAATAGCAGCTTGGGGCTATGCAGCAAACCCTGCACGATGCCCACCTTTTTCTTATTGCCGTAGGATAGATCGCTGATGCGGCGGTTCGGTTCCAATTCCATGATTTCTGCCAACTCGCGAATGCGTTGGGTGCAATCGTGATCGTAGAAGCTAGCAGAATATTTGAGTAGATCAATAACCTTCATACCCTCGTAATAATAGACTTCTGAGGGCAGGTAGCCAATATCGCGGCGTATCTCAGGCCCCTGGGTGACCACATCTTTGCCGAACACTTTAGCGCTCCCGCTGGTCGGGTGGATCAACGATAGCAGCAAGCGGATGGTAGTGGATTTTCCGGCGCCATTCGGCCCGATGAAGCCAAAGATTTCGCCTTCTTCCTCGCCGAAGGAAACATCTACAATTCCTCGGGATTTTCCGTAATACTTGGTGAGATGATTAACCTCGATAATGCTCATAGATCTGCTCCTTCATGGGAAATGGCAACGATGCCCTTGTAAAGTGTATACCCACAAGCATGTTTCGTCAATTAGTTACTCCGTTGGTACTGTATCTTTGAGTAAGGAAATTCCAAAAGTGGGGCAAAAAAGCCTGAC
>CAZVRZ010000248.1:0-5627 GCA_964629965.1 uncultured Anaerolineaceae bacterium
TCACCCTCCCAGGGTGAAAATGTTGGCAAAATATATCAGACGTGGAATTTCGGTACTATACCGTTGGTGGTTGTCACTCATGGTCTGCTCCTTTTTCTTGGCCGAATCAGAAGCTTACCACGATGTCAGCCACCTATTAGATTAATTTTGTCCGGTAGTGAAACTTTGCCACGATTTGGGCTTGTCGGCAAGCCTCTCTTTTGTTAAGTTTGTCAGTCAATCAGTGTGTGGAGATAAGATTATATCGTCTGAGCTGGCAAAATCCCTTGAAATTCTTACGTACTGGACTTTCGCCAATTTTGTTTGGGGGTTAGAAACCACCGAACCACGCAGATGGGTTTGAATTGGACGTTAGGGTGCTCACGACCGGCCTGGGGGAGGATAAGATTGGGCGAGCTTGTATCTCTCTGTGCGCGTCTGCGCTCGTCCGTGTCCTCCAAGAAATCCGGATTTGGAATTGCTGGGTTTTAGCTGAATTACATGCATTTTTATGTTATCATGTTCTTGTTATATACAACGGTCTTTCTTAATAAGACCTGCATTGTAGACTTTACTGCAGCAAGCCGCTTGTCTATGCTGTACTGTTGGCGTCTTTGCTGCATGAAATCCTTTCAAAGGGTTTTTTACCGGCCATTATTTCATTTGCAATGATGGCTTTGGTACCTTGTTGATGGCAACCCAATTCCAATTTACAAAAGGAGTGTGAACAAGTGGAAAGATTCATTAGACCCTTTGGGCTAGTTGCTGTTGGCCTACTGGTGTTCATGGTAACTGCTCTATGGGGCATTGATCAGGTCAGCGCCCAGCATGCCGCCGTGGAAGACTCGTTTGCCAGTTCGCCTGCTTTGAGTGGCCCTGCCCGATCCCTGGCTGTCGTGGATGTCTGCGGCGAGATCACGACCGACACCACCTGGGCGGGGGGGAACATTTATGTGGCCAATGCCTGTAACGTCATTGTCAATCCTGGCGTTACCCTCACGATTCAAGAAGGCGCGATTGTGAAATTTGGCGGTAACTGCTACCTTAGTTACGATAACAACTGCGCTTTGGCCATCAAAGGGACGCTGCGCACCCAGGGCACGGCAGCCAACCCGGTGATTTTTACCAGCCTGAAGGATGACAATCACGGCGACGACACCAACGGCGACGGCCCCAGCCTGGGCAGTCCTGGTCAATGGTATGGCCTTCATTTCATGCCCGCCAGCCAGGGGGACATGAGCCATACCGAAGTATATTATGCGGGTTCCGGGGTATATGGACGTTGGGATGGATTGATTTACCTAAGCCGGGCGCAGATTTACGTCAACGATGCGACCCTCTCTCTGCAATCCTCCGAGGTGGCTTATAGCCTCAAGACCGGCATCGCCCTCTACGGCGCCAATACCCAGGCCACATTGGATTATGTGCGCGTCATCAGCAACACCGGGGCGGCGGAGTCCGGTTATTTGGGCGGCATTTACCAGCACACGCTTGACATGGATGCGGTTTACCATAACCTGACCCTGGAGGATAACAGCCGCGATGTGGTCGCGCTTAACTGGCTTGACAATTGGAATACTTTCAGTGGGGATGTCATTCTCGATGGCGCGCCGCTGATGCCCTACCCCACCAGCGGCGGTCGCAAAGTACCGGCCGGGTATGCCCTGACCCTGTCTCCCGGCACGCTGTTACGTTTTGGCAATTTTTCCAGCCGGATTATCATCGAAAATGGCGCTCACCTCACTGCTACCGGCGCCATTGACCAGCCTATCGTGTTCGCAGCCGAAGTGGATGGTTCAACCGGCTACGACGGCAAATGGGACGGCCTGTATATCGATACGACTGCTTCCGCCAGCCTGGAACACGTGGAAATGCGCCAGGGCGGTGGAGGCTATTACCAGCCCGCGATCTTATGGGTGCGCAGTTCGGATGTGACCCTGCGCGATCTGAGCATCCATCATAGTTGGAATGATGGCTTGCGGGTCAGTGGTGGCGCGTCTCAACTGACCCTGGAGAATGTGACCCTGCACGATAATACTCGCGATGGCCTGGTGATGGGCAGCAAAGATGGACAGGTGACTGTCAACGGCGGCGCTATCCATCACAATGGCAGCAATGGGGTCTATTTACACAATGCCGCCTACTCCGGCGAAGAAAAACCACAAGACCAGACCCTGCTGCTGGACGGAGTTGACGTGCACGACAACACCGCCGCCGGTTTGTACATAAAGAGCGGCGGCTCGCAGGTCACTCTGAAGAATGTCAACCTGACCAACCAAGGCGGGGCCGCCATCCGCCAGCACCCCGACAATGACTCGCCGGTTTTTGTTAACACCAGCCTCAGCGGCAATCAATTGAATGGCATTTCACTGGAATCAGGATATGTAGAAGCAGCTCGCCATTGGGGTGCGGGGTGGCCCGGCCTGCCCTATGTGGCAGAGAACACTCTTTATGTCCGCAACACGGGCGCACTCTCCCTGGAGCCCGGCCTGACCTTGCGCTTGCCGGTGGGGTATGGCATTAGTGTTTACGGCAGCCTGACCGCGCTTGGCATGGCCGAGATGCCGATCCGTTTTTGGGGCATCCAGCAGTCGCCGGGTGGCTGGGACGGCATCGAGTTTCACGAGGGCAGCACCGGTATCCTGCAGCACTGCGAGATTGCCTATGGCGGACGCGAGTATTGGGGAAATCTGTCGCCCATGCTGAGACTCAATACCAGCGGGACGGTGATCGTCCAGGATTGCGCCCTGCACACCAGTTATTCTCACGGCATTTACGCTGGTGTAGATGGCGCTCATTTCATCCATCAAAACCGCTTCTACGCTATCCCTAGCTTTGGCGCCAATATCTCCAGCGCTGCCACCTCCCTGGATGCCCGTTTCAACTGGTGGGGGCACGCCAGCGGGCCTTTCCATACCACGCTCAACCCTGATGGCCAGGGAGTAAAAGTTGGCGATAACGTGATCTTCGATCCCTGGCTGACCGAGGCGCCTGTAACACCCAGCGGCGTGGTGGTAGAAATACGCGGGCCTGGCACGATCTCCCCCGGACAAACGGTGGACTATGCGCTCACGTATGCCAACCACACCACGGCGACCATACAAAACGCAGTCTTGGTCTTCCAGATGCCATCTGCTTCGAGCTATATCACCAGCACCCACGAAGGACGCTATTGGATCGATCGCCAACAGATCTTCTGGCGTTTAGGTGACCTCTTGCCAGAAACACAGGGTACGGTTTCGGCGAAAGTGCGCTATCGCTGGGGGCTGGCGGCTGATTACACCGACACCAGCATCGCGGTGCTGGTGGGCAGCAATCTCAACCAATCGCTCTTTGATCTCAATGCTTACCTGGCTTACGAGCCAACCCTGCTGACTGGCAGCCAGCCGTTGAGCGAGGCGGAATTCGCCGCCGAACGCGCTGCATCTCCAGACCTGCAAACCCTGTATGACCAGGCGCTGGCGGATGGTTTTGTTTATGGCAGCGCCGAGTGGATGACCATCAGCCAGGGCTCCCCCATCTTACAAGCTATCCTGATCCAGCCGGATCGCCGGGAAGTGCGCTTTTTGCGGCGCCAGGGCGATACGGTGAACACCAACACTTACAGCCAGGCCGGATTGACCATCGCAGATACGACCGGCAGCGTTAGCATGGGATTGGACAACCATGACTTCACCTTCTCCGGCGGCTATGTCGAGGCGCCAACCAGCATGCCTGGCGTGCTGGCACTCTCTGCACAATGCAGCACCGGCACCTGCGTGCGCAACTGCCTGATGGCGGCTGCCGCCAAGTGTATGATCCCTGACGAGGTGGGCGAGGTGGTCACTGTGCTGAACACTGTGGCCTGCGTTGATCCTACCAGCGTTGACTGCCGGCGCGCCATTCGCGACGCGGCTTTGGCGGCTGCGAAAGCCGCGCCGGTAGTAGGCTGTGTCCTGGGTGGTGTGGATTGTTTGACAGATTGCAACCAGGATAAAAACACACACTGCTGCACAGGGGCGAAATATATACCGCCCAGCGGCGTACGCGGTGGGATGATGAACTTCTTCGGTATTCGCGCCTGTGAACTCTGGGAGTGCAACCCGACCTTGGGGAGTTGGGCGGGCATGTCCAAGTTCACTTACTGCGCCATGAATCAACGCTGCGTGGCGGGCGTTAGCCCAGCAGGTGGCTGTAAGTCGTGCCAGGATGAGCCAAGCAGTGTGAACGCCGATGTGTGCAGCCTGGCAGGCAGCGGGTCGGGCGTAGATTGCAAGGACTCGTCTTTCCGCCGCGCCTCTGATCCCAACGAAAAATTCGGTCCCCAGGGAGATTTACTGCCCGGGCAACTGGTCACTTACACGATCACCTACGAGAACGAAGGAGTAGGGATCGCATACGGCGTTTATGTCGTGGATATATTGAGCGAGTCTTTCGATGACAGCACCCTGGCGATCCAGGGTAACGGGCGCTATCTGGCGCCCAGCCACACCCTGCTTTGGGATGTCGGGGAACTGGCGCCTAAAGGCGAACCCGGTTCGTCCGGCGCAATCACCTTCAGCGTGCGCCTGCGGGGCGATCTCGCCGGAGGTACGGTGCTTGCCAACCAGGCAGTTGTGTATTTCCCCAGCGTGCCGGAAGTAACCCCCACCAACGCGGTGGTGAATGTGGTGCAGCCCGCTGTGGCCCATCCACAAGCGGTTACCACCTCTTACGTTACACCGCTGGCGATCACCTTATCCGGCGAAGAGGTCTCGGCTGCACCGCTCACCTACCAGGTCGTCGAGCCGCCTTCGTATGGTGTGCTCTCCGGTGCGCCGCCCAACCTGTCATACACCCCGATGCAGAACTACAGCGGCCCGGATCGCTTCAGCTTCGTCGTCAATAATGGCCTGATCGACAGCCGCCCGGCGGATGTCCACATCACCATCACCCCCGGCGGCGACTCGACGCCGCCGCAACTGACCTGGTTTGCCCCTGCTGCCGGCACAGTGATCACGCCGACCTTGCAGCCCGTCTTTACCGGCCCCGGTGGGACAGTTTATACACCGGCAATCACTCTGGTGTTCTCCGAGCCGCTCAACCCAGAGAGCATCAACAGTGCCACATTGCTCCTGAGCAGCAGCCAGGGCGATATTCCGTTGATTGTGTACTACGATAGCCTGCTGCGCCGGGTCACCGCTTATCCCAGCACGCCTCTGGAAGAAGGGCAAACCTATACCATCACCGCCACCACTTCTATCCAGGATGCAGCCGGCAACCCGCTGGCAGCCTCCCGTGCCTGGGAGTTCCAGACGCAGGCGGCCCTGCCGCCAGTCAAACAAATCTACCTGCCGATTTTGAGGCGATAGGAGACTTTATCGCCACGCCAACACCCCAACCCCTCCCCAACGCACTGGCGTGCGCCGGGGAGGGGTTGGGTATAACAATCTATTTTTCATCAAGCTCCTTTTCACTGATAGTATTGCATCAAAGGATTTAGAACCATTGATGCGGCTTCAGAAAAATCCAAATTTGGATGATTAGTGTGATCAATTAGTTAAACTACAAAGTTCGATACAAAAACTTACCAAGACAACATTATTCATCGAAGCTCACATGAATAAAATTACTCAAACCCAACTAATCGCTCTTATAAACACTCAAAAACAACCGCTTTGGTTAGTAAA
>CAZVRZ010000249.1:0-301 GCA_964629965.1 uncultured Anaerolineaceae bacterium
CCAAGAAACCGGGCAATCCTTGTTACAACCTGCAGTTTGCCTTCTGCGATGAGCTCAAGGCCTTCATCAGTGGATATGTCCGCAGTGGGGACACATACACATCCAATGGCGCGGCAGGATTGATCCAGGAGATCGTCGCCCAGATCCAGGAGCTGAGCGTGAAGACCACCTTTCGCATGGATAGCGGGTACTTCGACGAAGCGATCCTGGAAACCATCGAAACCTTGGAATGCACCTATGTAATCAAGGCAAAAGGGTATCCAACGCTGGTATCCAAAGCCAGCGATCCAGGGCTGACATT
>CAZVRZ010000249.1:311-5560 GCA_964629965.1 uncultured Anaerolineaceae bacterium
CGCAGGTTCCGGCCAACGGGAACATCGCCAAGCCCGAGCTGGTGGTGGCCCTGGATTCGTGGAAGAAAGCCAGGAGGTTCATTGTGAAGCGGGTGCGGAAAGATCCGACCCAGACAAGCCAGTTGAGCTTTTTGCCCGGGGAGGAGTTTGAGTATTTCTTCTATGTCACCAACACGGACCTGCCTGTAGAGGCCGTGGTTGCCTTTTATGAGAAGCGTGGCAATGCCGAGAATTACATCAAAGAGGCCAAGTACGATATGGCCGTCGGCCACCTGCTGCTCCGGTCCTTCTGGGCCAATGAAGCGATCTTCCAATTGATGATGATGGCCTACAACCTGTTCCTGCTGTTCAAGATGGACCGGGGCATGAAAACGGAATATTGGCAGCAAATAAAGACATTCCGCCTGAAATACATCTTCCTGGCCGGGAAGATCATCCGATCTGCAAGACAGGTGGTGCTGAAATTACCGGAACAATATGCGCATCAACCGATCTTCAGTCAAATCTAAGACCAGGCTGCCTCTTGGAAATAGGCGAGGCGTTATTCGCATTTAATTGGGTCATGGTTGGAGATGGTTCAGGTTTGCCGCAAGGGCTCGAGGGCTTGCTACGTACACCAGAAACAATCGTTTAGTGACGAAATTCGAATGAACCGCCGGAATTCGATGAATGAAATCGCTGTATAATAATATGTGCAATAGACGATTTGTGAAGACAGCAATCACTCGGCGTGGATTTTCGGGAGGCAGTATACCCAGCCCATTGAACAGTCCAAATGTGCGACATCGGCCGCCGAGTCCGTTGAATTACAAGGCGAGTTGGCAAGATAGCAAGGTTCTGTAGAAGACATTCGTTGTATTAAGTGCTTTGAAAAAGGAGATGCACACATGTATC
The DNA here is from genome assembly GCA_964629965.1 of uncultured Anaerolineaceae bacterium. Lineage (GTDB taxonomy): Bacteria > Chloroflexota > Anaerolineae > Anaerolineales > UBA4823 > CAZVRZ01. The sequence continues at coordinate 1,206 of CAZVRZ010000249.1, forward strand.
GCATATGGCAAATGGCTGATACAGCCCCTCAACGCTTGGAAGCACAAAAGAATGTAGATTTCAAGTGGGCAATAAAAATCCCCATGCGGGATGGCGTTTGCCTTAATGCCACCATCTACAGGCCTAAGAGCGCAGACTCTACCCCCGTCATCTTTACGCTCACTCCCTATATCGCCGACTCGTATCACGCACGCGCTCTTTATTTCGCCCAACACGGCTATGCCTTTGTGCTGGTGGATTGCCGAGGGCGTGGCAATTCCACCGGAGAGTTTGAGCCATTTATCCACGAGGGGCGCGATGCCTATGATACCGTGGAATGGCTGGCCGCCCAATCATGGTCCAACGGCTTGATCACCATGTGGGGTGGGTCCTATGCGGGCTTTGACCAATGGATGGCGCTCAAAGAGTTTCCGCCTCATCTAAAAACGATCGTGCCGGCAGCCGCAGCCTATATGGCGGTAGATTTTCCGTTTGTCAAGAATATCCACTTTTCATATGCGATGCAGTGGTCGACGTTCACCAGCGGTATCACCGGCAACGCCAACTTATTTGCTGAGGGCGCCTTTTGGATCGAGAAGTTTCGCGAGCTGTTCCTGGCTCATCGCCCGTTCAGTGAATTGGATCAGATCGTTGGCAATCCAACCACCCATTTCCAGACCTGGCTGCAACACCCCATACCAGATGCCTATTGGGATACCATGGCGCTGACCGCCACCGAGTATGACAGGATCAATCTCCCCATTCTCACCATAACAGGCCATTATGATGGTAATCAAGCCGGGGCCATGCATTACTATCGCCAACACATGCGTTCAGCCTCGCCTGCCCGCGACCAACATTACCTGATCATTGGCCCGTGGGATCACGCCGGCACGCGAACGCCGAACAAGGAGTTTGGAGGGCTGAAGTTTGGAGAAGCTTGCCTCCTGGATTTGAACAAGTTGCACACCGAGTGGTATGACTGGACTCTCAAGGGTGGGCCCAAACCGGAATTCCTTAAACAGCGTGTGGCGTATTACCTGGCTGGTGCGGAAGAATGGAAGTACGCCGACAACCTTGACGCCATCTCGAACGAAACGCGACGACTTTACCTGAATTCCATCAATGGGTCTGCCAATGATGGCTTCCATTCGGGCACCTTGGATGAGACGCTACCCGCTGCAGCTCAGCCAGACTGCTACGTCTACGATCCACTCGATGTGCGCCCTGCCGACCTCGAGAGCGAGGATATCAGCAGCTACATCACCGATCAGCGTTACGCCCTAAACCTGTTTGGCAATGGGTTGGTATATCACAGCGCATCGTTTGACGCCGACACTGAGATCACCGGTTATCTTGGATTAGTGACGTGGATAGCATTGGATGTGCCGGATATTGATTTTCAGGTGACGGTTTACGAAATTCTGCGCGATGGCACAAGCGTCCTTCTCACCCAAGATGTGTTGAGGGCGCGCTATCGTGAATCGCTCAGAGCAGAGAAGCTCGTGACTGCCGGCCAGATCGATCGCTATGAGTTCAACGGCTTCACCTTCTTCTCGCGCCGCATGGCCAAAGACAGCCGCCTGCGCCTGGTGATCATCTCGCCCAATTCCATTTATTTCCAGAAGAACTACTGTGGCGGCGGTATTGTGGCCAACGAGTCGGGCAAAGATGCGCGTACCGCGCATGTGATGTTATACCACGATGCAGATCACCCCAGCTATCTAGAGTTGCCGATTGTCAAATAAGCCGATTGCATCATTGGTACACTGCCAGGGCTGCCCGAGCGGCGGCTGGCGTCTCCTGTAGCGCGCTTACGCCTTGCCGGTCTTAGGTATTAGAAACATTCTTACCGCCTTTACCTCGCCCACGGCCTTCTGCTACATGGATTTGCTAGGCTTCCCCACCGGCATTGATTGGCAAGATTACATGTCCAGCTCCTGGCTGAAGAAGACGCCCGAACACACTCGCCTGCAGGTGTGGAACCAGGTGGACCAGATGGAGGATAGCGATAAGATCTACTGGATACGACGGACGCGGGCGAATTCTATGCCCTCGCAATCTTGGGCCTGGAATTGCAGCCCCTGGTAGTGAGCCAGATGTTCATACTGATCATTCAGAGATAGAAGGTTTTGAGAGAATATTGAACAATGAGATGAAAGAAGTTCTTGCCATCCCATGAGGACTCAAAAAACTACTGTCTTGATAGCAAAAATTACGAGACTGTCCACGCACTACACAAACACACAACACCGAGCAGCCTACGAACAGGCGGTGGAGATGGCCGCCAAGTTGAGCGGAGACGAATTGCTTGATAGCTTGAGTAACATTGCGAACGCCATTCGCCGGTTGCCGGGCATGTACCACAAACGCTCTCTGTGTGAACGCATGGCCCGCCAGGCCATTGAAGCCGAGATCGCCAAACGGGAGAGAGTAATCTATGGGTGAAGATTTTCCGTCCCAGAGATGGTGGCCGGCGCGCTCCGCTTCCCTGAGATCTACGAGCGCCTGGCTGCTGCGCTGGCCGGGAAACGGGTCGTAACCTACAACGCCGCCTTCGACCGGGGGATGCTGGATGGCGAATGCCGGCATCACGGCTTGCCCTTTCTGAACACGAAGTGATCTTGCGCGATGCTCCAATATGCCAAATGGATGCTTTGCTACCAATTTTGACCACCGCCTATCTCGTTGATCCGATTGCAGATGAAAACTAGGCTCATCGCTTTAACGGCCCTGGTTGTAGCAAGCACGGTGCTGGTCAGCTACTTGATGATCCAGCACGACCGCCAGACGCACTATGGGTTGTATAAAGGGATGACATATCAGCAGGTTGTGCAGCAGCTCGGTCAGCCGGTGGACGACATCGGCATCAACATCCACGTCTATGTATGGGAGGGCAGCCAGATTTACGCCACGTTTTCACTATTGGACAACAGGTTAATCGCAGCCATCCAGGTGTTGCCTGATGGACAACTGCGCACATTGGTGGAGCCGTAATCATGAGTGCTGTAACTATAGGGTGTATATGGCTAAACTAACAGTGTTTTGGAGCGCTAGTAAACTGCTGTTGAAACAAGAGATGAATCAAACGGGCATGCTCCAGAAACGGCAGCGTATGCTGAGCATTGATCTGGCGAGCTTGCATCCTGAACAGCGGGATAGACTGATGGAGCTTGTCCAGATTCGCGGCACCAGGGGGCAGAACGCGGGTTACATCAAACCGCTTACGCTGAGTGAAATTAAGTGGTTCGATACCAAAGATGGGCTATGGAGAAAGCAGTGGGTCACTTTCGATCATACTCCGAATATTGAGGAGATTATAGACGCCGCTCAACGAATTAAGGGTAGCCAACAAGCGCGTCAATATTATCGGGCTGCAGGGTGGGAACACCTATGGAAAGCCCGCGAACTATACGTAAAAGAAGATGACGCCGGTTTAGCTGCTCTGCTTCAGGAGATAGAAGCCGAGACTCGGTGGCACAGTTACACTGAGCAGGTTCGCGAACTATTAGATCATCTACGAAATGGAGGAGATTGGTCTGACGTCGATCCCTTCGATCTGTGGTACAGAGAGTTGGCGCTAGAACTTGGCAAAGGGGATGATCTTACGTGAAGACACTGGTAATCAATCTGGCCAGCCTGATCGCGGCCCCTAGGCCGCACACCAGCCACTCAGCTGACCGGGGTCGATAGCCCCCAAAAGGCCCCACCCCGCACCGCCCTGGCGCAAGGTCGCTAGACCGTAGCGGTGGGGCGGGAGCGGGATAGGCCGTTAGGCGGAGGCCCCTAGGCCAAAGCTCCCGCCCGGCCCATAGGCCGCCGCGATTTTCGAGAGTCAAAACAGATGCTTTCGATTGAATATTTATCGAGTAAGAAAACTGTGTTCCATTCACCATGCTCGACCCAACCCTTCGCCAGCAAGTAGAACAAGCCGCTCGCAATGCAGCCCAACGCGCCGGTGACATTGATCCTGTCAACTGGATGGACCGCCTGGTACTTGCCGCCCAAACCCCCAACCTGGCTGAGCGTATCGCCCTGGCACGGTCGCATCGCTGGGCAGGCGCCATCCCCACCTGGGAGCCGGTCAACCTGGCTCAGCTTGCCGCAGCTCAACCAGCGCCGGCCGTGGGCATTGATGGTTCCCAGGTGTACCCCGACCAACGCGCCGCGGTCAAATGGGCGTACATCCAGGCAGTCGCCTATCGCACCGGCTGCGCGCCGCTGTTCGCCTGCCAGTTCGTGGACATCGGCGAGCAGATCAGCAGCGGGAATGGGATGTGGGCCAATGAGCTGATGGAGAACGATGAGCCGATGGGCCTGACCAATGCCTGGCGTACATTGCTGGAAATGCGCATGGGGCGGGATGCCGCTTTCCA
>CAZVRZ010000250.1:0-5556 GCA_964629965.1 uncultured Anaerolineaceae bacterium
CCCAGGGTATGTGCGCATGGCAGGCGGGGGCGGTGGATATGTGCGCATGGCAGGCGGGGGCGGCGGATATGTCCGTATGGCGGGCGGGGGCGGCGGATTCCAACGCGCCGGCAACGCCCCACTGATGTCGCCCGATGGCTCGATGATCTTCTTCACCAAGTCAGAGACCATCTTCCCCACCGGAACGGTGTTCACCATCCAGGCCATGGCCGGTGTGCCTGATCTGCCGGCCGGACGGCAGTTGATCGGGCAGGCTTACCAGATCATTGCCTCGCCTGGTGCAACCCTGCCGGAAGGTTCGGTTTCTGTTCAATACCTGGGTAATGATGTTACGATCGCTGGAGCAGACGAGAACGATCTGCGCCTGTACTACTACAACGGAACAAGCTGGCTGGAATTAGCCACCATCCTGGACACCTATTACAATATGATCTCTGCACCTTCGCAAGGACCAGGTATTTACGCCCTGCTTGCATCCATCCGCATCCCGCTGTACGGACCGGGTTGGAACCTGTTCTCCTTCCCGCTGCGCCAGACCCAGGCCCTCACCACGGCGCTGGAGTCGATCGCAGGCTCGTATACCACACTCTATGGCTTTGCCCCCACGCTGCCGGCAGGGCAGCAGTGGCTGGTGTATGACACTTCGCATGCGCCGGTCTATAATACCCTGCTGAACCTGGAATTTGGTAAAGGCTATTGGATCAATGCATCGCAAACAATAACAATGTATCTATCCACCCAGGCTGATAATGGCATCTTGGCGCCAGATATACCGGCTCCACCGGCCTTGTTCTACGGTGTGTTGCAACCTGCAACCGGCTTTGCCCCGCAGGCAGGCATGGTTGTGCAGGCCTACTCCAATGGACTGCCTTGTGGGCAAGGAGTGGCGCAAACCTACGGCGGGCAGATCGTGTACAGCGTGATAGCCTGGAATAGCAATGGCTGTGCAGTGACTGGAAGTACCATCACCTTCACGGTGAATGGCCAGGCCATGGCGCAAAGCTCGACCTGGGATAATACCACCAGTCACCAGCTTGATCTATGGCCAGGTGGACAGTCGAGTTGGCAGGTGTTTTTGCCGCTGACCAAGCGCTGAGTGCTGTGATCTGTTAAGGGCCTGCGAATCAATCCGATAGCAGGCCCAGCCGGCGAGCTTCGCTAAGCACCTGCCGACAAGCCGGGACATTATCTAAATAAGTTTGACGCACGTGCGGATCGAGAATTCGATCCGCACTGTGCATTGCCAGGCGCAGCGCGTTGGATAATGCATTGCGAGCTTGTTCATCTTGCTTGAGCAGCGCCAAGGCCTGGTAAACCAGCAAGTAATCCTGGATTGGGTTTTCTAGCCCCTCGCCGCCCGCCGTATCCAGGATCTGGATCGCTCGACCGGCATATTCGAGCGCTTTGCCGGGTTGATCCAGCCGGGCGTATGCCAATGCCAGGACAGCCAGGTTGTCGGTTGCCATCGTTTCCACTCCTAGCTCGGTGCGGGTACCCAGCGCCAACGCAGCCAATTGGACAGCAGCTTCGTCTTCTTTATTCATCAAACACAAGACAGCTTGTTGGCTGCGGAAAACCGCAATCATAAAAGCATTATCCTGTTTTTGGGCCAACGCAAACCCTTCGGTGAGAAGGCTGTTAGCCGCAGCCAGGTCATTCCGATCGCGTTTAACCAGGCCTTGATTGATCAAGAGATACATGACCCCTTCCTCGTCACCGATCTCGCGGCTCAAATCCAGTGCATGCTGAAAAGTCTGGTCCGCCTGGGCATAGCGACCCGTCTCTTGATATAAGACTCCCAAACTGGTCCAGGTATTGACTTCATTCCAACGATCGCCGATAGCCTGGATCAAGTGCAGGGCTGCTTGCAAGTAAGCCTGGGCTGATGAGTAATCTTTGGCCCGCTGTTCGGTATTTGCCAGGTTGATCAATGCCCTGGCCTGGCTCGCACGATCTCCCACGGTCATGGCACGTTCTCGACCGGCTTCAAAGTGGGTTCTGGCCTGATCTAGATGGCCTCGTGAATACTGGCTGTCTCCCAAAGCGAGAAGAATATCGATCTCCTGATGCACCAATCGCTCCTGACGAGCAACCGCCAGAGTTTCCTGGAACATGGCATCGGCCTGGTCATATTGATCCATCCGGTAAAGTAGCCAACTTAAATTGTAAAGCAAGGTGGCTTTAGCGATCCTCTCACGGTGTGTCAGTTCGGGATGCTCATTAAACATCGTCAGGGCCTGTTGATAATAGACCAGTGCGGCCTGGTTGTCGCTGCGCTTGCGGCAAACCACCCCTAGCTGGCGCAAACTGTCTGCCTCGGCCACCCAATCCCCTGTGGAGCGGGCCAGTTCACGCAGCCGTTCCGCATCGGTTGCGGCATTGGCATATTCAGCAATTTCGAAATGTAAATCAAAATGAAGGCGAACTGCCTCGGCTTCTGGCGCATCAGGCGCCTGATCCAAGGCAGCTTTCTCCTCCTCCCGCAGGCCCAAGAGGTGCAGCACCTCCACTTGACCCTTGCGCCATGGCCAGCGCTCTTCCAACGCCAGCAACTGGCGATAGATATTGAGGGCGGTCTGGTTGGCATAATCGGCCTTGGCCTGACCAGCGGCCAGGTCCAGGTAATGCAGCGTCTTGGGCCGAGCCGCTGCACCGGCCCGGGCATAGTGGTAAGCCAACTGCGGCACAGCCTCGGGCGCGGTACTTTCCAGTGATGCGCCTACCCGCTGGTGAAAATATTCCTGAATGGCAGTAGGCAGGGCATTGTAGAGTACTTCTTGCAAAGCATTGTGCGCAAAGGCATATTGTCGTTCTCCGGCATCTCCTACGGCAATAAACTCACTCTTTTCCAGCGACTGGATCTGTTCAAGCAGGGCCTGTGGATCGGGAGCGGCCGGATGCGCCAGGCCCAGCAGGCGCAGGTCGAATGCGCGTCCCATGACACTGGCAACGCGCAGGATTAACTTTTGGACTTCGGGCAGGCGATCGAGGCGCGCCAGCATGACACCTTGCACCGAGTCGGGAACGCCAATGGCGCTGGTAGGGATGGCTGCACCTGGCATCACGACCCATTCATTGGTATCCAGATCCTTCTGAACGGCATTGGCATCGCGCAGGGCATTGATCACTATCTCGCTGAACACCCAACGGCCCTGCTCCTGCACCAGGCTGCCGGTCTCTTGCATCACCCGGACAAGCTGCTCGGCAAAGTAAGGATTGCCCTGGGCTTGGGAATACACCACCGCGGGAATGAGGGGGGCAATTCGTGGGCGGGCAATCGATCCGGCCAGGGTGTTCGCAACGATCTCTGACACTGCCTCTGGAGCCAAGGAGGCCAACTCCAGGTGGATATACCCGGGCAACCGGCGTACATCCGCTTCGGCTTCACCACCCGAACGTTCAAGCAGGAGGAGCGTGCAGGTCATTCCAGCAGTGACTCGTCCTACTGCCAGCAGCAGATCCTTGCCGGCCTCGTCCATCCAGTGGATATCATCCAGAACCAGCAACAAGGGCTGTTCCAAAGCATAGGATTGCAGCAGATCGACAGCCAGAGTTTGCGTGGCTTGATAGCGCAGGTGGGCATCCAGGGCAGCAGTGATGGGATTATCGGGCAAGGAGAGGCCCAACAGTGTACCCAAGAGGGGCAGGCGTGCGACCCACTGTGGATTGCGATCCAGCAAAGCCGTTTCGAGGAAGGCAGCCGGGACAAGCAATTCGTCCGGTACATTGAACAGGCGGCGGAAGATAGGCCGCCAGGCATGGTAAGACTCGTTTTGAGATGTAGATTGGCAAGCACTGGCTAACAGACGCAGACCGCTTTTAACAGCCTGAGCGGCAAAATCGGCAGCCAGGCGGCTCTTGCCGATGCCAGCCGGGCCGGTGAGGTGCAAAATTTGCCCCTGGCCGCGCAGGGCATTTTGGAGGATAACCTCCAACCGGGCCAATTCCGCTTCGCGCCCTACCAGCGGCATTGCCTGGGCAGAGGACAGTAGGCCGCCAGTCAACCGGCGCCCATCCAGCCGGGCAATGGCAATGGGCTGGGTTTTCCCCTTAACGTTGATCGGCAACAACGTTGTCAGCTCAAAATCACCGGCAATCTGCTGTTGGATGCGCTGGCTGACCAGGATTTCACCAGGCTTTGCCGCCATCATCAGGCGAGCAGCCAGGTTCACTTGGTCACCAAGGATATCATACGTGCGGCGTGTTTCCCCGCCATAGGAACCGGTACGGGCTGTGCCCTGGCTGATACCGATCTGCGGTGGAGTCAGAAAGGCAAGCTCAGCCGGCGGGTTAAGTAGATCGAGAGCAGCGGCGGCGGCGCGTTGAGGATCATCCTCGTGGGCAAGCGGTGCGCCGAAAGAGATACACAAGAAACTGCCCTTATCGCCAATGGTGGGGTGGGTCAAAATGGCCTCGTGTTCGTTGAGCACCACCTGCGCCCAGCGAATGTAGGCATCCAATTTTGCTCCTGCAGCAGCATCCCGATCAAAATCAAGGCCGCCAAACCGCAGAAACAGGGCCGTGGCCGGGCGCAGTTCGGTTAGAAAATCTCCCTGACCCTGCGCAATCCGCTCGAAGATAGGGCGATGAATCCAGGCGCGCACGCTCTCGCTGGAAAATCGCTCCGCATCCAGCGCAGGCCACGGCAAGACGGGAAGCTCGCCGGACAGGCCGGCCACAACCACGAACGACCCGGCTCCGGCAGGGTCGCTGCGCTGCTCTTTCACTGCCAATCGCTCACCCAAGATCTGCGCGGTGGCTGGATCAAAGATCGTCTCACCTTTCGCCGCCAGGTGTTCCCCGGCAGCCATGCGCATGACTGTGCTGCCAGCGATCAACTCGATTGTTTGGGTAGCCGGATCGCCCACCAGGAAACGGCGCACCGGGCCGGCTGCCACCGAAACCTTGAGCGCCAAGGCAATCGGATTTTGCCCAGGCACTGGAATAGCAGCAAAGGCCTGGATGGCGCTTTGCAAGGCCAGCGCGCAATAAGCTGCCCGTTCAGCACCCGAAGGCACAGGAGGGTTGAAGCCAGGAGGAGCATCGTCGAACCAGCACGTGATGGCATCACCGGCAAAGCCAATCACACTGCCGCCAAAAAGGTCGACCTGGCTGATGAGGGCATCGTAGGCTTGGTTAAGATAGATCGGCAACTCTTCGGCTCCACGCCGCAGGCCAAGGGCGCGGGTGAGCGCCTCGGTCAGGGGGGTGAAGCCAGAGATATCGGCGAACAAAGCCGCGCCCTGAGCCTTCTCGGGTAGATCGACATTCAAACCCAGAACAAGGCGATATTCGGCGGGTATGTATACACTAGCAAGATCGAACAAGGTCGAGTTCATCGGCAGCTCCACACTGATCCGGGGATTTCATAATTGTAACATCAGGGAAATTAAAATCAAAACTTCCGCGCTCTTGCGAGCAGGGTGTAGTGCGCCGAGCGCCCTTTACCATCTCGATTCAATTTTCCGTCTTCGACCCAGGTTTTCAATAGATATTCGGCTTGGGTACTGTATCTTTGAGTAAGGAAATTCCAAAAGTGGGGCAAAAAAGCCTGAC
>CAZVRZ010000251.1:0-5555 GCA_964629965.1 uncultured Anaerolineaceae bacterium
TGTTTCGGGTCGCTTGTCTGCTCAATACTCTTCGCTACTGCTTCGAAATCCCGAGCAGTAACACCAAACTGTATTATAGACCTGGAGATCATCAGGCCAGCTCTTCCCCCCAAACCTTTGCATCCGCGCTATAATTTATAGTACATTGGAGCAGCGGCGGGAGCGCCTCGCCCTGTTCTTTTGATCTTGTTTGTGGAGTGAGGAAACGAAGGTGAAAAAATTTCGCGTTGCTTTGTTGGCTAATTTGAAAGTAAACGCGCCGAAGATCCCCGGCATACCCGAAGATATGTGGGCTGATCTGGATTCAGAGAAAACCATCCGTGCTCTTGTGGAGGCCATCCAATCCGGTGGATACGAATGCGAGTTCATGGAAGGTAACCTGTCGCTGGTCGAGGGCCTGCCCAAGTACAAGCCGGATATCTGTTTTAATATCTGCGAGGGGCACTTTGGCGATTCTCGCGAGGCGCAGATTCCTGCTATCCTGGAGATGCTGCGTATCCCTTACACCGGCTCGCGGGTGCTGACGCTGGCGTTGGCTTTGGACAAGTCGATGACCAAGCGCGTCTTGCACTATCACGAACTGCCTACGCCATCCTTCCAGACCTTTGAGCGTATCGACGAGCCGCTGGGGGACGATATGGAATTCCCGCTGTTTGCTAAGCCCTCTCGTGAGGGTACCGGTATGGGCGTCTCGGCTCGTTCGATTGTGCACAATGATCGCGAGATGCGTGAGCAGATAGCGATATTGTTCGAGAAATATAAGCAGCCGGTGTTGGTCGAGAAGTATATCGAGGGGCGGGAAGTGACGGTGGGCGTGGTTGGCAACCTGATTGGCCCGGTAGCGCGTCGCCTGCCCGATAACGAGGACGCGCCGCGCATGCAGGCGGGGCTGCGCTTCTTGCCCCCTATGGAGGTGGACCTGGAACCTTACCTGGAATCCGACGCGGTCTACAGCAATCGCTTGAAGGTGGACCTGGCTGATCAATTGACTTACCTGTGCCCGGCGCCGCTCGAGCGTGACATGGTGGATGAGCTGAATTGGTTGACGGCGGCGGTCTTCCGCGTGACTGGCGCACTGGATGTGTCGCGAGTCGATTTCCGCCTGGACAAGAACGATGATTGGAAGCCTTATATCCTGGAAATCAACCCGCTGCCTGGGCTTTCGCCGGGCATCTCGGACCTGGTGATCGAGGCTGCCGCGGACGGCATCGACCACACCGCGTTGGTCAATCTGATCCTGGAAACAGCAATGAAACGTTATGGGATGATCTGATGAAGATTTTGAATGAAATGCAAGATGAGCTGCTCAAGCAGGAACGCAGCTTTTTGAACGATTTGCGAGTGACACTGGTCGAGTTTGGGGCGAACCCTGAAGACCAGGAGACGCTTGGACAGTCTATTCGCCAGCTCGATGAACTGTTCCTGCTGGTGGTGGCGGGCGAGTTCAATTCGGGTAAGAGCGCCCTGATCAACGCTCTGCTTGGCCAGAAACTGCTCAAGGAAGGTGTCACGCCGACAACAGCTTCAATTAGCATGCTGCGCTACGGTGATGATGGCAAGCTGTTGGTAGAGAGCGAGCATGTACACGTCCAGAGCGCTCCGGTCGAGCTACTGCGCGAGATATGTATCGTTGATACGCCCGGTACCAATGCCATTATCCGGCAGCACGAGTTGATCACTACTGAGTTCGTGCCGCGCGCCGACCTGGTGTTGTTCATCACTTCGGTAGACCGGCCTTTTACCGAGAGCGAGCGCACTTTCTTACAGTTGATCCGGGATTGGGGCAAGAAGGTGGTCGTGGTGCTGAACAAGATCGACATCTTGCAAGACTCTACCGAGTTGGCGGAGGTGGAGTCTTTTGTACGAGAAAACGCCCTGGCGTTGTTTGGCAGCATGCCAGAGCTGTTTCCGGTCAGTGCGCGCCAGGCGCTGCGCGCCAAGCTGGGCGAGCCGGAGTTGTGGGCGCCCAGCCGCTTTGAGGCACTGGAGAAATATATTCATGATACGTTGGATGAGACCAGCCGCCTGCGCTTGAAGTTCATGAACCCGATCGGGGTTGGTTCACGCCTGGTGGATAAATTTTCCAAGATCACGATCGAACGCCTTGGCCTGCTGAGCGAAGATTTCGCCCGGCTGGAAGATGTCGATAGCCAGCTCAGCCTTTACCAGGAAGATATGCTGCGCGATTTCAACTACCGCATGGCGGATATTGAGAACGTGTTGTTCGAGATGGAGCAGCGCGGCCAGGATTATTTCGACGAGACCATCCGCCTGGGGCGCGTCTTCGATCTGTTGGACAAAAGGCGTATCAAGCTTGAGTTCGAGCAGATGGTGGTGGCAGATGCTCCCCGGCGCATCGAGGAAAAGGCTAACGAGTTGATCGATTGGCTGGTAGATGCCGATTTCCGCCAGTGGCAATCTGTCACGGAACACCTGGCGGCGCGCCGCCGGACGCACCAGGAACGCATTGTCGGCGACCCTGGTGTGGGCAGCTTTCACCACGACCGTGAGCGCTTGATGGAGGCAGTGGGCAAGAAGACTCAGCAGGTGGTCGACTCATATGACCGGGTGCGCGAAGCAGAGGCCATTGCCATTGGCGCACAGGGGGCGGTGGCCGCACTGGCTGCGGTGGAGGTGGGCGCAGTGGGTTTGGGCGCGGCCATCACCGTGCTAGCCACAACCGCGGCCGCGGATGCCACGGGTGTGTTGGTTGCCAGCCTGATCGCTGTGCTTGGCCTGTTCGTGCTGCCGGCGCGCCGCCGGGCGGCGAAGAACGAGATGCGCGAAAAAATCGCCTTACTGCGCGAGCAACTGATCGAGGCCTTGCGGGGACAGTTCACTAAGGAGATGGAGCGCAGCTTGAACGGTATCCAGGAAACGATTGCGCCATACACGCGCTTTGTGCGTTCAGAACGCGATAAACTGCAGAACATGCAGACCGAGCTGGATCGCATCCAGACCGGCTTGGAGGATCTAAAAGTCCAGGTTGAAGCCAGTTAGACGGTTGTTTGGGTTGCTGTGCTGCCTGTGGGCGGCGGCTTGCCGGCCTGTTAGCATGCCAGTCGTTTCTCCCACTGAAATGCAGCCTGCTTTGTCTATGCCCGCGCCAACTGTTGCTTTCATCGAAACGCAGGCGCTTTTTTTACAAACACCCAGTCCCGTACAGACGCAATTGGTTGCGCCTCAGCCCACGGCCAGCCTAACCTCGATCTTACCACCCACGCCGGCCTTACCGCCGCTGCCAGTTCTTTTTGCCACGCCGACGCCTTCTCCAGCCGGGCTGGAAAGCCTGGCCGAATTTAGCTTTCAGCCCTGGGCGTTGATCACTGCTGTGGCCTGGTCTGCCGATGGCAGCCTGCTGGCTGCGGCCAGTGGGGAGAGCGTTATCTTGATCGATGCTGTCGTCCTGGCGCAGCGCCAGGCGTTGGCGGTGGGCGTGTGGGCCGATGGGTTGGATTTTTCACCTGTGGACACTAACCTGCTGGCGATTGCTGGGCGGGATGGGATGGTGCAGTTATGGGATGCAGCAGACGGGCAGTTATTGGCTGCCTGGCAAGCGCACCAGCGCGGCGCCAACAGCGTGGATTTTTCCCCCGATGGCAGTTTGCTGGCTTCCAGTGGTAACGATGGCGTGTTGCGGCTGTGGGATCTATCCGCCTGGCGACAGGGGATAGGCGAGGGCGGGCAGATTGAAATGCCTTTGAAGGCTTATATGATCGGCGGGACGTTTGGCGTGCGCGTGGCGCGCTTTAGTCCAGACGGCAGCCTGCTGGCAGCAACCGATGGTTCGATCGTCCGCCTGCGCAGCACGGCCGACCAGCGCCTGGCGCGCACTCTGAGCAGTTCGCAGGCGGTGTTTAGCCTGTCCTTCAGCCCGGATGGCGGCCGGCTGGCGGCCGGCGAAATGGGCGCCGCCTTGCGCTTATGGCGGTTGGAGGATGGGCAGGAACTGGCGCTGCTGGCGCGACCAGGCGTATCGCCCAATGCCTATTTGTGGAGCGTGGCGGCTGATCCACAGGGGAAGCTGTTGGCGAGTGGGGGCAGCGACGGCTGGATCGTTTTGTGGGACTGGGAGAGCAGCGATCTACGGCTGGCCTGGCAGGCACACGGGCGAGCGGTAACTTCGCTGGCATTTGACCCGCAGGGTGTGCGGCTGGCCTCCGGTGGGCTGGACGCCGTGCTGCGCCTGTGGCAGGCGCAGCCTTGAGAGTAAAACAGCCTTTCTATAGAGTTTGTGCAGTGATTTTTTTAGAAAGGTGAAAATTCACAAGAACCTGGCCTGTGCACCAGCGCTGGCTTTGCAGAGGTAGATGGACGCATCCCGCTCGGTCTGGATCTCGTATTCATCGTGCAGGCCGCGGATAAAAGCTTCGGCCTGGGATGCTGCGACCAGGTTGACGGTGCAGCCGCCAAAGCCGGCTCCGGTCAGGCGAGCGCCGTAGCAGCCCGGCAGCGTGCGGGTGGCCTCCACCAGGATATCTAACTCCGGACAGCTTACCTCATACAGGTAGCGCAGGCTGGCGTGGCCCGAATACATCAGCCCGCCGAACATCTGCGTTTCTTGCTGGCGCAGGGCGATGACGGCCTGCTCGACGCGGGCAATCTCTTTGATCACGTGCTCGGCGCGGCGGTGGGTAACCGGTGGTAAGAACTCGCAGTAAGCCATGAACTCGACCGGCGAGATGTCTCGCAGCGAGCGCATGTTGGGCATGTATTGCTGCAGCAGGCGCACGGCTTCCTCGCAGGAGGCGCGTCGCTCGTTGTAAGCTGAGGTAGAGAGCGAGCGTCGCACGCCCGAGTCTGCCACCACAATGACCGTATCCATGGGCAGCGATAAGGGGTACCATTCCAGGCTGCGCGTATCGAAATACAGGGCGTGCCCTGCCACGCCGCAAGCGCTGGCGAACTGGTCCATCAAGCCGCAGTTAACACCCACGTAGGCCTGCTCGGCACGCTGGCAGATCTGTGCCAGCTTGACCTGATCCATCTTCCACCCATCCAGGCGCTGCCAGGCAGAGGCAAAAGCCACTTCCACCGCCGCCGAGGAACTCAGCCCCGAGCCGATCGGTACATCTGATGTGTACACGGCTTGCAAGCCGCTGACCGGCAACCCGGCTTCTCGGATAGCCCAGGCCACACCTGCTGGGTAAACGGCCCAGGATGGCAGCGGCTGGCCTTGCAGATCTTGCCTGGTATCGAGGGCGTCCAGGCTAAATTCGACTTGTTTTCCCAGGTCGAGGGCGTACAGGGAAACGGTGTGTTCGGCCACCGGCGCGGCCGCCAGCTCGACGGCACGGTCGATGGCGGCAGGCAGGACGATGCCATCGTTGTAATCCACGTGCTCACCTAATAAGTTGACTCGCCCGGGAGCGCTCGCCAGCAGGCGCGCTGGTTGCGAGAAATGTTGTTGGAAGATTTCTGTCAGGTTAGCTCTTGTCATAGTATTAATCATACCAGAATATTGCAGACTCGCATCCTTTTTGGAGGGTGCACTAAAAAGTTGATGCTGTTGGCGAATTCAGGTATGGGATAATTATCCAATCGCCAAACTAAAT
>CAZVRZ010000252.1:0-5477 GCA_964629965.1 uncultured Anaerolineaceae bacterium
TCTTAGCTTTCAAATAATATGGTACTGGGAAGGGTCTAAGAAGGCTCTTTTTTCACATATTTTGGGACTGGATTTCAAATATTTTGGGACTGGCAGCAAAATATTGCACAGTTTCTGAGACTGCAAACATTCCCCTCGATAGTTTGTGGCTTGTCACGATTGGAAGAAATAGTCGACTGCGATCTGCCAGGTCTTTGCCAGCAGGTCAACCTCGGTCAAGTTCAGCTCTGCTATTCCTCGCTCCACAGAGTTATACCGCTTTCGGGAACACCCCAAGAAGTTGGCGGTTTGTTCCTGTGTCCAACCAAAATCGCGGCGGGCTTGGCGTATACGGTGCGCGATCTCCAGTTTGCGTTGATGCAGATCAAGGGATGCTTTTGAGAGCATCGATATGCCTCCAGGCAGCTTTCCTTGACAAATGAGTAAAAAAAGTTACAATCGAAGCATCACATCCGTTCAATACTGATTATATATCTCTCGCGGAGGGATGCAAGTGCCGCCGGTCCGCAGAGCATTCAACCGAGGCAAGAACATTGTTGGATATTTTCCATCTGTCAAAACAGGTCGGATGGTGAACTTTGAGTCATTGCTCGAGCGCGATTTCATTGTTTTGCTGGATTTTGAGCCACAAGTCACCTCGTTCGCTGAACAGCCTTTCCACATTTCCTACCAGGTTGCGGACAAAACGCATAAGTACACGCCAGATTTTTACGTAGTTAGTGCAGGATATAACTGGGTGTGCGAGTGCAAACCAGTACGGTTTCAAGATACTCCTGAAAATCTGATCAAATTTGCAGCAGCGCACGCCTGGTGTGAAACCCGTGGCTGGTCGTTTCGCGTCATCACAGACGAACAGTTATCAGGATGGCGAGTCAAAAACATCAAACTACTCACCCAGTTCGCCCGCCACCCCGTACACGCCTCCCTGCAAACAGCTATTTTGCAGGCAGTTGCTTGCTCATCCGAGGTACTTTGCATCGGCCAGGTCACCCAACTTGTCAACCCGGCAGCGCCGCAGACGATCTTGATTCCTTTGCTGTACTTGGCATATCACCACAAAATTCACCTTCCACTCAATGACTTTCCCATCAATCTGCAAACACCGATCAGTTTGAGGCCTATCAGTCCACCGGAGGTTGGCTTGATATGAGTAAACAACGATTTGAAACGGGTAGGTGGTTCACCTGGCAAAGCGAAGTTTATGAGGTGAAAAGGCTGTTACCAGGCAGTCTAGTAGAGATCGAAAATCTGCAAAGAACTACCCACCAGACCATTCCTTTCGCGCAGCTTGCTCAGGCGCTATTTTCTGGCAGTTTGCGGCTTGTTGAACAAAAACCAGGACAACCCAGGCGCTTGCAGGAAGAAAATCTACCCACACTAGCTGACTATCCGGAGAGGTTGCGGAAAATGGCCGAGTACCGTTTGGAGGTGATACGCCCTTTGATTTCTGTTGACAAACGTACTCGTCAAGTTGTAGCGGATCGAGTGGCTGAAGTGAAACGCACACAACCGGCCAATTTGCCAGAAGGGGACAGGGCAGTTAGTGTTACATCGGTGTACCGTTGGTTGAAGGATTACACTCAGAGCGGTCACGATCTACGAGTTCTGATCGGTGATGCACAACGTCAGGGGGCAAAAAACAGAGGCCGGTTAGGTGAGGCAGTCGAAACATTGATTCAGAAGGTGATCGAGGATCGCTATCTGGTACGTGAACATACAACCGGACAGGATGTATATCTGGAAGTTTTGCTGCGTGTGGAAGAAGAAAATCGCCAGCGCTCCGCACATGAATTTCTCAAATCCCCATCGATGACAACAATCTGGCGACGAATCGCAGCAAGAGATACACAAGAGAAACTGGAAGCCAGGCACGGCAAACGGCTGGCCCAACAACGGACTTCACAATATGGACAGATTGCATATCCTTCAACCCCTCTGGAACGAGTGGAAATTGACCATACCCGGCTTGATTTGGTGGTAGTGGATGCAGAAGACGATCTGCCAATTGGCAGGCCAACCCTGACCTATTGCCTGGATACAGCCACACGATATCCCCTGGGGTTCTATGTTGGCTTTGAACCCCCCAGCTATCTAACTGTGATGCAATGCCTGCACCAGGCTATCTTGCCCAAGGAAGCTGTGCGAGAGAAATATGGAACACAACATGATTGGTTGGCTTTTGGGGTTCCTGCCGTACTCATTGTGGATAACGGGAAAGAGTTTGTTGGCCAGGACCTACGCGACGCTTGTTTTTCACTGGGTATCGAACTCGACCAGATGCCGCTGCAGACACCCCACTTCAAGGCTGCTGTGGAACGCATGTTTGAAACGCTAAATACCGGTTTGGTACATACATTGCCAGGTACCACCTTCTCAAATATTGACCAAAAGGGAGACTATGACAGCCAGCTGATGGCATGTATGGATTTGCAAGACCTGAACAAGGTGTTCCACATTTTTCTCTTGGATGTCTACGCCGAGAATTTTCACCGCGGGCTGGATGATATTCCGGCCCGATGTTGGGAGCGGGCAGTCCAAAATGGTTTCTTCCCCAGGTTGCCTGGCAGTTCAGAGGAGTTGAAGGTGTTACTGGGCCGCATGGCTTATCGAAACGTGAGCCCACATGGCATCCAGTTGTTTGGTTTATTCTACAATGCTCCCGAACTGAGCAAGCTGCGCCTGGAATTGAAGGGAGAGAAGACCCGTGTGAAGTATGATCCAGCTGACCTGGGGAAACTATTTGTGTTTGATCCCGTGAACAATATCTACCTGGAAGCCCGTGCCCTGGAACAAGAATATGCAAACGGTCTGTCTTTGTGGAAGCATCGAGTGATCCGCAACCTGGCTCGCCAACAAAAAGAACAAGTCGATGGATTAGCCCTGGCGCGAGCCAAGCGTCAAATCCAAGAAATCGTTCAAAAACACAAAGCAGATCGGAAGACCAGGAACCGGACGCGGGTTGCACGTTGGAACAATGACAAATCGCCTGAAACAACCTCATCATTGCCTGCTGCATCGCCGTCGCCGTTTGAAACCAGCCAAAAAGACTTGGTGGTGATCGAGGATATGAGCCTGTTGGAACTCCAAGGATGGAGTGCAGATTATGACTTACCCAAAAGCTCCCACCACGCTGAATGAATCCCTGGAAACGCCTCTGGAACGGGTGAATACGATTCTGATCCGTTACCCCCGTTTCAATGATTTACAAAGCAAGATTCAGCTTTGTGAGGAGGCTTCCAAAATATCCGGAGAACCTCAATGCATGCTTCTGGAGGGAGGTTCGGGTGCTGGAAAGTCCACTCTGGTGCGTACTTATGCTCAAACATTTCCCCGCTTCGAGACGCAGACTGCGACCAAAATCCCGGTTTTTTACCTGGAGACACCTTCTCCAGTGACCGTGAAAGGCATGGCGGCATGCTTTTTGGAAGCCTTGGGAGATCCAGGAGCACAGCGTGGAACACTGTGGTCAATGAATTCACGTCTGGTGCATTTTATTCACACCTGTGACGTGCGGCTGGTGATTCTGGATGATTTTCACCACTTGATTGATCGAGAAACCAACCGGGTACTTGAAACAGTTTCTGATTGGCTAAAAGTCTTGATCAAAGAGACAGGCGTGCCCTTCCTTGTGGTTGGACTTGAAGGAACTGCTCGCCGTATCTTGGAATCCAATCCCCAGCTTTCTCGCTTGTTTGCGATTCGTGAAACTCTAATCCCCTTTCGATGGGATATGCAAAAACCTGAGACGATTCAGGAGTTTTCGACATTTGTGACTTTCGCAGAAAAGTGGATCGGGTTTCCCTTTGAGAAAAGACAAGAACGCCAAGAATTTCTGCGCCAACTTTTTTTGGCTACCGATGGGGTGGTTGGAAATATTATGAATTTACTGCGTTTTGCGGTGATGCTGGCTGTTCGCCAAAACACAGGTGTTGTGACACAGGATATCTTGTCCCAGGCTTTTGATTTGCGTTTGAGAGAGCACACAGGCAAACCAAATCCATTTACTGCCAAAACGAGCGGGACTCCGGATCCTGTACATGATCCGAATTACGATGTCAAAGGTTCTCTCTCTGTCTCCGACGTGCTCACTACCCGTTCCTGATGGCGAGCAATGAAATCGCCACATTTGTTGTGCCGCACTGCCTTGTTGCCAGATGAATATTTTCTCTCTTTTCTTTTTCGAACTGCTCAAGCCAATCGTTACGAACCCTACACTATCCTGACAGCCATTCTTCGTCAGCAGATGGCACAGTTTGGTCTGAAAGACAACCTGGAAATTCCAAAGAAGGCAGTGACTTACGAGCTCCTGGAGCTGCTAACCGGAGTACCTGCAATCTCACTTGCCAAAGCTACGTTGCATCGCTTTGCCGGTCTCCATATTTTTCCACAAACCGACGCGTGGGTCCATTTTTCCAAAGGAGAATCGCTCAAACTGCTGAATCTCCGGCAGCTTTCCAAGGAATTCCGCCCAAACAACCAATCTGCTTTCTGCCCTATGTGCTTGCAAGAAGCGCCCTATCATCATCTATCCTGGATGCCTCATGAGTTGACGGCCTGTCTGGTGCATAATTGCCAGCTACTTTCAAGGTGCGCGTCTTGTCATTCCTGGTTGCATATACGTGACGTTGTTCGTTGCCGATGTGCCTGTTGTGGTGCAGATTTGCGAAAAATGCACGCGCCTTCTCTGCATCGAGATCCCTTTGCCGTTTTCAGTCAAAGCAAACTGCAGAGTTGGTGGGGGCTGGCTGCACCACCTCCACTAGATACCTGGGGACTACCTGATCAGCCAATCCAGATACTTCACTTTCTCTTTCGAACATTACGAAACTTCGCCGAAGAAAAAAACGCAAAAGAGTTCGCCTTACAATTTACCAGCCGAAAGAAATCCTTTCATGCCATCCAAGTTATGACTTTCCGTGCATTTGCAAATTGGCCGCAGGGCCTGTTCCGCTTTTTGAGGGCTTACCTGGATCGTTCTCCCCGAAACGGTGTCTATCCTGCCTTTTGTTATGGCTATTTTGACATTATGAGCTCCGGGGAGTTGTTGGTCGGCTTTTTCAACAATCCTCCCTCTTGGCTGGATCTGGAGTTTCTTCAACAGGCTGTGGATGACTTTTTGGTGGAAAACTATGCCTCGACACCCACTCGTTATTGGAGCAAAAGATTATTGCTGCGTTCCACCTTGGAAGATCGTTTCCCCTTCGTGAAATCTGAACAGGCGGCTCAAATATTGGGTATGAGAGTGGACAGAGTTGAAATCCTGGCTATCCGGGGGGTATTACGAACTTATGATGTTTTGGCTGGGCCTTTTATGTGGTTGTGGCGAGAGGATGTGCTCAAACTACAGCAAGAACGGGAAGGCAACTCTGTTTTGCCTGGATGCAATCGCCAACTTCACACTCGTCCTCAGTCCCAAAATATGTGAAATCCAGTACCAAAAATTGTGAAATGAGTCCCAAAATATCTGAAAACTGACA
>CAZVRZ010000253.1:0-5471 GCA_964629965.1 uncultured Anaerolineaceae bacterium
ATAAGCCTTTGCAGTACCCAAACGGGATGCCGCCAATCCACATCCCCTTGCGCGCCCTTTGACGTTGTCCTTTCTTCGTTTCTTGACGCAAATTATCCAAATAAATTTCTGCGAGCATACCCAAAACAGTCAGCATTAACTTGCCCCAGGGCGTGATGAAATCGAGCTTCTCCTGAACCGAAGCAAAACTGACGCCGCATGAATTGAGCTGATCCAGAGCCGATAGCAGCCCGCCCAAGTGACGGTAGAAGCGGTCAATCTTATCCACCACAACTACGTCAAACTTGCCTGTCTTGGCATCTCGGAGCAGCTGCTCCAGGGCGGGGCGGTGGCTGCCTTTCTTGGCCGAAATGCCGGCGTCTTCATAGATTTTCATCAGGGTCCATCCCTGAGCTTGAACAAAGGTGCGGATGTGCACCTCTTGGGCATCCAGGCTGTGTCCTTCGACTTGCTCGCGAGCGGACACTCGCTTGTAGCCCACCGCCCGGTAGGGCGTTGCGGGTATTGTATCCATACATGCCTCCAGTGAATGTGGTTTATAATGTGTTCAAGGTTGGCGAGCGTTGCTGCACGTCAACGATTTGAACCTGTGAAGATTCTAACGCAGGTTCTTTCAGGAGGCGACTCTCAGATGGAAGTACCGATCGCAAAATCCAGGCTTGCCACACGCCTGAAGGATTATGACCCCGAGCCGCTCAGGAAACGCGTGTATCAGCTCCTTGAGCAGAAGAACGAAACCTACCGCGAGGCATCGTTAGACTCCGGGTTGGATCATCAGGCTATTCGCCGGATTCTTATCGGACGGCGACCGGCCATGCATATCTGCATCCTGATGGCCGATCATTTTGGGGTGAATCCGAATGAATTCTTACAACTGGCCGACTGGCCACCCCTCAAGGCCTTCGACATCCACGCTGCCAGCGCCGAGAACCTGCCTCCTGAGGCAGTAGAAGTCGCGCTGGATATTGCACGTATTCCCGATCCTGGGACGCGCAAGCAGGTCGCGACGGCCGTCCGAACGCTGCTGGCGAAGTATTTCGAAGAGTAGGATTTTCCAGGCAAATTGAGCGGGGGTTTTTACTCGCCATAAATGCTATTGTGTGATGTTACACAATACAATACGCACGAGAACATTGATCCGCCCAAAAGTTTTCAATGGTGATGAAAACTTTTGGGCGGATTGTTTCACATGGAGTAAAACTGTAACATCCATGGGTTCTGGTCGAAATTTTATGAACATACCACGGCTTCCAGTGAATACTTCATCTGCACGGCCATGATCCTTCTGGGCTTATGTCGCATGTCATACTATCTGGTTCGTTTACATGTTAGCGATATGGGCTTATAATCGTTGACAAGTCAACGATTATCCCTGACTGGTTTGAATGTGAAGGAGAAATATTCTATGGATTACCGTAAAATCAACCGTTTTTGGCAGTCTGCCACCCTATTCCTGGCACCACCGTTGATCGTCCTGCTAATCTGGTTCCGCCCATCGATGGATGCCTACCAATGGCTGCTGTGGTTGCACCTGCCCCTGCTGATGCTACATGAGGCGGAGGAGTATGTTCTGTCTCCGCTCAGTTTCAAACAGTTCTTTAACCTCAAAACCTCAATGGGCTCCAAGACCAACCCGGACTACCCATTGGACGAAGGCTATGTATTCCAGGTGAACCTGATGATCGCCTGGCCGATGGTCATCTTGGGCGCCATCCTGGCCCCAGTTGCGCCCTGGCTGGGCTTTTCGATGATCTGGTTTGAGCTGATCATTAACAATGTCATGCATACCATTCTTTTTCAGGGCGACAAACCCACCTACAACCCCGGCCTGATCACCAATTCTTTCCTGCTGCTTCCTTACGGCACCTGGACCCTGCTGACCGCGGCGGGCTTTTTCACCCCGCTGGATTGGGTGCTTTCAGCGGTGGTGGGCGTGGCGATCGCGGCGGTTCTGGCTGCTAAGACGCGCGGGCGACTGGCTCGTTCGAAGGCGGCTTGAGCACCATGCGGTCGATCAACCGGCACGTGAGTCTGTTATTCCGCATGGGAGAGCGCTTTTTGAACCGTGAGCTGGCGGGCAGCGGCATATCCAGCGGGACGGCTCCGCTGCTGCTCGAACTACGCGATGGCGAGGCCCGCAACCCGATCACCCTTGCCGCCGCTGTTGGAGTTGATAAGGCTTATATCACGCGGGCTCTCCAATCCCTGAAGCGGGCCGGGTACGTGGCGGTTGTCCCCGCGACGGCGGACGGGCGCAGCGTTACCGTGTCACTGACTGGGGAAGGCCGGGCTGCCGCCGGGCGGGTTGAAGATGCCATGCGCGCTTGGGTAGCCATCGTCAGCCGGGGGATCAGCCAGTCAGATCTGGACACGATCAATGCGGTGTTTGACCAGTTCTACACCAATGCTCAGGAATACTTCCACCAGCAGGCTCCAAATAAAATAGGGTAAAAACTACTCTGAAAAAACCTAAGGTTTCCCTCAGAGTAATTTAAAAATGCAGATTTAGGACGGCTTGATCAAAAGTTGCGAGAGTCTATCGAGCATCTATCCCAATTAAGTGTTATAACATGTGTAGAGTTTCGTAATTTGTCACTTTGATAATTTTGGTGACGAATTGCGAAAACAAGGAGACACAGAAAATGAACGAACTGAATTTGTTCCTCCCTGAACTACACAGCGCATTCTCTGGGCGCAAGTTCTTTGGCAAGATGGACCTGCGTAGTTTCTACCAGAAACGGTCTCCTTCCCTCTCGGAACCGGCTTTCCGCAGGATTCTCTATGCGCTGGAACGGCGCGACCAGATTATCCCTGTGGATGCTGGGACATACCGATTCCCTAACGGACACAATACACCTCATGCGTTGAAGAAGTTCACGCCATCTTTTTCTGCTGAACTGCGCCAGATTGATCATGAGGTAAAAACGGCATTTCCCTATGCCGAAACCCTGATCTGGGAAACGCGCCTCCTGCATGAGTTTATGCTGCACCAGCCTGGCCAAAGCCAGGTCATTCTGGAAACTGAAAAGGATGCCTCCGAATCGATTTTCAACTTCCTGAACACTCGCTGGATCGGCAGGGTCTTTTTACAACCGGACCGGTTAACCTTCGAACGATATGTTTTGCCCCGCTCCGACAGCATTGTCATAACATCCCTGCTTAGCCAGTCTCCGCATCAAAAAGTAGAAGGCATCTCTACACCCAAGCTGGAGAAAATCCTGGTGGATATTTTCTCGAATGAGGATATTTTCTATAACTTCCACGGGGAAGAACTGGCGCACATTTTTGAAGCGGCTTTCGAGCGTTACCAGGTCAGCCAAAAGGCGATCTTCCGCTACGCACAGCGCCGCAAGCGGGGTCAAAAACTCCGCGATTTTCTACAGAAAAAGACCAGGATACAGTTGATCCAAGTGGGGAAAGTCAATCACGTACTAGAGAGCAGATGAAGAGTACTCGGAGAACTTCACAAATCCCTAACGACCCTACTGGGATGCAATGAACTGAGCTACGAAGAAGCAAGGTTTGTTATCGAAGCATATCGCCAGGAACAACAAGATGCCGGAGCGTAATCGCAGCGAACAGGAAGTGCGCAACGGGGTGGACGTAAACCAGCAGATTGATCACCTGGCTGCTTGTGGAGTTGCTGTCGCGTCTCATAGATATTGAGACTGACAAAGCGTAAAACGGCGATTTGTCTCAAAGATGTTGAGACTGAGTCTCACAGTTATTGAGATGAATTGAAAAACGCATCAGATATATTGAGACAAATTTTTTGAGCCTGCCAAACGATAAAAATTTTAAGCGAGATTCTAGCCTCTCCCAAGAGTAAAAAATGATGATCGCACCCAATATTTCCTTTATTTCATTTTGTCTCAATATATCTGAGACTCAGTCGCATTATCTGCGAGACAGTCTCACTATAATTGAGACTCGACGAGTGCATGTCAGTTTTGGGGCGCGGAATGTGAGAAAATAGGGTTGCCAGAAACCTTTACAGGAGGCAGCCCAAATGGAGAGCAAGGAAGCGAAACGAGCCCGGCTTTTAGCTAAAGCAGCCGAAGCGATTGATGAGTATCTGGAATGGGAAGAGCAGAATCCGCAGCCAGATTTGACACAAATAGAGGATATCGCATTGAAACTGCGCAAGGAATTTGGGCAAGAGATTGCGCAGGTAGCGATCGAGAACCAGGCTGAGCGGACGCCAGCGCCAGGGCCGAGGTGCGCCAAATGCGGAGCGGAAATGCGTTACAAAGGCAAAAAGCGCACACGAGTGGAGAGCCGGACGGGGAATTTGGATGTAGAGCGAGGTTACTACTACTGCCCGAAGTGCAAGGAGCGGTTTTTTCCCCCTGGATCGGCAACTGCGGCTGAATGACAAGAACTGGAGCGAAGGTGTTGCCCGGTTGGCGGTGAAGTATAGCGCCAAACTGACGTTTAGCGAAGCGCAGGAAGCGTTGATGGAACTGGCGCAGATTGAGATCTCAGAAAACAGTGTCTGGCGATTGACCCAGCATTGGGGGGAAGCATTGAAACAAGTGGAAGCCCAGGAAGATGAGCGGGCCAATGGGATCGTGGAAAGTCAAGCAACCGGCCAGGTGGAGACAAAATCAGATGTGCGTTTGGGGGCTTCGATGGACGGGACCATGATCTATATTCGTGGGGAAGACTGGAAGGAGTTGAAAGTTGGCTGTTTTTTTAAGGTAGAACAAGCGCCAACCCTGGACCCGGAGACGATGGACTGGATTGACCTGGCCCATGCTCGTGAACTCTCCTATACCAGTCACCTGGGCGGTCCGGAACCCTTTGGTAAGAAAATGTGGACCGAGGCAAAGCGGCGGGCTTGGCACAAGGCAAGTGATACCCAGGTTGTGGGAGATGGCGCAGTTTGGATTTGGAACCTGGTCGCAGATTATTTCTACGATGCGCATCAAGTGGTGGACTGGTATCATGCCACCGAACACCTGGCTGCGGCTGCTCATCTGGCCTTTGGTGAAGGCGCTCCTGAAGCAAGTCGTTGGTTCAAACAACAGGAAACCCCGCTGTTCCAAGGCCATGCCGATCGTATTGCCCAAACGATCCTGGACTTGGCGGATCAACGTCCCAACGCCAAAGAGAAGCTACACGATCAGTCTGGTTATTTCACTCACTACCACCACCGCATGCAATACTTGGATTTGCGTTCTGATGGCTGGGTTATTGGCAGCGGAATGGTCGAAAGCGGTGGAAAACGTTTCAAAGACCGTTTTGCTCAGGCCGGGATGCGCTGGAGCCGTATCGGCGCTGAACGTTTGCTCCCCGTTCGTGCTGCCTACATGAGCGGGCGGTTCGATACCCGCTGGCAAACCGCCTATAACTCGCCCCCAAATTGACATGCACACGACTCGACAGTTGCATAGATTTTCAAGGTGGGATATGTTATAATTTAAGTCAATTGACTTATAAATCAAATGACTTAAAACAGGTGTCCAGAT
>CAZVRZ010000254.1:0-850 GCA_964629965.1 uncultured Anaerolineaceae bacterium
AGGGCTTCCTGTTCACCCAGCAGCAGCGCAATGGTCTGGATGGTCTTGCCCAGGCCCATGTCGTCGGCCAGACAGGCGCCCAAACCCCATCGCCGGAAGAAATCTAACCATGAATAGCCGTATAACTGGTAAGGGCGCAGTTGAGCATTCAGGCCAGCCGGCTGCGCCAGCTGCTCCAGACGGTCGGTTTGATCGAATTTTTGCAGCCATGCGCTGACCCAATCATCAGCGACAATGCCGTCAATGGGCAGGCCGCCCTGGGCTGTTTGCCCGCCCAGCCCGTACTGCATCACTTCCAGCAGGCCCATCTCGCCGGTCATTTTTTGCTTATCCCAAAAACGGATAGCGGCTTCGATCTGCTCGGAATCAAGCTGCACCCATTGGCCGCGCACCTGTACCAACGGAGTTTTTAGCGCAGCCAGGGAGCGAAATTCTTCTTCGGTCAGGGTCGTTTCGCCCAGTGACATATCCCATTGATAGGCGACCAAGTTCTCAAGGGTTAGCTTGCCGCTGGCAACCGCATCTTTGCCTTGTTTTTGCTTTTTCTCCAGCTTCAGGCGTACGCCCAGGCGGGCGCCGGGCTTATTCCACCAGGGCGGCACCAAGACGCCAAAGCCGGCCCCTTCCAGCAGCGGCGCAGTTTCGCGTAAGAAGGTGTAGGCTCCCTGAGTATTGAGCGCCAGTTGGTCGGGACGTTTGCTTTTCAGGCTTTCCGTCACTGGCGGGAACAGGCGCGCGGCGTAGCCCAACCCTGCCAGCAGTTTCTCTTGCGGCTGCTCGAAACGGCGGCCCAGCGCGGTGAGCACGCTGCCGGCTTTTTTCCAAACATCGCCTGCTGAAATCAGCAAAC
>CAZVRZ010000254.1:860-5459 GCA_964629965.1 uncultured Anaerolineaceae bacterium
AGTTGGCATAGAGGTGTTGATGTATACAATGATCCGAATAGTAAATTGACAAACGGTGTCGATACTTTGTGGTATGGTGATTCGCTTTGGTATGATGATTCCAAGTACGCTTCAAACGGCGGTTTGGGTTTGTTGAGCGGGGGCTTCGAGACGGAAGGCGATGCGGAAAGCGTCGTCGCCGGCGACGTTTAAGTTGCGCAGCCACAAGCGATGGCTGTTCGCTAGAGCCTGCAATTGAGCGGGGGATGTTTTAACGATGGGATTATCGTCAAAAAGCGCTTCCAGCCAGCGATAAACGGGCGCATCATCATGGCGCGAAAAGCGCGGAGCAGCAGCGCGCCCTGCCTGGCGAGCAAAGGCATCACAGGTGAGGTTCAGAAAGCTGGTCAGAAGTGTGCGCGGGGAGAGGGGGGCAGCGGTCGAAGTGGTGACCGCAGCACGGCAAACGGGCGGCATAGCTGCTTCGAGCCGCGCCAGGCGCTGGCTGTCTTTGGGGGCATCCAGGATGGGCAACCAGCGGGCGTGGAAGGTTTGGCCTGCCAGATCAGCAGGAACCAGGATAGGGATCAGTTTTTGTGCTGCCAGGGTTTCCAGGGCCAGGGCGGCGGCACTACTCCAGAAGAGGGTGTCCGTGCCCAGAACAAACAGGGTGTCTTCGGCGTCCAATTCGGGCAAATTTACCAGCAGCGGCAACGCCTCCACCGGCGGCAAGCATAAACCTGTCATCACCCACGGAGCCAGTGAGGGCGATGTATCAGTATCCAGCTCCCAATTGTGAATTAATCCCGACGATGGCAGCGGGCCAGTACGGGTCGTGGGCAGGCGCAGAGTAATGGCGCTTTCATTACCGCCCTTGCGACCCAGGATCAGCTCTAAAGCCGAGAATGGAGCACAGAAGGGGTGATCTTTGGGCTTGGGGTTGGCGGCAATCCGCCCGCGCTGCCAGGTGGGCGACGGGGCTTCGTTGGTCTCAGCCCAGAAAAGTACGGCGCCCGTTTCTGCAGGTAGACGGGGAGCCTGCCAATGAGTATGAAGTATCAGCATCAGATTATCCGCTTATCCGGCTTTGTGGAACAGTGTTTTTTTGTTTTGACTTTTGTCGTTTCCTTGTGAGTCATATCGGCAAAACCTTGGTGCAATTAAGTGTTTCTAGCACATCCTTCACGAACAGGATGGTCTTCTGCTGGTACATCCGGCGCCGTTCCTGGGCACGCTCGATGACCGGCGCTGAGTACAGCGCTTGGCGCAGCTCGGCCTTGCCAAAGCATGTACTCATGCTCCAGCACACGCCGAGAGCGGCGCAAGAAGATGGCTTGCGCGTCTCGAAGTGGCTGGCGACCAAAGAACGGTCGCTTGGTGGTGTAGGCAATCTGGGCCTAAGCATCCGCTTGCGAATGCCGTGGTCTTGCCCGTCCCCGGCGACCCCCACAAGATGATGGAGGCAAACAGCCGGTCGGCCTCGATGGCGCGTGCGCAGTGCGATGCTACGCATCGCCGCTTGTCCGGGCCAAGGATATGCTCCTGGCCGATGTATTCGTCAAGGGTGCGCGGGCGCATACGGGCGGCGAGCGGGGTTTCGCTTTTCATGCGGTCATTGGCGCTGAGTATGGCGCTTGGCGTGGGTGAAGAGGGCCAATCAGGAATCTCCTCCAAAAGCATCATGGATCACCTGCTCGATTTGTTCTTTAAGCCCTGGTAAATCATGTTCAACGATCTGCCAGACGATTTCCTGATTGATCCCAAAATAGTGATGTGTCAGGCGATCACGCGTCCCGGCCATATCTCGCCATGGAATATCCGGACGCTGGTTGCGAAACTCTTCCGAAAGGTTCTTGGTTGCCTCGCCAATCACTTCAAGGTTGCGAACTACAGCATCTTGCGTCTTATAATCACGAAAATATTCGTCCCAAGTGATCCTCGCGGTGTATTCAAGGATGCGCCGGATTGCCTCTTCAATATCCAGTAAATAATCTTGCTCACGCCGGTCCTTAGACATGGATCAGTGATTCCTGAATGTCTTTGACAATATGCGCTCGGCGGGGGTCAGTGATACCCATTTCAAGCGTGGTTGCTGTAATTAAATCTACCTTGCGGCCAAGTTTTTCTTCAAGATAGTCGGCTAACTGGACAAAGGCAAAACCAAGCGGTTTTGCCAGCGAGACAACCAGGTCAATATCGCTGTTTTCGGAAGCTTCATCGCGGGCAAAAGAACCAAACAAAGCAAGCTGCTCGACGCCAAAGCGCTGCCGCAGGGTTGGCATTTCCTGATGGATGATATTCAAAATGGTAGTTCTGTCCAAAGATTTCATACCAATCTCCTGTATTCAAGATGATTATAACGCCGGGCACAGGCCGGGGCAAGGAGTATAATTCGGACAGTAAGTTACAGAGAGCTTATGCCATCAGATATCCTCTACGACGCCCGCCAGCACTTGATTGATTGTCTCAAGGGCAAACATGCTGATTTTGAGATAAAACATCCTTGGAGAAAAGACTGGGAGTTTGCTGTGCTTCACTCGCTCCACGTTGAGGCATACGCGTTAAGAATCCTGGCTTATGAAAATCATGGTCTTACCGAGCACGAGATCATCTTAATCCGCTTGGCAGCAATTTTACATGACATAGCCCGGCTAGCAGGTTGTCGGAGAACCAGAATTATTTGGTAAACTGAGTGGTATGAGCCGAAAATTCAAACAAGCCGATTACGAAACGACGGCGAACACACCAATCCGTCTTGGGGAAGCACTGCCAGCGAATCACCTGGCGCGCTTTGTTGTGGATGTTGTAAGCCAATTAGACTTGGGGGCAATCTATCAGAGATACAAGGCGGTTGGCGGAATAGCCATAGCGCCATCGGTTTTGCTCTCCCTGTTGTTTTATGGGTATGCCACTGGCAAGTTCAGTTCGCGGAAAATCGAAAAAGCGACCTATGAGGATTTGGGCTTTCGCTATGTGGCTGGCGGACTTCATCCAGACCATGACACAATAGCCCACTTTCGGAAGACATTTTTGCCCGAGTTACAAGGATTGTTTGTTGAGATATTGCTGCTGGCAAAACTGGCCGGGATATTGAAGGTAGGCAACCTTAGTCTGGATGGGAGCAAAATTCATGCCGATGCGTCGAAAAGCAAAGCCGTGAGTTATGGTCGTCTGGTTGAACTGGAAAAGCAATTGCAAGACGAAGTGAAGCAGTTGTTTGAACTGGGCGAACAAGCAGACCAGGGAGAAGCCATCCTCCCAGAAGGGCTGGTGATTGAAGACGAAATTGCGTTTCGAAAAGCGCGTTTGGAAAACCTGGCCAATGCCAAAGCGGTTCTGGAGGCTCGTGCGAAAGAACGCTATGAGCAGGAAAAGGCGGACTACGACGCCAAGATGAAAGCTCGTGATGAAAAAGCCAAAAAGCAAGGCAAAAAGCCAGGTGGCAAACCACCAGAACCTCCCCAAGCAGGGCCGAATGAGAAAGACCAATACAACTTCACCGATCCAGATTCACGGATCATGAAGAACAGCACCAACAATGGGTATGACCAGCATTACAACGCCCAGGTGGCTGTGACCCAGGATACGATGTTGATTGTGGCCACCTCACTCTCCAATCATCCCAACGATAAGCGTGAAGCAGAACCTACCCTGGATGCCTTGTCTCCAGAACTTGGACAACCGGAAGGCGCAGCGCTGGACAATGGCTTTTTCAGCGAACACAACATCATCGCATTGGAGCAACGGAACATTGAACCGTACATTGCAACTGGCCGAGAACCACACTACAAAACCGTCGATACCTTGCTTGGACAAGCGCCTGCTGAGCCTTCTTCTGATGCCAGTCCCAAAGAGAAAATGGCCTACAAACTGGCTACCGAGATTGGCAAGGAAATTTATCGCTTACGAAAATGCACCGTTGAGCCAGTCATTGGCATCATCAAAGAAGTTCTCGGCTTTCGCCAGTTTTCTTTGCGTGGGCTGAAGTCCGTCGCTGGGGAATGGAGCCTGGTTTGTTTGGCTTTCAATCTGAAGCGCATGCATGCCTTGTTTCTCGCCAATGGGCTCATTTAGCGCGCCCGTCATCAGCCGGAAGGAGATGAGTTTCCCTTGAAACACTCTCTGCTACACCTGTTTTGCCGAAATCAACGGCCTTTTTGCCCCCGCAGGGCCGCTTTTACCATAAAATTACTTGTCTCTCCGACAGGCTGCTAGCTGGTAATCTTTTGTTCTGCCCGCATAATCGTTTGCGGTATTAAAATTGTTACCACCAATGATACCTACAGCTATAGTGGCAGACGCGTTGAACAAGCGATGAAGAAGTATTACGCTACGCTCTCAGAAAAAGATCGGCGCCGCTACGCTGCGATTGAGGCGCTGAAACTTGGGCATGGTGGCCATTGGGTATCGTCGCCGTTCTTGATCACTTTGGTCAGGCGCCCGAAGGCATCGTAGCACACCTTGGTGAGCACCCCGTTGGCGTCGGTGACGCTGACCGGCAGGCCCAGCCGGTAACCAATGCCCACCGCGCCACAGCCATCATTGCCAAATCCATAGCTGGTAATCTGGTTGAGTGCATTCTTTTCTTGCAGCGGGTAGGTGTGGTAGGTGGTTTCGTAT
>CAZVRZ010000255.1:0-5428 GCA_964629965.1 uncultured Anaerolineaceae bacterium
TTTATCTTAAGAACGCTTACCGAGTATTACTAACGCGGGCACGACAAGGGATGGTCCTTGTTGTGCCTGAGGGCAGTGATGAGGATCCAACACGCAAGCGTGAATTTTATGATCCAACTTTTGATTATTTGAAAGAAATCGGCTTCAAGGTAATATAATCTTACACAACTCCTTGATCCAATCGTGATGAGGTCGGGCGGCAGCGGGGAATCGCCGGAGTAGATGCGTTGCATAGCAACATCGTCATCTTCACCAAAGTATGCCATGCCGATCGGAATAACCCGGCGCGCGCCAGGGAGAGATCCAGTCGCCAGGTTCTTCTTCCGTAAAGGCTGCAGATTCACCCTCGCCAGGTCTTCTTGTAGAAAAGCTTCTGAAAGTACTGGATGTACTCTTCAACTTCGGCGAATTCTTTAGCGACAACGCAGATAGGGGTGTAGAATGGGAGCAATATTTACTGGCGAAACTCAGGACTGAAGAGCCCGAAAGCCTGGTATCAAGAAACGTGTGCTGTTTTATGAACCGCCGGATACGGCCCCGCATGTTCGGGGGTGTAAGAGGGCGGCTAACCGCACCCTACTCGATGAAGGAGACAGGTTGGTCATCATGGCTAAGCCTCAGATTGAAACAATCCATCCGGAACTTCAAAGAGCAGCCGGGATGATTCCGCAGATAACTTTTAATTCACGGAATCTTCGCTGGTATCGCTTTTTCATCCGGTTGCCCTGGATACAAAAAACACCCAAGGACATTCTTGTAAAAAATGTCTTCATTGCTGGGCAGTCTCGCAATGCACAGATCCGTCTGCGGATGTATCGACCCCAATCAATGGTCTCCTCAGCGCCCGTGTTACTCTGGTTACACGGCGGTGGGTATATTCTTGGCAAGCCCGAACAAGATGATCCTTGTTGCATCCAATATGCTCGTGAATTGGGTATCATGGTTGTTTCCGTTGACTATCAGCATGCCCCGGAATATCCCTTCCCGAGTGCCATGGAAGAGAGTTATGCCGCGCTAGAGTGGGTATGTTCACATGCCGAGCAACTTGGTATTGATGCCAACCGGATTGCGCTTGGGGGTGCGAGCGCCGGAGGTGGGCTGGCAGCCGCCCTGGCACAATTTACACAAGAGCTGAGCGAAATCCATCCGGTTCTCCAGTTATTGGTCTATCCCATGCTGGATGACAGGACATCGATCCGCACCGGGCCCGTTCAACAGAATCACTTGCTCTGGAGCCAGGAAAGTAACCGCTTTGGCTGGGAGTCATATTTGGGTATTGAATGTGGTGCGGCTGTAGTCCCGCCTTTTTCTGTGCCGGCACGGTGTAATGATCTGGCTGGTTTGCCGCCTGCCTGGATCGGCGTTGGAACCCTGGACTTATTCTATGATGAAGATATAGCTTATGGGCAGCGATTACGGGATCGCGGGATTGCCTGTAGGACTTATATTGTTCCGGGTGCATTTCATGGCTTTGACCTGGCCGGGTTAAGCTTACAAGTTGTCCGTGATTTTCGCAGATCCCAGATCGAGACCTTAAAGCAGTACCTGTTTGCTTAGCTGCTTGCTACATTTTTCACCGTATGGTCGCGCCAGGTTTCGTGATATCATCGAACTATGGCCTTTGAATCGCGACTGAAAGGAGCGTTTTTTGCCTCATCCTTTGCTTCAAACACAATGCTTTCTGCTCGACATGGATGGCACTTTTTATCTGGGCGACCGTCTTTTGGATGGTTCGTTGGAGTTCATCGAACAGATCACTGCGCTCCGGCAAGATTATTTGTTTTTAACCAATAATTCTTCCAAGAATCGCAGCGATTATGCCAAGAAAATCAGCCGCCTGGGTTTAGTTATCCCAGACAGCAAAGTGCTCACTTCTGGCGAGGCCGCCGTGCAGTATTTGTCTGGCCTTCAGCCTGGCGCTCGCTTGTACGTGGTTGGCACGCCCAGCCTGGAAGATGAATTTCGCCAGGCCGGGTTTGAGCTGGTTGAAGACCAGCCGGATTGGATCGTCTTGGGCTTCGATACCACCCTGACCTATGCCAAGCTGTGGAAGCTGTGCAATCTGGCGCGCTCTGGCGTACCCTATCTGGCTACCCATCCCGATATCAACTGCCCCGCGCCGGATGGTTATATGCCGGATATCGGCGCGATGATCTCCTTCGTGCAAGTCTCCACCGGGCGCGCACCCGATGTGGTGATAGGCAAGCCGAATCGTCTGATTGTTGAGATGGCGGCCCAAAAGCTGGGTTTGCCGTTGTCGCGCTTGACCATGATCGGCGACCGGCTCTATACAGATATTGCTCTGGGGAGCACGACCGGTATTACCACTGTGTTGGTCTTGAGCGGCGAAACACAATTGGCAGACCTGGCGGCTGCCGGCCCCTCGGCCCACCAACCCGACTTCATTTTCTCCAACCTGGGCGAGCTGGCGGCCTGGCTAAAGGAACACTCGTGAAGTGGACTTGCTTGTCATTTGTGGGTAGAATAATAATTAGTGCTCTCCATTAACCCTCCCAAGGAGTTTGGCCAGCCATGTCGGATGTTAACTGGACGATAAAAAACGATCAATTTGATCCGCTTCGCCTTCACCATCAGGAAACTGTCTTCACCATTGGCAACGGCTATTTCTCGACGCGAGGCGCTTTCGAAGAGGGATATCTAGGCGATAGCCGGGCAACCTTCATTCATGGCGTTTTCGATCAGGCTCCGGTTGTTTTTACCGAATTGGCGAACGTTCCCGATTGGCTCCCGCTGCAGGTTGTACTGGATGGGGAGCTTTTTTCGCTGGATAGAGGTTCGATCGAGGCCTTTGAGCAATCTTTAGACCTGCGCACCGGCTTGTTGAAGCGTGAGATTCGTTGGCGTTCTCCACAAGGCCGGCTGGCCACCATCACTTTCGAACGCTTTGCCTCGCTTGCCGACCAATACCTGGCAGGCGTTCGCTGCCGGGTTGTTCCGGAATTTGAGGGTACGGTTGAAATTCGCGCCTTCTTGAAGGGCGACATGGATAACGAAGGGCTGGCTCATTGGCGTTGGGTTTCTCAAGAGCAGTGCGATGGCGTGATCTGTATGCATAACCGCACCCGGCAATCGCAGATTGACCTGGCGCTGGCGATGCGTGTTTTGGCAGTGGTCGGCCGAGGCGTGGCGCGGGAATTCTGGGACGTGCCCAACGCGCCCACCGCGGTGCTCAAATTCCGCTCTTCGCCGGGCAGCGCCATTATTGTGGATAAATTCGTTGTCATGGTCACCTCGCGGGATATGCCTGCCATCCCCGATGCCTCTGTGATCCAATCTGCGGCCGTGGCGCGCCTTCGCCAGGTGGTGGACTGGCCGGCCGCGCTGAATGCCAGCGTGGATGCCTGGCGGCAAGAATGGGAACGCACCGATGTGCTCATCGAAGGCGATGACGAAGCTCAGCTTGCTATCCGGTTTAACTTGTTCCAGATGTTGATCGCCGCGCCTCGCCATGACGATCGGGTCAACATCGGCGCCAAGACGCTTTCCGGCTTTGGTTATCGAGGGCATGCTTTTTGGGATACAGAAATCTTTATGCTGCCCTTGTTTATCTACACCGCGCCGCACATCGCTCGCAACCTGCTCAATTACCGTTTCCGCAACCTGCCCGGTGCGCGGCGCAAAGCGCAAGCCAACGGTTACGAAGGTGCTCAATTCCCCTGGGAAAGCGCTGATACTGGCGATGAGGTTACCCCAACCTGGGTGCCGCATTTTGCCGATCCAACCAAGATGGTGCGTATTTGGACAGGCGATATTGAGATCCATATTTCCGCCGATATTGCTTACGCTGCGTTCCAATACTGGAAAGTGACTGCAGATGATGCCTGGATGGTCGAAAAAGGCGCTGAGTTGATCCTGGATACGGCCAGGTTCTGGGCCTCGCGCGCCGAATGGGATGTGCAGAGCGGCTGTTATGAATATAACGATGTGATCGGCCCGGATGAATATCACGAAAGCGTCAATAACAATTTCTTCACGAACCGAATGGCGCAATGGAATTTGCGGACCGCCTTAAGTATCTTGGACTGGCTGCACCGGGAACATCCGTCCCGCGCAGATGATCTGGTCAAGCGGCTGGATTTGTCCGCCTCTCGCCTGGCTCATTGGAATGAGGTGATTGACAAGATGTATCTACCGGTTGCGGAGAACGGTTTGATCGAGCAATTTGAGGGCTATTTCCAGCGTAAAGATGTGGACCTGGCTGCGATGGAACCGCGTGATCGTTCGGTTCAAGTGATCTTTGGCATTGAAGGCGCAAACGAGACGCAGGCCCTGAAGCAGCCGGATGTGCTCATGTTATTCTACCTGCTGCGCGATTATCCCCCAGAAATCGTACGGGTCAATTACGATTATTATACCCCCCGCACCGACCATGCCTTTGGCTCTTCCTTAGGGCCCTCCATCCAGGCCATCATGGCTTGTGAAGTGGGCGAACCGGATGATGCTTACCAGCATTTCATCCGTGCCGTGCGGGCGGATTTACGGGATGTGCGCGGCAATGCCCGGGATGGCATTCATGCTGCCTCGGCAGCCGGAGCCTGGCAGGCCATTGTTTTTGGCTTTGCTGGCCTGCGCCTGGATCAAGATGGCTGGCGAATCACGCCTCACCTGCCATCTCATTGGAAACGCCTTTCCTTCAAGTTTATCTGGCGAAATGTGCTGCAGCAGGTGGATATCCACCAGGTGGAGGAGGACAGATAAGTTGCGCGGCTTTATCTTTGACCTGGATGGTGTATTGACCGACACGGCCGAATATCATTTTCAGGCCTGGAAACGCCTGGCGGATGAAGAAGGCTTCTCTTTTACACGCCAGGATAATGAGGCTCTGCGGGGAGTGCCGCGCCGGGAGTCCTTGCTCTTGATCCTCAAGGGACGGCTTCTTCCGGAAGAAAAAATGCAGCAGATCATGGAGAAGAAAAATCAATATTACCTGGCTTCGCTAAAACAGATTACCTCTGCAGATGTTTTGCCCGGAGCGCGTCTGCTGCTGCAAGAGATTCGTTCTGCAGGTTTGAAAACCGCCCTCGGTTCTGCCAGTAAAAATGCCAGAGAAGTGCTCGACCGCCTTGGTATTGCCTCTTTGTTGGACGCAGTTTCGGATGGATACAGTGTAGAGCGCCAGAAGCCGGCCCCCGATTTGTTCTTGCATGCGGCTGCTCAGCTAAATTTGCCTCCAGCAGATTGCGTGGTTGTGGAAGATGCCGACGCTGGGATCGAAGCGGCGCTGGCGGGTGGTTTTCGTACGGTGGGGCTGGGGCCGCCCGAGCGAGTTGCCAAGGCGGAGGTGGTTTTTCCCAGCCTGGTTGGTGTGCGCCTGGCTGACCTGTTGCAGATTTTGAATAAAAAATAGTTAAGCAGAAAGACCTGCTATTAGAAGTCAAGAGGTAGAACCTTAAAAATTTATCGAATA
>CAZVRZ010000256.1:0-5343 GCA_964629965.1 uncultured Anaerolineaceae bacterium
CTGATATACTTGTTCTTGAATGCCCCATTGTGAGCATCTTGTTTGTTAGTATCCTCTAAATCGGATCGATCCGTCAGGACACGCTGACCTTTGCCCAGATTGCAGCGGGGGAGGTCCAGACGACGCTTGGAAACTACAAAGGCTTGCAGATTTAAGGAGAAAAGACGCGGAACCTGCCCTATCGAATGACAATAATGAGTGGTGCGTTAATGTGTCTGGCGAAATATGGTGCAGTGGCACGCCCCAGTCAAATTGGGAGTCTATCAAATCAAATGTGGGTATGCTTCCTTATAAAATTCATAACACAATGAGCTCACCCGTTTGGTGGAATGATGTTTCTGTGACGTTAGCGGATAGTGCCTTTGCAGTGAGTTCAACTGGAGCTGTTATTGAAGTAGGTGCAAGCGGTTTAGGATTATTAGCGGGGCCAGAAGGTGGACCGGTCGGTTTTATTGCAGGTAACAGGTTCTTTGTAGTGGTTCTTAACCCGATTGAAAGTGGACTAAGCTGGGGTTCTGCCGCCACAACCGTGACATCTGATTTCTTGGCGAAAAACAACGTAATTTCGTATCAGGAGGATAAACTAGAAATTACGATAGCGGAGACATCGGCTACATCACTATTTCTTTCTACAGCAGGGCAAGCAACATTCCTGGGCCTGGCAGATGCAGGGATTGATGCGATTGGATCTCAATATGCACATAATCCACAGGGAGGCATTTTTACTATGCTCGGTTTATTGGGTCAAAAGATAAATATGGGCTTCATAACCATTAACTTGGGGAATAGATAAATGGAAAGCCTGATTATAGTCTTTATAATTGCCCTGTGGTGTTATACATCTTATGAGTCTGTAGCTTTTGGTGTCAAACGCAAGAGAATGTTACGAGCAACCATGTCTGGGAGCGTAGCCACAATTGCAATGGCTTTTTATGCTGCGATACGGACAAATGGCGGGGTAGTGGTTTTTGGCATTGTAATATTCATTGGCATTTTGCTTATGCTGGTAATGATTGTTGGAGGATCTGTAGGGCGAAAAGGAACTTTTTAGCCTGCTTATACGCTATTGTTATGAGAACTGAGTTTATCACTTTCATCCATAGACAGGCGAAAAAGGGTAGAATCTGTCTTGCCACTTTGTTGGCAGCCCCATAACAATTGGCGTTCCTTTAGTAGTTTCAGTCACTACGGCCGGACTTAGTCTTTTTTTCCCAAGTACAGCTATTGGAAAGACATCAAACGTAGTATTTGGAGGTGGACTTGGTTGGGTTGGTGCTAATCCTATTCTAGATTTGATAGATAGTTTCTGGTGCGAAACGCGCACCACGGTACATTAACAATTGACAAAATGAAAGCCTCTTTGGTAAAAAGGATGGTTACCAGGCCAAACTTTTCCCAATGAGGCTACCCCCAATGTTACGCGAACGTTACCCAGTTGACAAGCTTTTTGACGAAATTGCTGTACATTTTCCCGCAATGGATCCGATTCTGGCAAAGATAGATGGTTATCTTGAAGATGAAGAGTTATATCAGTTGATCAAAGGCGCTCTATCCAAACGGAGCCCGAAAACGTTAGAGACGGGGCGGCAATCAACGCCAGTGGAAGTAGCATTGCGGATGTTAGTGGTCAAGCGGCTGTATCAGTACAGCTATGCTGTTAGCGTCCTGAATAAATGGTGGTGTTTGTCTTGAATAAATTGTAGCATGGGAAGGGAAAAAGAACGGGCTGCTCCGGATGGGGCAGCCCGATTGCTGTAGATTTCAGCCCTGTTCAAGATCGGCGAGGGCCTTGCGGATAGCGGATTCTTCGAGGATTTGCTTTTTCTCGACCATGCCCACAATCAGCGCCATATCGCAGAGGCGATTGATCAGGCGCGGGACGCCCTTGGTGGATTCGTAGATGCGAGCCAAGGCATCGTCGGTGAAGAGGATACCAGCTTTGTAGCCAGAGAGTTGGATATGATGGCGGACATAGGCAATGGTCTGGGCAAGATCGAGGGGTGAAAGGTGGTAGTGGATAGTGATGCGCTGGTAGAAGGCTTCATGGGGGGCCAGTCGCAGGGTGCGGCGCAGATCGGGCTGGCCGACGAGAAGAAGGACGCCGAGGGATTGGCTATCCATTTCGGTGGAGAAGAGCAGGCGTAGGGGTTCAAAGACGGTAGGGGGCAGCAAATGAGCTTCGTCGAGAATAACGATGGGCAGGCGATGCTTGGTGTGGAGCAGTTCGTGGAAAGCAGAGCGAATGCGGGCGACAGTTTTGGGTTTGCCAAAGGGGGGTTCGTGTCCAAGGGCAGCCAAGAGGTCGCGATAGATACCGGAAAGGCCGAGGACAGGGTTGGAGAGGTAGATGACGGCGTGGCGAGAGGGATCGAGGGAGGCAGCAAAGCGGCGGATGGCAGTGGATTTGCCGGAACCGGTCTCACCGGTGACCAGGCCGATGCCGCGCTGCTTGAGGAGGAAGTCGAGGCGGACGCAAAGCTCGGTTTGGCCAGCGGCATCGAAGAGCATCTCAGCGGGGATATCTTTGGTGAAGGGCAGGCGAGAAAAGCCGTAGTAGAGGTCAATCATGGGTTTGCTCCCCAGTTTGGAGTTCGGTGGGCGGGTTGTTGGCGTGCAGCAGGCGGGCAAACTGAAGCTGCCCGGCTTCTTTGCGCAGTTTTTCCTGGTATTCCTGGCGCAGAGCGGCGAGGTAGTCGAGGGATGACTTGGGTTTGGCCGGTTCTGGGGTCTGAGCAGAGAGGCGTTCCACGGCGATATGCCTTTCGCGGCCCTGCTGGGTGATGGCAGCTTTGCCCAGGTTGTTGCCATCGAGCCAGATTTCGAGGTTGGAAAGGTCAAAAGGGTCGAAGCGCAGTTCGATCTTGCGCCCAGAGAGATGAGTTGGCACCTGGTAGGTGTTGCCTTGCAGTTCGATGCGCCCGTCACGGCGCACTTTGCGATTTTCGCGCCAGAGGAAGGCTTTGCGCAGGGTGTCGGGATCAGCGCTGCGCACTTCGGCCAGCCCATCCCGGAAGCGTTCCAGCGGGGTTTGCTCGGTTTCAGAATGCTTGGTTTGGTGGTAGATGAGTTCGAGCCAGGCCCAGAAGGACTCGTTCAGTTCGGCCAGGGTGGCGATCTCGGAGGCTTCCACTTCGGGCATGAACTGAAGGCGTACACTCAGAAAATACCTCTCGATTTTTCCCTTCGATTCTGGCGCATAGGGCGCAGTGTGCCATTTGCGGATGCCCAGGCTGGCGCAGGCAGCCTCGAACTGGTGAGCAGCGTAGACTTTGCCATTGTCCACATACAGTGCTTTGGGCAGCCCACGGCGCAGGATGCCCACTTTCAGCACCCGCTCCAGGCGCGGCAGGGCCTCGTCGAAGAAGAATTCTGCATAGGGGATCAGGCGGCTATGGTCGTCCAGGAAGCAGAACAGGTGCGCTCGCCTTTTCTTGCTGGGGGCGTTTGGGTCGGGTAGCCAGGGGCCAACCATGGCATCTCCCTGCCAAAGGGCATTCGTGTGCTCCCGCTCAAAACGCTTGTAGCTGCGTGGTTTCTCAGCTAGCAGGCGCCGGGTTTTGCCTTGCTGGCGCAGATGGGTGGTCAGGGTATGGGCGTTCAACCCGCTCACATCTTTGAGTTCCGGGTCGCGCTTGAGCAGTTCCACGATCATCGGCGTAGTGCGTGCAGGTTGCTCTTCTCGCAAAGCAATTGCCTTTTGTAGCACTTCCGGCGGGAAGGCCCGCGGCGTGCGCCGGTCGGAACGAGTGTTGGGCCGCAGCGCATCGAAGCCGCCCTGTTGGTACAGCTTGAGGTAGCGCCGCAGAGTTGAGATGCCTACCTTCGTCCGGCTGGAGTAGGGGATGCGGTAGCTCTTGGCGGCAATCTCCTTGAGCGCTTTCTCCACCGCTCCAGTGGGCAGCGCGTCGAACAACAGGCCGGAGATCAGCCCGTAGCGAAAAAGCGCAATTTCCTGGCTTCTGGCTTCGGTATCGGGCTTGGGAGTGTTTTTCGGGGACATTTTCGAGTTTCCTTTCGTCTAAATGGTGTCGCCCGATGGTATCCCAGCCCGCTCTTCCTGCCCATTTGACAAATTGTGTGGGCGCTCCTGGGCTAGACCAGCCGCTCCAATCCCTGTCCGGCACCCCACAGCCACAAGAACTCCAACCGTTTTTCCAGGCCGTATTCGCCCAGCTCCACCCACTGCCACTTGCCCCAGGCCAGCAGATGTTCACTGGCTTTCAGCAACGCCTGTTCCGGGCGGCTCGCTTTTAGGGCCTCCCCTTGAGCATCCAACCACCTTGAACGGCTGTCCTGCTGCGCCAACCACTCCTGTACTACCTTCAGCCAGTGCTCCGCCTGTCCCCCAAACGAGACACTCCAGCGTTGGATCGTCCGCAAGACCGGGTAGCCGCTTGCCCCTAAATCTGCCAGCATCGCCGCCCAACTGCCCTGTTCCTCATACCGCAACCTCAGTACCGCCTCAATCACCCGCAGCAAGTACTGCCGGTAGCGCAGCAGAAAGCTCGGCAGCACCGACACCGTTCGCCCACACTCTTTGCACCGCCAGCGCTTGATTTGCATTGGGTACACCTCCAATCCGTCGCGCGGCTTGCGCCGGTAGTACCCGTTCCCAATCATGCACCCCTGTCCCCCACAATGCAAACATCCACCTGGCCGTGGCGCAATTTGATGCTGCAATCCTGCAATGTATTCATGTTCACTGGCGCCAAAATCTGCTAAAATGGACGGTGGTGGCCTGGCTCGGGGTTTGCTGCCAAGCTTTTGGCCCTGAGCCAGGTTCCTTTCTTTCTGTGGAATGAACCCCTAGCATACTTGATTTTGACGCAAAAAGGCCGCTCTTTTTGGAGCAGCCTGCGCTAAAGTACAACCTAAGTGGTTAATTTATTCCGGCCCTATCCCATTAATTCCCACCATTTATTCTGTCCGCGGACAGCATACGCCGAGTACTTCATAACATCAGCATAGTAGTATTCCCAGGAAATTGCAGCCAATTCATCTTCCCTGCCTCTTGTTATATCTGGGTATTGCCAGTTTAGAGAGCGCATGCTATTGAAATGCACCCATTCATGTGGTAAAGTCCCTTGATTTGCTAAAGGTCCCAGGCGTACGAGTGGTGGTGCCCCTGATCCATCCAAGGCTAGTGTTACCCCGCTATTTCCTGTTCCCGTTCTCAGTACTGTACTACCTGCACTCTCCATATTTGCTTGAATCATTGAATTCAGATTGGCTATTCCATCTTCATCGAGATTCGTAGATGTCATTAAACTTTACTTTCCGCTAACTGAGTTAGCGAATTAACGGGGCAGTGGGCCCCAAACATGGTAAGCTTGTTTCTGCTAA
>CAZVRZ010000257.1:0-5247 GCA_964629965.1 uncultured Anaerolineaceae bacterium
CCACCAAGCTGGTCACCGTGCAGCAGTTAGGCTGCCAATCGGTCGCCTGGCAGGCATCTACCAACGTGGCATGGCTCACGGTTCAGCCGGATGGTGATACGGTATCGGTGACTGTCAATCCGGCCGGGCTGGCGGCGGGCGATTACACGGGGACTCTGACGATCAGTGCGGCTGGGATTGAACCTTTGACCGTGACAGTCAACCTGACCGTGGTTGACCAGCCATATACCACGCATCTGCCGCTTGTGATCCGGTAATCAGTTGGCTGTGGATATTGGCCCGCACTTGATCAACCGATAACCGCTGGCGGAAAGAGTACGGGGGGGGGATAAGCACCGAGCAAGCCCGGTGGTTGAAAGGTTGAAGACACGGAATCAAGGCGCAATTAGCGCTTTCTTTTCTTGCGCCCGGGCTGATCCCCAGGCGGGGCCAGTAGCTCGTAAGCGGCCCCATACTGCTGGATGATCTGCGCCCGCAAGGCCTCGTGCTTTTCGGGCGGCACGCCGA
Organism: uncultured Anaerolineaceae bacterium; assembly: GCA_964629965.1. Lineage (GTDB taxonomy): Bacteria > Chloroflexota > Anaerolineae > Anaerolineales > UBA4823 > CAZVRZ01. The sequence continues at coordinate 508 of CAZVRZ010000257.1, forward strand.
AGGCCATGGCGGAATACTCCCAGGCTCGCTGACGGATCAGGTCGCGCTCCATCTTGGCGCTGCAGTCGGCGCACAGCCCCAGGTCGTCGAGAGGCCCCCAGCACTCACAGGCCTGGCATTCTCCCTCATAGCTTTCGTCGTCCAGGTCATCCCATTCTTCATCGAACGGGGTCTTATCCGGGTCTTCAGGGGTGTTCACGCTACGCTCCTCTCAGCCCAATGGCATCATCGCTGCTTCGCTCCCAGGCATCTTCCATCTTGTTCGAAAACCACAGCTCCACATACTTCAAGCGCCGCTCGTGCACCTCCCCCAGCCCAGTAACGGTGGCATAGCTCTCGTGGATCAGCCGCAGGCCGTATCCCGGCTGCACGGCTTTGACCTGCCCGTAAAGCCGCTGTGCATCGCCCAGCGTCGTCGCCCGCGGGCCAATGCACACCAGCGTGCCCGGGTAGCCCAGCTCCCCCAGCAGCAGGCCGGCAAAATCACCGTACGACGGACACACCTGCTCAAAGGCCAGCAGGCGGTGCCCATCGCATTCCACCGAAAGCGGCGGGCCGAAGAAGATCACTTCGCAGTCCAGGAAGGGGCGCATGGCTTCGGCCGAGAGCGCGTCGCCCTGGCGGCAGTCCAGGCCCTGCGCCCGGTTGAAGGCCACCACCGCTGCGCTGATGTCCAACCCGCGGTAATCCTGCACGCCCAGCTGCTCGCGGTACACCTGCGCCTGTGCACGGCAGTCGCCGCAGCAGATCTCGGCGATGGACTGCACCCCGGGCAGCAGCTCAGCCAGAATCTCCGCCCTCTGTTGGATGGTTTGCACGTTCGTGCGGGCGAAGGGATGGGCCGGGTTAGGGATGTGATAAGCGGTGCTCATTTCAAGTTCTTTTGAGAGAGCCTTGTCCATCATTTTTCTTCAATGATCCGATTGTACCCCTTCTTCAGCTTTCGGCAGATGATTTCCTTAGCTAATTTTTGCGCCGCTGCCTGGCTCTCGGCAGGCAGGCAGAGCCAACGCTGGTAAGCATTGCGCCGGCTGCCCCAGGCACACACCACCGTCCAGCGCTCGAACAACGTCGGCTGGACGGTGATGCTGTACCAACGATCCATGCGCCGGGCGGGGTCAATCCGCAACAAGGTGATCATAAACGGTCGCAAAATAAATTTTTAGGCATTGCCGCTGTGTGCTTGCTGGCGCAGTCGGGCGATCAATTCTTCCAGTACGCTGCCTTGTGTCACAGCACCGACAATCTCCCGTTTTCGTTCGATCAGTTCGTAGATATCATCTTCAATCGTGCCCCTGGCCACCAGGTACCAGGCTTGCACTGCGCCGCGTTGTCCGATACGATGTAAGCGGCCCTCCGCCTGATCTAATTCGGCTGGCGTCCAGGTGGGCTCTACAAAAAGCACATTACTGGCAGCATGCAATGTCAAACCCTGACCTCCAGCCTGGATACCCAATAGGATCATCTGACGTTTGGAATTCGCCTGAAAATCTTCAACAATGCGTTGGCGTTCTGGCAAAGATGTTTGGCCGGTGACCGGTTTCAAGGAGTAGGTTTTTGCTAAGGTGTCGATGATCTTCAGGCGATGAGCAAATACCACCAGCTTTTCCCCACTCTCTAAAAAAGTATTGATCCAATCAATCACAGCCTCCATCTTGCCAACTGCTGCGACCTGCCGCAATCTCTCAGTTTGTAGCAGCGTCTCGTTGTCGTGATACCCGGCTACGGTTACATTCCGTTTATTAGCTTGTTGTTTGAACCAGGAAAATAGATTCTTCTTGGCCATCATATAATCACCGTGATTGGCCAACTCGACGGGTACAAAGGTGCGCTGTTTTTCTGGAAGCTCTGGGAGCACCTGCTCTTTTGCCCGACGGATATAACAACAAGACCGAAGCTTCTGATTTAACTCATCCAGGTTTGCAGCCCCATCCATATCCCAGATCTTATTCCCACGTCGTACAGCATCGCAGTAATGGTCAGCGAAATAGTCAAAACCGCCCATATCTTCCAGTTTGCCTAACAACTTGAGCGGATGGATCAATTCTTTGGGGCGATTCAAAATCGGTGTGCCAGTCAAAAGCAAACGATATGGTGGGCGCAAGTGATTGACTAGGCTTAGGGCGCTACGCGAACGACCGCTGTCATAATTTTTCAAGTAATGCGCCTCGTCGAATATGATCGTTAAAAACCTTTGTTTATCCAACTTCGCCAGGTGGCGAGTCAATAATTCATAATTGATGATCGTCACATCAAAATTGATCAAAACTGATGAATTATTGTTAAGCACAACAACAGATCGTCCAGGTAGCCAGCGCCGGCATTCTTGCTCCCAATTCAATTTGAGACCGGCCGGGCATACCACTAAAGCCGGGTACGCATTGGCATATTGAACCGTTGCCAGAGCTTGGACAGTCTTCCCCAACCCCATCTCATCGGCGATAAAACAGCGTTTTGTCCGGGCAGCATATGCTACCCCAGCTTTCTGAAACGGATATAACGTGCCGCCCAAACCAGGGATAACCAGGCTGGCTTGGGTAGCAAAGCTGGCATCACCCAGGCAAACTCGATAATTCTTGATGATCTGCTCAGCATCTTGCGGGACCGATTCGATGTCGAAGTCATATTGCTCGGCAAATGCGAACAAGTTTTCAATGTTTTGTTCTGTGGGGATCAAGGCCCAAACTTTGCGCTCCTTGTCAAACCTTCGCTTGGAGAACATACCTTTAACCACCGCGACCAGTTCTTGGTTATAGGGGAATGAGATCTCGATCTCGCCCATATCATTGATCTGTATCTTCTTGGTTTTCATTTCGCTTCTCCTGATTCGAGTTTCTGCACCGCTTTTTCCAGGTCTTCCTTCCCTGGTACCACATAGATCCTGGTCGTGTTGAGCGAAGAATGGCCCAGTAAAGTCGCCACCCGCTCCAATGTTTCCCCGGCGTCGATCAGCGTCTTGCTGAAGGTGTGCCGCAGCTTGTGCGGGGTCACATCTTCCAGCCCGGCCTCCAGCGCCAGCCGGGATACTGCCCGTTGCACGATGCGCGGCAGCACCCGCTCGCCGCGCTGCCCGACGAACAGGTAATCGTGCACTGCGGGTGGGCGCACCTTCAGCCAGGTGTCCAGTGCTTCGCGGGCGTCTTTGTTCAACGGGATCTGGCGCTGCTTCTGCCCCTTGCCAGAACGCACCATCAGACTGCCTTTACGCTCCTTGATCTCCACATCCGAAAGTCGCAGCGCACACAGCTCATTAACCCGCAAGCCCGTGTGCAGCAGGGTTAGCAGCATGGTGGCATCCCTTTGGCGGATCACATTCAAGCGCTTATAGCGCTGCCGGTCATTCTCCAGGCTGTCCTCCACCTTTCGGATCAGTTTCCGCCGCTGTGCATCGTCCAGCCAACGCGGCGCCAGGGGTGATTTCTCCACCGAGCGCACGTGCAAGGCCGGGTTCTGCGCCAGTAGACCCTGCTCCTGGGCCCACTGGCCATACGCAACCAGCGCCGCCAACTTGCGATTGATGGTGGCTGATTTCCGGTTGGCATCCAACAAAGCCTGCCGATAAGCCTGCACAGTTTGGACATCCCAGGCTGTCGGGTCGCTTGCATCTTCAGTCCATCCCGCCAGCCAGCGCTCAAACAAACTCAGGTCGCGCAGGTAGCCCGTGACCGTCAATGGCGAACGGTCGTTGGCCTGTAAAGCATCTTTGAATTCATTCAACAGCAGCGTCATCGTTTTCATTTCCTTTCTTCGTAGAAACTCGGCTTTTGCGAGCTGTCCGCCAGGGATGCTCACCCAACCCAAGCTCATAGGCATACAGCACCAGCGCTTCCAGCACCCAGGCCAGGGCTTCTTCTTCCGGTTCCTGCTTGTTATAGTCGAAGCGTGGCAAGCGCTGCCGGCGGAACATTTTGCGCTCGGCCACCCACACATGCACATAGAAGTCCGAGCGGGAATCACCAAAGTCCGGCACCAGAAAAGCTACCCGCAGCGGCCCACCACGCCCGAAGCCGTGGTGGCGCAGGAACACATCCCAGATCACCCGGGTCATGGCGTTGCGGAAGCGCACCACGCCCTGGTCGTGCTGGTGGGCCCAATCCAGGGCAGTCTTGAGTTCTTCGAACAGTTCCTTGTTCTGGTGGGCGTGCAAATAGCGGCGCAGCAGGTACAGGGATTCGACTGGGAAAGCAGAATAGGTTTCAGTGGGGCTGTAGCGGCCATGACTGGCTTCGTAGATTTGCAGCATCAGGTCGAAGAAGCAGTGCGAACGCTCGCGGTGGTCCTGGGTGTGCTGGTAGGCTTCGAAGGCTTCTTGCTGCTGGCGGTGCAGCACCGAGAGCACAATGCCCATCTCCAACAGATCATCGTGCCCTTGTGACTGCAAGGTGGAGAGCAGCTCATCGCCGATGTTGGACGGTTCAATTGGCTCAGCCACGACAACTTGCATGCGCTGAAAACGTTTCACCGTTTGCCATTCTGGATTTGCAAGGAATTCAGTCATCCGCTGCCAGTGCAATTCGAACGGCAGCGCCCTTTGCAATGACTGGGCAATATGCCTCAATGCCTCTTGCCAAATCGCCAGCGTGCTGGTGTCGGATGGATGAATATTGAAGATCAAGCGCACCTGTTTTGAAATGCCTTTTGCTTCGGGTGACTCAAAGAAGTGAACCAGGTGCAGCAGCTTATCCACCAGTCGCGGCAGACTGCTGCGTTCGGCGGACTGTTCACATTCAAAAATCACCT
>CAZVRZ010000258.1:0-5152 GCA_964629965.1 uncultured Anaerolineaceae bacterium
CATGGGAGACTCCTTATCGTTTTTGATGAACTGCTTTGGTATATAATCATATCATCACAACCTAAAAAGCGGTATCTAAGGAGTTTACCATGAGCACAGCCAGAAAATTGTATGCTTTGTTGGTGGGGATCGACCAGTACCCGGCGGGAACCAAGTCGCTGCAAGGCTGCGGCAACGATATCCAATTCTTCTTCGACTATTTGAAAGGCCGGGTGGAAACGGAGCAGTTCACCTTTTTGCCCAAGGTGTTGTTCGACCAGGATGCCACCCGCCAGGCGGTCATTGCCGGCTTTCGCCAGCACCTGAGCCAGGCCGGGCCGCAGGATGTGGCCCTGTTCTATTACTCCGGACACGGCTCGCAGGAGTATGCCCCGGAAGAATTCTGGCCGATCGAGCCGGACCGCCTGAACGAAACGCTGGTGTGTTATGACAGCCGCCTGCCGGGCGGGCACGACCTGGCCGACAAGGAGCTGTCGCAGTTGATCGCTGCGGTGGCCGCCCGGGCCGGGCATTTCCTGGTGGTGCTGGACTGCTGCCATTCGGGCTCGGGCACGCGCATTGGTGAGCCACCACGGGAGGGCGTGCGCCAGATCCCGGTCGACACGCGCCCACGCCCGATCGAGAGCTACGAATACCTGCCCGAGCGCGTGCTGGCCGCGTACGAAGGCCTGGCGCCGGCGGCCGAGCGCTCGTCGGGCTGGCAGATGCTGCCGCAGGGACGGCACGTGCTGCTGGCGGCCTGCCAGGATCGCCAGACTGCCAAGGAATACGCGGCCGACGAGCTGCATTGGGGGGCTTTCTCGTATTTCCTGCGCCGCGCTTTGGAGCAAGCCAACGGCGTCTTGACCTATCGCGACCTGTTCAAGCAGGCTCAGGCGCGGGTGCGTGCCAGCGTGCGCGACCAATCGCCGCAGTTGGAAGCCGTCCAGGCGGCGGATCTCGACCTGCCTTTCCTGGGCGGGGCGCTGCAGCCGCGGCCGCAGTATTTCACCGTCAGCCACACCGGTTCGGCCTGGCGCCTGGACGCCGGTTCGATCCATGGCATCCCTGCGCCGGCGGGAGGCGAAACGCCCTGCCTGGCGCTCTTCGCGCTTGATACGCCGGCCAACGAGCTCTGTGACCTAACCAAAGCGCTGGGCGAGGCGCAGGTTTCACAGGTGGGGCCGGATTCCAGCCTGGTGGAGGACATTTCGTTCGCCGCCGACCAGGCGTTGACTTACAAAGCCGTGTTCACCAGCCTGCCCATGCCGCCGCTGGGCGTGCTGTTGGTGGGCGAGTCAACCGGCCTGGGGCTGGTGCGCGCAGCCCTGGCGCACAGCGCCCCCGGCGGCGGGCCTTCGCTTTACGTGCGGGAAGAGACCCAGGCGCCCGGCCTGTGGCTGGTTTCCACCGGCAGCGAATACTGGATCACGAACCCGAACGACGTGAAACTGCTCACACCGCCTTTGCAGGGCATCGATGAGCCCAATGCCCGCCAGGCGGTGCAGTACCTGGAACACATCGCCCGCTGGAAGCGGACGGTCGAGCTGGCTAATCCCGCTTCGGTGCTGCCGGCAGACGCCGTGCGCCTGGAGATCGTTGCCGAGGGCGGGCAGGCGGGCGCTGCAGAAATGGAGGCGGGAATCACGCGGGTGCAGTATGCCCTGGTGAACGGGCAGTGGAAGAAGCCCACCTACACCGTTCGCCTGGCCAACCAGTGCGACCAGGTGCTGTACTGCACCGTGCTGGGGCTGTGGGAGAGCTACGGCATCGATGTGGCTTTGGATATGCACCTCCTGGTGCGCCTGGAGCCCGGGCAGGAATTTTCCACGCGCTTGACGGCCAGCGTGCCGGAGGAAGTTTGGAAGCAGGGCATCACCGACCGGCAGGATGTGCTCAAGCTGATCGCCTGCACGGCCGAGTTCGACCCGCTGCTGCTCACCCAGGGGGCGCTGGGCAGCGCCCGGCGCACGCAGCGCTCGGTACGGCGTGGGGCAGCCAGTACGCTGAACCGCCTGATGCAGCATATCCAGACGCGGGAGGCCAGCGAGCAGACCGATGAAACGACTTACGCCGATTGGATCACCGCCCAGGCGGTGGTGATCGTGCACCGCCCGCTGGAAACCCAGCCCGTGCCGCGTTCCGGCGAAGGGGCCTTCCTGGGGGCGGGCGTGACGCTCGAACCGCACCCGGCGCTGGCCGCGCAGGCCTGCCTGGGTAACTTGCCGCCCTCCAACCGCGAGGCCGACGGCGTGCTGCTGCCGGCGCTCTTCAACCGGGCGCAGCCCGAACTGCTGCCCTTCAACTTCAGGCTGACGCGCTCCGGCGGCCTGGGCGACGATCTCTTGGAGCTGCGCCAGGTGGAGAATCCCGAGGTGGTCACCGCCGAGCAGCCCCTGTGTCTGTCTCTCTCGACTCCGCTGAAAGCCGGGGAGCACGTGCTGGCGTACGGCTACGACGGCGAGTTCTACCTGCCCTTGGGGGTGGCGCGGGCGCAAGGCCGCCAGACGCGCTTCGACCTGTCCCGCCTGCCCGTGCCCACCAGCCAGGGAGAGCGCGACCTGGCCGGCGCGGTGCGCATCCTGTTCCAAAAGCTGGTCACGCACCCGCTGGGTTTGCCCTATCCTTACCCCATCCTGGCGGCGGTGGAGACCGCGGCCGGCGGTGAACTGCACTACGAGGCCGAGGTGGAGCGGGTGCGCGAGCGCGTGGCGGCCGCGCAAACGATCAACCTGTACGTGCACGGCATGTTTGGCGACTCGCGCGGCCTGGCAGCCAGCGCCGCGCTCACCGGTTCGCCCGACCTGGCGCTGGCGTTCGACTACGAGAGCGTCAACACCGGCGTCGAGGAGATTGCTCGCAGTTTGAAGCAGCGCCTGGAGATGGTGGGGTTGGCCTCGGGGCACGGCAAGAAGCTGCGGGTGATTGCCCATTCGCTGGGCGGGCTGGTGGCGCGCTGGTGGATCGAGCGCGAAGGGGGCGCCCAGGTGGTGGAGCGCCTGGTGACCTGTGGCTCGCCGCACGGCGGGCTGCATTGGGCCACTGTGCAGCAGTGGGCGACCGTGGCCTTGTCGCTGGGCTTGAACGGCCTGGCGGTCGGTGCCTGGCCGGCCGGCGCGTTGGGCTTCCTGCTCATGGCGTTGGAAAAACTGGATGTCAGCCTGGACCAGATCTCTCCACAGGCTGACTTGATCCAGGCGCTGAACGACAGCCCCGACCCACACGTGCCTTACACCCTGATCGCGGGCGACACTTCTCTGCTGCCCGCAGCCCTGGCTGGCGAAGGGGACAGCAAGCTCAGTCGCCTTTTGCAGCGCCTGGGTTACCGGGCGTTCGACCTGGGGTTCTTGGGGCAGCCCAACGATATTGCCGTCAGCCTGCACAGCGCGCAGGCCGTTTTGGCCGCCCGCCGGCCCCGGCCGCAGTTGGTGACCATTGCCAGCGATCATCTCTCGTTCTTCAACGCTCCGCTTGGGCAGCAGGCGCTGGCTCAAGAGCTATCCTAGATCGGCGCAAGCGCGCTTTCACCGATCCAGGAAAAAAATCTAGTTGAGGCTGGGCCTCAGGCGCAGCAAGATTACGCTGAGCAGGATCAGGCCGCTGCCCCAGATTTGATCGGGGGTGAAGCGCTCTGCCAGCAGCAGGTAAGCCAGCACGGCGGTGAAGGCCGGTTCGAGCGTGGCGATCAGGTTGGCGACGGTGGCGGGCAGGTAGGTCAGGCTGAGCGTGTACAGCCCGTAGCCGCCCAGGGTGGGGCCGGCGGCCAGGGCGAACAGCACCAGCCAGCCGACCGCCGACGACTTCAGCCAGAACAGGCTGCTGAGCGGGGTGGCGGATTGGGCCGCATCGAACAGCACGTTGAAGAGCAGCAAGAAACCGGCCGCGAAGGTGAAGGCGTACAGCAGCGCGGCCCACGAGTTCAGGCTGCGCCGCACGGTATAGGTGCCCATCAGGCTGTAGGCGGCAAACATCATGCCCGAGACCAGGCCGGTGAGAATGCCAAGCGGGTTCAGGCTCCAGGCGGAGGCCCGGTGGGCGCCGGAGATCAGCAGGCAGCCGGCCATGCTCAGGCTGATGACGAAGATCTTGAAGGGCGTCATGCGTTCGTGGAACAGGCGCCAGCCCAGGATGGCGGTGAAGGCCGGCGAGCTGTAGGCCAACACGGTGGCAACCGCGGCGCCGTTCAGAGAGACCGAGACGGTCCAGGTGGCATTGAAAACCGCCAGCACCAGCCCGTACAGCAGCAGGAAGCGCTTGTGCCCCCAACCATCGCGCAGCCGGCTGCGGTTGAAGATTAGCAGGCCGGCAAGCAGGGTGATCACAAAGAACACGTCCCGCCAGAAGGCCAGCACCAGGGACGGCAGGTGGAAGGTCTCGGTCAGGTAACGGATGAAGATGGCGGTGGTGGACCACAGCACCGTCCCCACCAGGCAAATGGCATAACCGCGGCTGAGGGCGGCGGCGGGGGTAGATGGCAGCGCGTCGCTAGGCATAAGAGCTCCAGGATCAGGTGAGATATGAAATGGTATCTTATCATTCAAATCCGAGCCTGTGAAGCGGCGATGATCTTGTATAATCATCTCGAAAGCGAGGAAAACCATGCAACCTTGCACACATCATCACGAGATTCGCATCCGCCCGGCCGCTTTATCCGATTGCCAGGCGCTGGCGCACATCCAGGTGGACAGCTACCGCTCGGCCTATGCCGGTATCCTGCCGCAAGATTACCTGGGTCAGTTTTCTTACGAAGCGCAAAGCCAGGATTGGTGTGACTTGCTCTCCAGGGAAGATGGCGACCCGCTGCTGGTAGCCGAAACCGCCGGGGGCGAGGTGGTGGGCTATTCCCTGGGCCGGGTTGGCTTGACCACGATCCCGCCCTACGACGGAGAGGTGGCGGCGCTGCACGTGCGGCGGCAGTACCAGCAGCAGGGGATCGGCCGCCTGCTGCTGGGCGCGATGGCGGAGCGGCTGGAGCAGGCCGGCTGCACGGCGGTCATGCTGTGGGTGCTGGAAGAGAACCCTGCCCGCCGTTTTTACGAGCATTTGGGCGGCAAGCTGATTGGCAGGCAGCAGGTGGAGCTGGGCGATGGCCTCACGGCAACCGAGGTGGCTTATGGCTGGATGACGAGGGTGGGGTCGCCCAGCAGGGTCCAGCCCAGCAGCACGTCCAGCA
>CAZVRZ010000259.1:0-5092 GCA_964629965.1 uncultured Anaerolineaceae bacterium
TCGCCTATTACTGGCTGGTGCCGGTGACCGGCGTTGTGCTGGATTATGACAGCCAACGCCCGAACTCGGCGGTGATCTATGAACTCAGCCCGAACGGACCGGGAGAACAGGCCGGACTGCAGGTGGGCGACCGTCTCGTCACCATCGAGGGGCGCACCATCACCAACCTGAACGTTCCCGTCCACCAACCGAAGAAAGCTGGTGAGGTGGAACTGTATGTGGTCGAGCGGGGCGGGCAGACCCTCACCATCCCGCTGCGGGTGGGTAGCTATGCAGACAATCCGGACTACCTGCTCAATATCATCCCTGTCCAACTGCTCTCCCTGCTGGTGTATTCTTTCGGCCTGAGCCTGCTGTTCTTCTCGCCGTCTTCCGATGTGCGGGCGCGCCTGGTGGCCATCACCTGGGCGCTGGCGGGCGTCGCCCTGGCAGCCACCGGCCCCGGCTACATGGGCTGCGCCTGGTTGGCGCCCGAAACGGCCATAATCAGCTTTGCCGCTTCGATCTTCATCTCCACGGCTGCCCACCTGTATTTCCCCGTGCCCACCTTTTCGAACCGCACCCGCAACAGCCTCCTGTGGGCGCTGTTTGGCCTGTCAACGGTATTGTTGGTAGCGTACCTGGCCCAGCAAGTCTACCTGGCGCTTCGCCAGCAGTACCCGCCTGCCACGATCTCTGCACTGGCCATCAGTATCCTCTTCTACCTTTCCTGGCTGTTCAACATCGGCCTGCTGCTAAAAAACCGCTTCTTTGTCAAAGATCGGGAAATCCGCCGGCAGACCGGCATCATCTTCCTGGGCACTTTGTTGGGTTTTCTGCCTTTCTTGCTGTTCAGCGAACTGCCCTACCTGGTCTTTGGCCGCGACAGCGCGCTCATCCTGCTTCCCAGCCAGGTCAGCATCCTGGCGTTGGTGTTCGTGCCCATCTCGTATGGCTATGTCATCTACCAGCGCCGGCTGTTGAAGATCGATTTCATCATCAATCGAGCGCTGGTGCTGTTCTTGCTGGCGCTGGCCATCCTGTTCACATCGCTGGTGGTTCTGGGCTTCATCGCGACCGTTGCCAACCTGCCCTCGCAGGTGGCCGTTGCGGGTAGTTTCCTATGCGTGATGGTGGCCCTGCCCTCGATCACATTGCAAAAGAAGATCCAGGTGCAGGTGGACCGAGCCCTGTACGGGGGCTACTATGACTACACCACCGTCACCTCCGACCTGGCGCGCCGCCTGGCGCAAACCATCGACCGGACGGCCTTCATCGACCTGCTGACCGGCGAACTGCCGGGGAAGATGAAGATCGAGAAAAGCGCCCTCTTGCTTTTGTCTGGCAACAACCTGGAACTACAGGGCAATTGGGAGCAGCCGTTTTCTATCCCGCCGGATGATGAGATCTGCAAAATCCTGGCCGAGGCGCAGGAGCCGCTGCGCGCCCAGGCCCTGTGGAATCAGGTGGGGGCTGAGTCCGCCCGGCGCTGGGAGCGGTTTACCTGGACGCAGCTCTTCGCGCCCATCGTCCACGGGGGCGCCCTGCACGGCCTGCTGATCCTGGGGGAGCGCGCCGCCGGCGAAATCTATTCGGAGCAGGACCTGCAGATCGTGAGCACGGTCGGGCAGCAGGCTGCCCTATCCATTGCCAACATCATGCTGGTCGAGACGCAGCGCGGCCTGACCCGGCAGTTGGTGCGCACGGGCGAAGAGCAGCGCAAGAAAGTGGCCCGCGACCTGCACGACTCGGTGCTGCAGGACCTGTTCTTTGTCAAACAGCGCCTGGAACGTTCCGATCCTGATACCGCCTCTTACCTGGATCAGATCATCAAGGTTCTGCGGCACACCATCAAAGCCCAGCGGCCCAGCCTGCTGGATCGCGGCATCATCCTGGCGCTGCAGGACTTGATCGAAGATATGAATGACCTGACCGAGGGTGAGACCGATATCCTCTGGCGCAGCTGCCTGGAAGACGAAATTGTGCTGCCGGACGAAAAGACCACCTCGATCTACCGCATCGTCCAGGAAGCGCTTTCCAATGTGCTCAAACACGCCCGGGCGGATAGGGTGGTTGTCTCCGTCCGAAAGAGCGGCGGCTTCCTGGAAATCCAGGTCGAAGACGACGGCGATGGCATGCCGGCCCTGGGCCAGGCGCAGCCCGGGTGCCACTACGGCCTGCTGGGCATGCAGGAACGCGCTGCCATGATCGGCGCCGACCTGAATATTGCCTCCGAGCCGGGTAAAGGCACAGGTATCACGGTGAGGATGAAAGTGTAGCATGAAAGATATTGCCATCCGCAAGTTTGAGCCCACCGATGTAGATGCTTTCATCCGTCTTGCGCAGCTTTCTTTCGCCGAAGAAAACCTGGCGATAGGCATCACTCCCGAAGACTTTGCCAGGGAAACCCGCCGGATATTCTACTGGAAGATGCTGCCTTACAAACTGCTGACTGCCCTGATGGGCGTCCGGTGGGAGGCGTTTGTTGCCGAAAAGGATGGGCGGGTGGTTGGCGGGGGCATGTATATGGGAAGGGAGGGTCGCATGAGCCTGACGAACCTGATGGTCGACCCCGCTTACCGGCGGCAGGGCATCGGACAGGCGCTGCTGCTCAAACGCCTGGAGCGTCTCAAAGAGCGTGGCTTTCCTTACGTGACGGCGCAGGTATTGGACACCAACACGGCTTCTTTGGCGAACCTGGCCAAACAGGGCTTTGAAGTCTTCAACCGCTATTCGGTTTACGAGCGAGTCCTGCCAACCCCTGAAGACCAGGATACGTCGATCACCATCCGAGACATCCGGCCTGCGGACAGAGCCCTGTTCAGGAAGATCGAGGCACAAACGACGCCCGCGTCCATCATCTCCATCAACGGCAGCCTGGAGAGCCAGTATTTCCTCTCTGGTCGGCAGAAGCTGTATGCCCGCTTCACCGGCTATTCCAAATGGATCAAGGCCTTTGTTTGTGGGGCAGAGGTGGTAGGTTTTGCGTATGCCGATTACCAGCGGCAGCAGTGCAAAGGACTGCTGCTCCAGCCAATGGTCGCGGACGAGCACTTGCCTTTGCTGCCCGCCATGATCTATCAGGCAGGCTCCTGGTTGGGGGCGGCGGGCAAAGAAGCTATTATCATTGAAATCCCTGACCGGCGCACCCAGATCCGCGACTACTTACTTGAGAACGGCTGGAGCAGGCAGTACACCTGGCTGGAGTTGATCTACTGGCTAAATGGGCAGGGTCAGGCAGAAATTCAGTAAATAGAGAGTCGTAATCTATGACGCAAGCTGAAATGGAAAATATTAAAACCTTCTACGAAAAACTCTCCCTGAGACTGAATGAGATTGCTGGCACAATGCTAGATTTTCGCCAGGGAATATTAGCTCTGCAGGCTGAGTGCGACCAGCAACCTGAGGATGCTCAGAATGTACCAGGATGATGGAGTGGCTCTATGAATTTTTGTTTTTCGCCTTGTGCGAACACCAGTTACTCAGGATTCAAAGTACTGCTTCACCAAAGTCAAGATTGCCTCTGCAACAGCTTTCCTAATCTTGGGGTTCGCAATCCTGGCAACTTCTTTTGCCACTGCAACGGCTTCAACCGGCAAGCTCTCGGCGCTATCGGTTTGGATATCGAATGCCTTCAGCGTTGGCCAACCGGCCAGCTGCAACATCTCGTTTGGGTTAATCCCAAAGTGATCGGCCAACAGGATACAAGCCATCATGTTAGGCCTGTGACCGGCAAGGTAGCGGCGCACAGCTTGATGATCCAAACCGGCAGACAAGGCAGCCTCTCGAATGGTTTCATTGTTCTGTTTTAGTAATTCGTTTAACCGTTCAATGAGAGGCGCTGGATCATATTCCACAACCCTCGCCAGTCGTTTTGTTTTTGCAAAAGGAGTGTCCATAATGCCTGTCCTCGTTACCTCAGCTGCTTGCTTTCAAAATCACGACGATTATGATAGTGCAACTATTGCACTATATTGACGTATTGTGGAGATAGTGATACGATAGCACTAATTATATACCTGCTCATCGTATCATGAATAGATGCTTTTGTTAATATTCTAAATGGAGCATATTATGACCAGTTATGCAATTCCTCCCGATATCGAAGATGTCCAATCCTTACGCTTGCTGAGGGTTTCTGATGTTGTCAAGCTCACGCGCCTCTCCTCATCGCAAATCTATTCCATGATCCAGGAGGGCGTTCTCCCGGCAGTCAGGTTTGGAGGCGCGGTTCGAATACGCCCCAAAGACCTGGAAGAATTTATGCAGGAGAATCGTACGAATCAGAATCCCCATTCGATTTTCCGCCCCTGAGCTTTTGGAGAAGCTGAATGTACAAGGTGCGAGCATTACGATCGCCGATGTTGGAATATACCCATTCAATATCTGCCTGGTCATTGGGTTCTGGAAAGAGAGTCTTTAATGCCTGAACTGCCTTCAAATCAGTTACATCATCCAGATCCAACCAACCAGCCATTGCATAGACCTGCACGCGTGGGATCTCAAAATAATCTGCTATCAGGTTACAGACATGAGCATTAGGAGTTTTCTTATCATTCATAATTCGACTGAGAAAGGCACAATCAATCCCAATGTGCTTGGCAGCTGTTCGCAACGAAATTTCTCTCTCGGGAAGAGCCTTTTTCAAGAATTCAGCCAATGGTTGGGATTGTCCTGGGATTGGTTTATGACCTGCTCTTGACATAGCTTGACACCTTTGATTAATTTGGGTATATTCAATATGATGCATAGTGGCAGCGATTATTATACATGCCGGTTACATTACATAAGAGAAAAAACATGATGGATCGCATCTCGAGACGTAAAAGAAGAGGCAACAACGATGGCTCCATTCGCTTTCGAGAGGAGCGTCAATGCTGGGATGCGCAAGTTTCGATAAGCGGTAGACGGGTGAGCAAGACTTTCAAGACCCGATCGGAAGCCCAGAAATGGGTCAGGGAAATGCAAAACGACATCGAAAATGGCCTGACTTCGCAGCTTGCTCGCGCCTCCCTGGCCGAAGCTTTGCTTTGGTGGTTGGATTATGGCCAAAAGCGCTGGGAGCCGAAGACATTTGAGCAATATACGAACATAATCCATAAGCATATCTGCC
>CAZVRZ010000260.1:0-5036 GCA_964629965.1 uncultured Anaerolineaceae bacterium
AACCCTGGAAATGGCCTAAGGCCAGCTATCGCCGCCTGCCGGCAGAACTGGTTGAGACGATCCGCCAATTGCACGAAAAGCACTCCATCCCAGTGGGTGAGATCGTCACCCTGTTCCTGGGGCATGCCCTGGATGCCTACCAAACTGGCCGTTTGATCCTGGAACCTCAGCCACGCGCCAACTCCAGCCTGACTTACAGCGCCAGGTAAAGGGATAAATATGCGTGCTTTTAAGCCGTCCCGAGAAAATCATAACTTCCCAAAACGCCTTTTATCCTGCGTCTGCGGTGTTGCAGACGTGATGCTGACGCTCTGCCGACGTACCGCAGACTTTCCGCTGACACTGCCGCAGACGTTTAACCGCCAGGAAGCCCTACAAACAGTCAAAATCAATCGACCTGATGTGCAAGACCTTGATCCGCAAAATGCCCCAGGAAGCCTTCAGAAAGGCTTGAAACAAATTCCATCCACCTCACCGAAGAACGGAGAACACAGAATCTATGTCCATGCCTCAGCCTTATAGCCTTCCCAACGCGCCGAAACAAACCCCCAGAAAGCTGGACTTAGCGGAGATAAGTCGAGCACTTCCATCTGTTGATGATCTTTTGAGAGATGGTATGAATGTGAGACCAGGTTACCCAATCTCCAAGTCCCCTCAGAAAATGGTGGATGCCCGCACCACGTTAACGCGAAAAATCAACCTGGCTCAAATGGCGATGATGCAAACCCAAGATACAGCATCTTCCCCAGTTGAAGACAAACCCAAATATTTCACCATCTACCAATACGAGACAAAGCGCGTTCGATTTTTCATTAACTCAGTCCATCAGCATGTCTCGGATGAAGAGATTTTGAATGCGCTGATCAAAAAAGTAAAGTTGTGTTGGGTTCATATTCCGAGTTCGTCAAAGAATTACGAAGGCTACTTTGCCTCAATCAAGGAGCATGATAGTCCGGAAAGCATGACTGAAATACGCATCCATACAACGATCGGTGTTATGTGGAAACAGCAGGGAAAAATTCGTCTCTTGAACCAATTAAGGGAGATCGCACATACAGGATGTCAAAACTTGCCATTCTGGCCTGCTCTTGTAGGCGCCCTTTTGGCTTATGAGCAGGTGATTATCAACAATCCGGAAAAAGATCCAGACAAGATACTCGAAGCGACGCTACCCGGTTTTCTCGCTCAACTGAACTACGACATGTATGATGGCGGAAATCTTGAGGCGAGTCTTGGTAGTATCCAGGCAGCCTCGTATTCCTTTGCAGAGCTAAATGATAAAGGTTCTGCCAAACTCAATATTACAGCACTTGATGCTCCTGGCCTGGCAACCTTTCTCTTGGAAACCAGTAAACATCTTTGGAACCCTGCCATCCGAAAGAAGCTGGCAAATACACATGATTATTTCGACACTTATCCTGAAGTCTGGAGTTTCTTATCCTCGCTTGCTGATTATTGGATTAATTTGACTCAGTCTGGAAAAATCCAAATCGATGTATCTGGCATCAAGCTTACCTATCATACAGAGAAGCATGTAATGTTTGGATTATGGCGCCAGGTATTAGAAATGGATAAGTGGCAAATTCCCGTAGAAGCCCTGCGTTATCTGCACCCACGCCAACGACCCATTGAAAATGAAGACACCAATTATGTAATAGAGAATTACGATGAAGCGTATGGAAATGCCCTCGCAGATAAGCTAATTACCGAGAGCACCCTAAAAGGCGCTTACGTTCCTGTTGGTACATTTCGAACCGCCCTGCCCCGAAATCTCCCAATTGTTGGCCTGGAAGAAATTTGTATCTGGAGTGATGGTAGAGGAATGTGGGTCTTACCTGTTCCTGGCGGACATATCAATTATTGGAGCCCAGATATTCCCAAGAAATTATTCCAATATGGTGCAGGAGTAGACATCAAATCTGCCTGGAACCTGATCCTCTCCGCTCTCTGGCACGATTTAGTCACCGCAGGCCCGGAGGTTATCGTCCGCACTGGCGATGACAAGCCGGAATTATTTACAAATCCCACCCCCCGCAGCAATCACCGGCGCCGTAGCCGCCCTCGCCCCAATACGCATGTGCTGTGTCTTCCCAGCCAGCGCGTCATTCACCTGGATGGAGTGCATACCTGGGGGACGCCAGAGGAGATCGAGAAGATCAAGCGCCAGGCGCACCAGGTGCGCGGCCACCGCCGCAGGCTGCTGCCCGGGCGCCAGCGCAGCCTGTATGCCCTGGAGAACGCTCGCCGCTTCAACTTCATTGTGCCCGATGGATATACCTTCGTCAAACCCTATCAAACCGGGCTGAGCGATACGGATGCCCCGGCGACCAGGGAAACGCCGATCCTGGCGCGCGGCCTGGCCAGCCTGATGCTGATGAGCAAAGACTATTCTAAGAGGAGCGCCGCGCATGAGTGAAACCCTGATCCCCCACAGCCGCCAGGCTGAAGAAAGCGTGCTTGGCGCCATCCTGATCAACCCCGACGCCTATTACGATGTCGCCCAGTTCCTGCGACCGGAGGATTTCTATATCCACCGGAACCGCTTTGTCTGGGAAGCAATCACCCGGCTGCATGAGAGCCGCACGCCGTTGGATAACCTGACCCTGTCTGAAGAGTTGGGCAGGGGCGGCCAGCTGGCGGAGATCGGCGGGGATGCCTACCTGACCGGCTTGATCAGCAAGGTGCCTACCTCACTGAACGCGGCGGCCTACGCCCATATCATCGAGCAAGCGGCCGTGCGCCGGCGCATGCTGGAGGCCGCCAACAAGGTGGCAAAGCTTGCTTTCCAGGAAGATGCGCCTCTCGAAACTGCCATCGACGAGTCCGAGAAAGCCATTTTTTCGGTCAGCGACCGGCTGCTGGCGCATGACATCCAGCCTTTCTCTCAAGTGCTGGGCGATCTGTATGACCAGGTGGAGTTACGCTCGCAAAATGCCGGGTTGTTTGGCGTGCCTACCGGCTTCACCGACCTGGATCGCATCCTGCAGGGCATGCAGCCTTCGGATCTCTTGATTGCCGCCGGGCGTCCGGGTATGGGCAAGACCAGCCTGCTGCTTTCGATTGTGAAGCACGCCGCCCAGACTCACCAGAAGCACATCGCCGTTTTCACCCTGGAGATGTCGAGCGAGCAGCTTGCCCAGCGCCTGGTGGCCCAGGAAACTGGGATCGATACCCAGCGCATGCGCTCCGGCAAGCTGGAGGAGGATGAATGGCCGCTCTTCACCCATGCCATCGAAGTTCTCGGCGATGTGCGCCTGTTCCTGGACGATACCCCAGCCATCACCCCGCTGCAGATGCGCTCAAAGTGCCGCAAGCTGCACATGGAATATGGGCTTGACCTGGTGGTGATCGACTACCTGCAATTGATGAGCGGCGGTGGACGCTTCGAGAACCGCGTCCAGGAAGTCTCGTTCATCTCCCGCCAGTTGAAAGTGCTGGCGCGCGAGCTGAACCTGCCCGTGCTGGCCGCCGCGCAGCTCTCGCGCGCGGTTGAACAGCGCATGGATAAACACCCGGTGCTCAGCGACCTGCGTGAATCGGGCAGCATCGAGATGGATGCCGATGTAGTGATGTTCCTCTACCGCCCAGAAGACGGGGGCTTCTCCAACATGGTAGATGTGATCGTAGCCAAACACCGCAACGGCCCGACCGGCACAGTGCAGCTGGCTTTCCGGCAATCGCTGGCGAAATTTGAGAATGCGGCGAACAAAAGCGAGGTGTAAATGACCCAGCAGCGTGTCCTTCAGTTCGAATATCAACAATCTCTGGTGCAGGAAAGCGACCGGCCAGGCTGGAGCGAAGAGGTCACTGTCTCGGTGCGACTGCTCTCCGAAGCAATCACGACTGGCTGGTATCGCAGCCGGTTTGCGGGCCGGGGGAATGATTTTGTGATCTTGCTGGCAATTGCCATGCACGCTCGGCCGCTGAAAGGGGAAGACCTGGAATTACTGATTCGCCTGGGCATGGCTACCCCCGAGGATGATGGCCGCCTGTATGCCAGAGTTACTGATTTGGCATTAGCCGATGAATTAGGCATGAGCGCCAAAACGATCATGCGCGCCACCGAGCGCCTGATGGAAGAACACGCCATCAAGATTGCGGATATTCCAGACGCTAATGTATTCTTTCGCGACTCGCATGGGCGTTTCAACGGATCCAAGGTGTATTTATTGGCTGGCGATCTGCAAAACCACTTTCTGGAAAAACGCGTTGAGCAAAATGACCGATGGACAAAAAGTCCCACGGTGGAAAGCCACCGTAGGACAAATAGTCCATCGGTAGAGCCTCACCGAGGGACAAAGAGTCCAACGCGTGGGACAAATTTACGCACAAATATTAAAGATGATGAAGACGAGGAGGAGGAAACCACCACCCTGATCGAGCGCGTCTTTGGTTATTTCGCCGAGCGCAAAGGAGATTTGGATTACCAGCCGACGATCAAAGAGCAAGCTGCGCTCGACAAGCTGCTCGCGGATGGTTTCACCTTCGAGCAGATCATCGCCGGGATCGAAGATGCTTTCGCCCGCCCTTCCCGGCCCAGGCACTTCACCCACTGTGCGGCGATTGCCCGCGACCTGGCCCGTTTACAGCAGGAATACCGAACGCCGGAGACCCGTGTCTGGGCTGGCAGCCCAGACTTGCCGGAATCCCGAGAGCCGGAAGCCCTTGAAGAAACTGGCCAGATACCCGCGGAAGCGTCTGCATCTGCTGAAGTCATCGAAACCCACCTGGCGCGCGCCGTCGAAGTGTATCGCAGCGCCGGGCGAGAGATCACCGGCGATCTGCTGGCGCGCTTCCGCCTGATGGCCGAGCGCTGTGACCAAGCCGCCCGTTCTGCCGGATCGACCGGCGGCGACTGGCTGGCCGAGGCGCTGACATCTGCCCTGGGCGTTGCCAGGCCCGGCAACCTGCTCAACTACGCCGAGGCGGTGCTGGACGACTGGATCGCCAATGGGCGCAGCGAAAGACCACCCAAAACTGTCAAATCCAAAACATCCCGCCGCGCAGCCTCAGGCGAGCCCAAGGCTCACCAGGGT
>CAZVRZ010000261.1:0-4925 GCA_964629965.1 uncultured Anaerolineaceae bacterium
CATTCAGGTCGCCTTTGAGCGCTTCCAGCCGGTTGCCTGGCGGCATCTGCAAATCCGTCAGGCGGTAGGCGGCGTTCAGGATGTCCAGTTTGCGCAACGCGGTGCTGCGAATGTTGGCTGGAAACCGCGCTGCTCTGTGCGTTGGCCGGTTGTGATAGAAATCTTCAGTGGCCTGGTCGCGAAATGACAAGATCATTGTTTACTCCTTTTGATTATATCACGCTTTCACGGTAAGCGTGTAATTGCTCTCGCTTTACTGTACACTTCCCATCCCCACCAGCGGCAAAGAAAAACCAGCCCGGAGTCGCAGCCGGAGTCAAGGGCGAAGAGCGCCGTTCGCAGAACGGCAGCGTCCCTTGACGCCGGCGAGCACCGGGCTAAGCTCTCCGGGCCGCTGGCGGGGAAAACAGGCGGGAGGAGGTTAGGGTAACCGATAGTAAGTTTCCTGCCTGGCCCAGGTGGAAACCCGCTGCCAATGCTCAATCGTGGGGTTATGCGGCTTGGGATCAACTTGGACAAGTGCATCTTCCAGGGCATCTGCCACATGCCCGGCGACCCAGGCGCGCAGGTTGCCGCCATCCTTCCAGAAATCGGTCAGATCGTGCGCCGGCGGATCAACGGTCTTGACACGCTGCGTAAAGCCCTGAATCTTGGCGATATACTCCCGGCCGCGGTTGCCGGCATTGTCATCATCGTAGAGGGCGATCACAGCCGGGTAGCGTGCCAGGGTAAGCAAGTCCAACAGATCCAGGTGGGATTGAGCGCCGCCTAGCGTGCTCACGTCACACAAATCCCAGCACCACTGCCAGGCTAGCATAACGTCCCACTCCCCTTCCACCAGCAACAGCACTGGCGAGGCGTAACTCTGCTCCAAACCAAAGAGCGCCAACTGCCCGCCGCGTGGCCCGCCAAACTTCACATCGGGCAGATCATCCTGCTTCCTCCAATCCCCGATATATTTCCCCAGGGGATCATCAACCTTCGGCCGGCGGATTTTTATGTACCAGGGCGCCCTCCTCCACATTCCAGGGATTACCACACCGCGCGGCAGCCAGATTCTCTTGCCAATCAGATCCCACTTCACCGGGTCGTCGTACCAATTCTTGGGATTGTATCCCAGGCCAAAATGCTGCCAGGTTTCCGGCCACAGCCCTCGCTCAATTTCCAGGTATTCACGCGCTTCCTGGCCAACATCGCTGTACAAGTTTTGCTGCCCCCATGTGATGAATTGCCCGGCGCGTTCCTGCCAGACAGGCGATGGGCCGGCCGGGACGGGTTTTATGAGCGGTTGACGACTTGCGAGTTCACCGGGGCTCCTACGATTATCTGGAGCCACTTTCGCCAACTCGGCCAGTTCTTTGATAGCGGTTTTGAAATCCAAGTCCTTCAAGGCCATGTAAAAGGCAATCACATCGCCGCCGTTGGCCCCTTCTGGGCAGCTCGTAAAGCACTTCCATTTCGTCCCATCGTCATAGATTTGAAAGGCTGTGGGATTATCCCGGTCGCCGGCGTGCCTGGGCATTGGGCAGCAGCTTTTTAGCTTTTGAGCGCTCTGAAAACGAGCGCCGGCTTCCTCGGCCAGGGCCACCAGCGATACTTTGCTTCGAATTTCATCTAGATTGTACATAAAACACCTCGGAACAGTGACAAGAGTGTCAAGAGTGCACAGTGTTAAGCCACCCTGGGTGTTAAATCCCTTGTCACAGTGGGACTCTTGTCACTGTTGTCACTCTTGACACTGTTATTCCGGGTCCTCGCTTTCTTGCTCAGCCAGGGGGAGAAGCTGGTCAGACCATTTCCATCGGTTACCGGGTGACTTGCGACCCTCTGTATTAGCGATGTGGCTCCTCAACTCCTGGCGTGCCCGAAAGATCATGCGGCGATTTAGCCCCATCTCATTCCCAGCTTCGATAACCTCTTTGACCTTGACCCCTTCTGGTGTAGCCTTCAATAAATCTTCCAACCATTCCTTACATTCATCTAGCTGGGTTGGTTCGCGATACGTTTTGGGCGCTTTGGTGTCCCATTTGAGCATCACGCCGGCAGGTTCGAGTGGGGCGAACTCGAAGCCTAGGGGATCCTGGTACGGCCCCAGATTGGTTTTGAGCACCTTCAATTCTCGCGGCCCATTGGGATCGAATTCCGGCCCGGTTTGCACCACGCGCAACCCCAGCACGACCCGCGCCTGCTGGGTGATGTAGCCGCTGCCAGACAGGTCTTCCATGCCCAGGTCGAAGTTCATCATGCGCTGCTGGCCGCCAGAGGGCTTGCGGATGTGGTGCACCAGTAACAACCCACACTGGGCCCAACTGGCCAGGCGGATCAGGTACCCCATGAAGGAGCGCACATCTTCCACATTGTTTTGCCCGCCGCTGTGAACGGATGAGAGCGAGTCGATGATGATCAGCTCGGGGTTCAGTAAGGCGACCATTTCGGCCAGGCGATCCTGGTAGCGCGGTTGGCCCAGATCAATCATTTCTCCCACTTCCGGCAGCATGACGAACAATTTGCTGCGGTCCAACCCGTAGTGTTCGGCGCGCTGATTGAGGATTTGCGGTACCATCTCAGCATCCACGTAAATGACGTTGGCGCCCGGCCTGGCGATGGGTGCGCCATTGGGATAACCTTTATTGTTCACGATGCGATAGGCCAGGTCGGTGGCGACGAAGCTTTTACCGCTGCCCTGGCTGGCTCCCAAAACCGTGAGCAGGCCGCGTGGAATCCAACCTGGCCAAACCCATTCAATGGGCTGCAAGTCGGAGGCTATCTCGGCCAGCGATGGGATGGATAGACGGTGTCCGGGACGAGCCCCGAGAATTCTTTGGAGCAGCTCGGTTTGATTGGGCAGACCGGCCAGAGCGCGTTCCAAAGCAGGCAATTCATCGCCTGGCTGGGCAGTTTCCAATGCTTGCAGGCAGTGCAGCCAGGGCTGAACGAAATCTTTTGGCGAAGCCTTGACCGGATACCCGGCCAGCATGTCAGCGAGAACCTGGATCTGTAGGCGAGTGGTCAACATGAGCACCCCCAGGCAGGCAAGAACAAGTCGCACAATAAATTGGGGCTTGCGGACGTGGTAGAATAGGCAGCAGAACATGACGCTCGTCCAGCGTCGGGAAGACTTGCCGCCGGCTGCCCACCGGCGGCGCTCGTTTTGTAGGGCATAGTTAGACACTCCTGTAATTACTCCATTTGAGATTGATTTTTGAACAAGGTATTGCTTTTGAAGCGGCCAATTCGCCCCACAAAGGTTTGAATGGCAGCAGACTGTGTTTCATCATTTCAAAACATAACTCATCTCCTTGAAAAAGAACTGAAAGATAATCCCTCCACGGCTTGTTCCAGGTCGTTTTGGTTAGGTGTGATGTAAATCCTGGTGGTATTCAGGTTGGCATGGCCCAGCAGGGCGGCCACTTTTTCCAGGCCTACTCCGCTGTCCACCAGGTTCTTGGCGAAGCTGTGCCTTAACATGTGCGGGGTCAGGTTCTTCAAACCGGCTTCCTGACCCAGGCGTAGGATCACCCGCTGCACTGAGCGGCTGCTCAGGGCGCTTTTGGAGGCGTTTTCCACGGCTACCCAAAGGTAATCATCTGTTCCCGTGGGACGCACGGCCATCCATTCCTGCAAAGCCTTGCGGGCATCTGCATTCAAGGGGATGGTGCGCTGTTTTCTACCTTTCCCGCTCTGGACGAGGATCTGGCCCTTGCGGTCGCCGATCTGCACATCGCTCAGGTGCAGATCCAGCGCTTCCTGCAAACGCAACCCGGTATTCAGCAGCATGATCACCAGCGAAGCATCGCGCTGGCGGGCCACCCAACGCCTGGGAAAGCGCAGACGTGAGAGTTGCACGTCTTTCTCGACCGCCCGCTGCAGTGAATACTGCTGTTTTTTATCCAGGTATTTCGGCCCGCTGTTGACCTGGGCTACGTTGCGAATATCCCGGGTAGGATCATCCTCAACCAAGCCGGCCCGCTTGGCCCAGGCCATGAAGGCGGATAGGGCAGCCAGGCGCCGGTTGATGGTGCTGGCCTTGCGGCGTTCGACGTTGATCTGAAAATGCCGATATTCGCGGATATCGGTGGGGGTGAGGGCCTGGGGAGAAAACGGTTCGCCATTGGTTTGTTCAAACCAGCGGCTGATATGTTTCAGATCGGCCAGGTAGCCATTGACGGTGAGAGAAGAACGATCCTGGTTGACCAGGTAGGTTCGAAATGCTTCCAAAGATTCGGTCATACTAAAGCCTCCATCTGACGGCAAGCGCCAGGAGAATGTTCGAAGGAGTCGGTGATACAGATTCCAGGCGGATAGCCAGGATCAAGGCGTTTCCGGGCTCCAGGAGAGCCAGGGGAACAACAACGATGAAAGACAGCCATAGGGCCAGAAAAGGCGCTCTGCGGCCTTCCTGTGACGGCAAAGTACATACCTGCACTGAACAAGGTATGCACCCCATCGGCATACCTGCCGGTGTTCAGGTAAGTACCTGGGGTGATTACCTGTGATTGCATAGGTGCTTACCTGTCCTCGTCATCCCCAGCCCTTTTTGCGCTTTTGGTCGCTGCGCCGCTCTTGGCGCTCAGTGTCTTTGGGGTGGATCAATTCGAACACGTGGCGCGGGCTGTATGACGGCGCTTTGTGGCGGTTAAATTCGAGCTGCCCGGCATCAAACTGCGCAAGAGCCTCGTACAAGAGATAAGTCACCAACTGTGAAACCGAGATGCCGTTCCAACTGGCAATCGCGGCCAGCTTCTTTTTTAGATCGGTGGGCAGCAGAAGGAAGAGGCGGTGATCTTTCTGCCCTCTGGCCTTCTGCCTGGCTTTCTCCTGGCGCTCGCTCTCCTTGCGCCGAGCCGCCAGCAGCGCCTGGCGTTCCTTTGGGCTGAGCTTCATCTCGTCCTGGCGGCGTTCGCTATCGCTCAAGATATCGGCGA
>CAZVRZ010000262.1:0-4886 GCA_964629965.1 uncultured Anaerolineaceae bacterium
AAACCAGGCAGCCGCCGGCCCAAGTCGCCCGAATCGTATTGAACAAACCCTGGCAGCCGCCGAGCCAAGAAAAGCAGCCACAGGCCGGTCAGCGAGGTCTGTAGAATGAAAAAGCAGTACTCTTCCAGAGGCACATAGCCAATGAGCACGCCGGTCACCGCCTGCGGGTGGTACCACCACACGCCGCGAGCAACCAGGTAATTATCCCAGGGAGTGGTATATAGCAGCGCGACCAGGATATGCACCAGCAGCACGATCCAGGCCGGTATGCCACGCAGCGCCTCGGGCAGGAGCAGGCCACGGCGCCGGTCTCGCCAGGCCAGGGCGAGCAAGAGCAAGAGCGGCAAGCCGATAAAAACGCCTAAGAAGGCAAAATAACTCAACCGACCGCTTTCACACTGGCAGCATCCAGGGCAGACACTTCTTCGGGCGACATGCGCCAACCCAAGGCGCCGGCGTTTTCCTGCGCCTGGCGAACGTTCTTGGCGCCGGGGATAGCCACCGCCCCCTTGCAGATGATCCAGTTCAAAGCCACCTGGGCGGCGGTCTTGCCGCCGTACGAGTCGCCGATCTCTCGCATCAGGCTGATCAGGGGCTGGAGGCGTTCCAACGAGGCGCGGTTGTGCTGCCTGCCACGCATCCCCGGCGGCGGGTTGGCGGGAGTGTATTTACCGGTCAGCAGCCCCTGTGCCAGAGGACTATACGCAATCAGGGTAACTTTCAATTCCTGGCACAAGGCCAATAAGCCGCTCGTCTCGATGCTGCGATCGAGCAGGCTGTAGCGCACCTGGTTGGAAGCCAGGGAACAATTGCGCCGCTTGAGCGCATAGTAGGCGCGGCGGGTTTGCACCACATCGTAATTCGAAACGCCGATGGCCTGCGTCAGGCCGGCCTGGACGGCATCGGCCATGGCTTCCATCCAGGTCTCGATAGAAGCAAAGGGCAGAGGCCAGTGCACCTGGTAAAGGTCCACCCGGGGCATGTCCAGGCGTTCCAGGCTGGCGCGCAGGGCACGGCGCAGGCTGCCCTTCGAAAGACGCCACGGGAACGGGAAGAACTTGGTGGCTACCAGCAAACCGGCTTCCGGCAAACCGGCTTCCGGCGAGTTGGCTTCCCCCAAGCGCTGCTTCAAGCCGGCAGCAAACTGGCCGAGCAAACGTTCGGAGCGCCCCATGCCGTATACCTCGGCGGTATCGACCCAGTTCACACCAGACTGCAGGCTGATCTCAAAAGCCTGCTGCAAGTCGGCGTCGGAGTGGGTCTTGCCGTAATCCCAGACCATGCGATCGCCCCACTGCCAGGCCCCCAGGCCCAAGGGCGAAATTTGAAGGCCGGTCTCGCCTAATTCTACTTTTTCAACAGTCACATGATCCATGTCAGACCTCCAGAGATTCGATAGCATCCCGGACGATTTGGGCGCTGGCGCTCAGCGCTTCCGTCTCGACCTGGTTCAACTTTGGGTGGAAGGTAGTAATAACTCCCCGGCCGCCCAACAGGTTCGGCAGGGCCAGGGTCACGTCCGCCACGCCCGCCGCCAGGGGTACCGGCGTGCAGACCGTCAGGATGGCGCGCTGGTCGCGCAGGATCACTTCGGTGATGCGCGCCAGGGCCGAGCCAATGCCGTAATACGTGGCGCCTTTGCCAGCAATGATGTGATAGGCGGCGCGGCGCACCTGCTCGTCGATCTGGGCACGGTCATCATCGCAAACCGCGTAATGCTGGATCTCGCAAAACTCTTCCAGGGGAATGCCACCGACGGTGACCTGCGACCAGGCCAGCACTTCCGAGTCGCCGTGCTCGCCCAGGACGTAGGCGTGCACGTGCTGTGGATCGATGGAAAAGTGGCGTCCCAGCAAGGCGCGGAAGCGAGCCGAGTCGAGGGTAGTGCCCGAGCCGATGACCTGGCTAGCGGGCAGGCCAAACTCAGCGGCGTAGCGCGCCGCCAGGTGGGTCATCACATCCACCGGGTTGGAGGTGATCAGCAGCACCGCGTCCGGCGCGTTCTGCAGCACGTTCGGCACGATCTGGTGCATGATAGCCGCGTTGCGTTCGAGCAGCGATAACCGGCTCTCGTCGGGCTTTTGCGAGACGCCGGCGGTGATCAGCACCAGGCGGCAGCCCGCCAGGTCGGCATAATCTCCGCTGCGCACGGTCACCGGGTGGGCAAAGGGGACGGCGTGCAAGATATCGTCTGCTTCAGCTTGCGCCCGGGCAGGATTGACATCGATCAGCACGATCTCGCGCGCCACGCCACGCATCACAATGGCGTAGGCAGCAGTCGAGCCAACAAAACCTGCTCCGATAATTCCGATTTTCATATTATTTCCTCATTTCTTACGGGTATCTTCCTAATCATAGGGAAAAACAGGGGGGCCGCAAAATTTACCGTCTGACCAAAACAATGAATATTCGTAATGGCGGCAAGACCGTGAACGTGGATGCGGCAGAGGTTCCGCCGCCGGGGGCGGGGGTGGAGACGGTGATGGAGAAGGCGCCGCCGGAGCGCAGCAGGCTGCTGGGCAGCACGGCGACCAACTGCGAGGCAGAGACATAGCGCGTTTGAACGGCAGCGCCGTTCCAGCGCACAACCGAGTCGGGGGCGAAATTGGCACCGTCTACAGCCAGCAGGAGGGTGGAGGAGGGCGCCTGCACCTGGGAGAGGCTGAGGGCGCTGATGGCCGGGGCAGGGCGCGGCGTAGAGCAATCCCAGGGAGGGTTCCACGGGCCAGCGAAATAGGAGGTTCCGCCGATGGGGCCGGCAGCGGTGGCGGTGAGGTTGGGATAGGCGAGGGGGCAGTATTTGTGGAAGCTGAATGCGCCGCTGGCATCGGCAGTGAGCGTATCCAAATACAGGCGGCCCTGGTTGCCGTTATCCAGGTAGAGCTCGATGGTGCAGAAGGGGCAGGCCGTACCGCTGCCGCCGGCATCATCCAGGGAGAGGGAAGGCATGGGCTGATCGCTGGAATAGCCAGCAAGGCCATTGTTATACACAATATTGCGGCGCATGGTGGCATTCAGGTTGTCGCCCACCATCACGGCGCGCTGGATGGCATTGGCCATGCGGTTGCCCTGGATAATCGGGCGGTAAGCCCGCACCCAGATGTGCGTGTTGGCCTGGCGCAGCGCAGCAGAGCCATTGGGAAGCAGGCCAAAATCGTTGCCGAGAACAAAAGTGTGATCGGCGCTGATGACCATGCCGAAGTCTCGATCGGACAGGATGGTGTTACGCTCGGCTGCCGTCAAGCCGCCAACGACGGTGCGCGCGGCGCCGTCCAAGGTGATGTTCCAACCATAGACAGGGTCTGCCGGCGGGGCCAGGTTCAGGCCGAACTGGTTGCCGAGGATGAGGTTGTTGGCGCTGCGCGGCGACCAGACGGTAATGCCCTGAGCATCGCCAATGATGTTCGCCTCGCCGGGAGCGGCGCCGCCAATGCGGGAGAAGCCGCTCCAACCGAAGCGGATGCCCAATTCGCGATTGGGCAGCAGTTTTGAGCCGCTGATATCAACGCCGACCTTGTTGCCGATGAGGGTGTTGTAATCGCTGCTGGGATCAAAGATCAGGATGCCAACACTGTTACCGCTGGAGAGGTTGCCCTGCAGCAGGGTATGATTGGAGCCAACCCAGATGGTTATCCCGGCATTGCCATTGCCGATGGCAAAGGATCCGCTGAGATCCGTGCCAACATAGTTGCCCAGGAACTGGTTGCCGGTGGTGGAAGTGCCGTAGGTTTCGATTCCCATACCCTGGTGGCCGCTGATAATGTTGTTCTTGCCGGGTTCGAGGCTGCCGATGATGTTGTACTGGCCGTTGCGAATGAACAGACCAGCGCCCTGGCTGCCCAGCACGGCGTTGCCGGCGGCGTTGAGGCCGATGATGTTGCCCTGGATGACGTTGGCGGTGGGCGTGACAATGTCATCGGGGTCATTGATATTGATGCCCAGGATGGTGTTGTCTGAAAACACGTTGCCCTGGCCGGTGGGGCCGCTGCCGACCAGGCGACTACCGCCGATGATGTTGTTGGAGCCCCGGACGATGATGCCGCTGGACTGGAAGTTGATGACTTGCAAGCCGCGGATAATGTTGCCGTTAGAATATATGTTCAGCCCACAGGGGCTGATGTTGTTGATGTTTGAACCATCAATGATGACCCCGGCGTTAGAAGCGTCAATGGTCAGGCCGCCGGCGCTCAGGACAGGCAGATCGGTGGAGAGCCTGATTGTGGCGGGGGCGGCAGGCGGGAAGACGGCGGGCGAGAAGACAATCACATCGCCGGGAACGTGATCGGAGAGGCAGCTACGCAGAGAGCCGGAGCCGCTATCGGCAGCGCTGGTGACGGTGCAGGTTTGTGGCGCGCGCTGCGGGGCGGGGGATTCGGGAGCCGCCCGCGAATGATCCGCGAATGCACCGGTGGAAGGAGCAGGACGCGAAGACGCAGCCGATCTCGAATGATCCACGAATACACGAATAGGAGACGAAGCGAGAGGCGAGGCGTTTGCGGAGGCCGCCGGCAGGCTTGGGGGTTGATAAGCCGAGTCCGTTGCCGCCGGGTTGAGCGCCAGCAGGCCGGCTTCGCTGTCGGCGACCCAGACCAGGCCGTCGCTGAAGGTAAGATCATAGGTATAACCCGGTGTGTTGTATTGATAAGCCTGGGTTGGGGCAGAGGGATTGCTGACGTCCACCGCTTCTATGCCCCCCGCACCTGCGCCCAGGTAGAGCAAACTGCCCGAGAGGGTCATGTCGAAGGTCTGGCCGGCGGCGCTGTATTCTGAGCGTTTGACAAGGGCCGCCGGGTTGCTCACATCCAGGATCAGCACGCCGCCGGGGAGGGTGACATAAGCCAGGCTACCGTTTAGCAGGATATCCCAGGTGTGGTTGTAGGCAAAAG
>CAZVRZ010000263.1:0-4846 GCA_964629965.1 uncultured Anaerolineaceae bacterium
CTGGGATGAATCCTACTTGCTCAAGGTCTTGGCCGTTTGAAATGCGATTACCCTAATACCAGGGGTCTTCCAGTACATTCTTTCTGGATTTGTGTCATAATTATGTCGTGAAATGACATAAATCAACCTTAGAATGTAGACGGAAAGTGCCCTATGACTCACCCCGCCACCCGCTTGATCACTCTGATTATGCTCCTCCAACGACAGCCCAACCAGAAGGCCGCCGGCCTGGCCGCGGAGTTGGGTATCTCCGTACGCAGCCTGCACCGCTATTTCGCCATGCTCGACGAAATGGGCATTCCCATTTACGCCGAACGCGGGCCCCACGGCGGCTTTTCGCTCGTGCGCGGCTACAAGATGCCGCCGCTGGTGCTTACACCCGAAGAGAGCGTGGCTATGGCCCTGGGAACGGGAATGGTGGAGGAACTGTGGGGGCAGCTCTATCGCGAGTCAGCCCGCGGCGCGCTGGCCAAGCTGGAGAACTTGCTTCCCGATGAGCAGCGCCAGGAAGTGGCCTGGGCTCGCCGTTCGCTGATTGCCACCGGTCTGCATCGTTCCGACCAGGATATCTTGGCTCCGATCCTCGAAAAGCTGCGCCGCGCCGTGCGCGAGCATCGCCGGATCACCCTCCATTACCGCGGCAGCAGCACTCCCCATCCCGAGCCGCGCAGCGTGGATCCTTATGCCCTCGTCCATCGCTGGGGCTGGTGGTATGCCGTTGCCTATTGTCACCTGCGCCAGGAGATGCGTTCCTTTCGAGTAGATCGCATGGAGTCCGTCAATCTAACCGCCCAGGTTTTCCAAATCCCGGCGGATTTTGATATCCAGGCTTACCTGGCGGAAGAATGGAAGGCTCAGCCGCAAATCCAGGTGACGATGTGCTTCGCCCCACAGGGCGCACCCCTGGCCCGGTATAACCAGGCTTACTGGGAAACCCTGGAAGGACAACCCGATGGCTCGGTGATGGTGACCATGAACGTGCCCGACCTGACTTGGGCCGCTGCCAGCGTATTGGCCTATGGCCCCTTGGTGACCGTTTTGGAACCCGCAGCGCTGCGCCGGATGCTGGCTGAATGGACCCATGCCATCGCCGCTAAGTATGATCTTTAAAGAATAGGAGACAAAAATGCAAACCCTCGATCTCAAGAAAATATATAAATCTCTGTACTCCCCCTCGGCCAAGAAAATAGAAGTGGCGGATGTTCCCGAACTGCAGGTTGTCATGATTGATGGCGCCATCGAGCCAGGAAAGGCGCCTGGCGACTCGCCTCTTTTCGAGGAAAATATGCAGGCCCTCTACGGAGCGGCCTATACACTCAAGTTCATGATCAAATTGCGCAAGGACAACCCGGTGGATTATCCCGTCATGGCCCTCGAAGGCCTGTGGTGGGTTGAAGATGGCATCTTCGACATTGCCGTGAAAGATAACTGGTTCTACACGATGATGATCCTGGTGCCCGACCCGGTCACACCGGCCGTTTTCGACGAGGCCCTGTCTCAGATGCGCAAGAAGAAAGGCGACCAGCCCGGCTTTGCTCGCCTGCGCCTGGAACGTTTCCGCGAGGGGCTGTGCGTGCACACCATGCACATCGGTCCCTATGCAGACGAGCCGGCCACTATCGAGAGAATGCGCCTCTTCATGGAAGAAAACGGCTACCGAGACCTGGTTGGATCGGGCGGCAAGCACCACGAAATCTATTTGGGCGATCCGCGCCGGGCCGACCCTTCAAAGCTCAAAACCGTCCTGCGCCACCCGGTAATTCTAAAGTAAGAGGATAACTGAAACCACCGCTGGGCTTATACGGGGATGCACAAACAGGTCGCAACAGCCGTCCGAACACTGTTGGCGAAGTATTTCGAGAAGTAAAATTTTTACACTCAGCGCCGATATTTTTTCGCTGAACCACGGCGCATTGAGTGAAAACAATTGGAAATCCAGGTGTCAAAGCAAACCACAAGAATCATCGTTGGCGACCACTTGACAGGTTTTTATCCTTGTTTTATAATGAGTGAGTAGTCAGTCATAATACACAAGGATTGGTAAAGAAAACTATGGCCCGTTCCCTTAGTTCTGAAAAAAGAGCACAACTATTAAGCTCCGCCCTGAAGCTGTTTGTCATGAACGGTGTGATGAACACGTCAACTGCGGAGATCGCGAAAGAAGCAGGAACCGCCACCGGCACCCTATTCTTGTATTTCTCTACAAAACAAGCTCTATTGGATCAATTGGTTTTGAAAATCGGCAAAGAACAATCCGAGCATATCAACCAACTTCTCCAGCCATCACTTTCGGCCCGGGAAACCTTTTTCACCATCTGGCATGGCACTGTAACCTGGTTTTTGGAAAACTTGGAGGCTTACCAATACATCCAACAGGTCAGAGATTCGGGAATGATCTCTGAATCTGCTGTACAGGAGTCGAATAAATTCTTTGATTATTACTACAACGCCATCCAAAAAGGTTTTCAAGAAGGCAGCATCAAGGATTATCCCCTTGGCCTGATCGGAGACTTTCTGTATCAGGATATCGTGGCTGTCATCAACCACATCAGCAGGCAGCCGGATCCCAGCGAGCGCGAAGAAACCATCCGGCAAGGATTTGAAATATATTGGGATGGCATAAAAACAGCCGTAAATGCTGATCCAGGAAAAGGATAAAATGCAATGAAATATAAAAGCGTGGCCGCCATCAAAAATGGCGGTCCGGAAGTCCTGCAAGTCATCGAGAACGAGTTACACCCGCCCAAGGCTGGGGAAGTCTGCATCCGCGTCCTGGCGGCAGCCGTGTGCCGGCCCGACACAACGGTGCGCGCTGGCAAATCCCTTTACAGCGGCACGCCGCTGGGACAGAAGATACCGTTTGTGCCGGGGTATGCCATTGTCGGTGTCGTGGACGCTCTGGGTGATGGCGTCACCGAGGTTGCCGTTGGAGACCGGGTTGGAGCCTTAACGGTAATTGGCGGTTACAGCGAATATCTCTACTGGAAAAGCAACCGCCTGATCCCTGTTCCGGCAACGTTGGACCCTGCCGAATCGGTCACGCTCATTCTGAATTACATTGTCGCTTACCAGGCGCTGCACCGCTCAGCAAAAGTCAAAAGCGGCGACAAGGTGCTGTTGATCGGCGCCAGCGGTGGGATCGGTACGGCGTTGTTGCAACTGGGTAAGCTGGCCAAGCTCACGATGTACGGCGTTGCCTCTCGCGGCAAACACGCTGTCCTGGCCGAATATGGGGCGGTGCCTATCGATTACCACACACAAGATTTCGTGGCAGTGCTCCGCCAGGCCGAGCCGGATGGCCTCAACGCGGTGATCAGCGGCATGACGCGCATGGATTATATCCGCGGCGGCCTGGGTTTGCTGCGGCAAGGGGGGACGCTGGTGAGCTTTGGCGAACCGGATAGTTTCTCCACGCTGTTTCGCGTCCTGGGGACGATGCTGAAGGTCAACCTGCTACCCACCGGCAAAACCGTCAAGCTGTATGGAACATCTACCTATTTTATCGGCGACAAAAAGCCCTACCTGAAAGACTGGGCAACCCTGTTCAAGCTGCTGGAAGAAAGTCAAATCAGACCCATCATTGACAGGAAATTCCCCATTCTGGAAGCCGCCCAGGCCAATGCCCTGCTGGAAAGCGGACAGGTGACCGGCAACCTGGTACTGGTTGCGCCAGAATTATTGTAGGGCGTTTCGTTCAGGCAAGATCATAAAACCAAGGAGTTGAAATGAGTACCACCCAGTTGAAAATTGCGATCACCGCGGGGTTATTTCTCTGCATCTTTGTTTTTGGTTTCTGGCTAAGCCGTTCTGGAAAGCCATACAATGTGGTTATCTTTACAATTCACAAACTGGTCGCGCTGGGGGCTGTCATCTACCTGGCAACAACTGTTTACAAAATTCATCAACTAATACCATTCAACCCGGCGCAGATTTTCTTCATTGCGCTCACGGCTGTATGCTTACTGGCGCTTTTTGTTACTGGGGCTTTACTAAGCCTGGATAAAGTAATGCCGCGTACTCAGGCTGCATCATATTGCCCCTTACCTGACTGTACTTTCGACAACAGTAAGTTTTTATCTATTACTGGTCAAAAGCAGCGCAATACAATAAGAATGGCCGGATCAGCCAAAAAATCATCATTCCCTTGCTGGAAGACTTTCCATGCCTGTGAATGCATATGCGCGTCAGTGACCTCCAGGTAATCCGGAAGGGGATGTTTACCGGCCTGCACTCGATGCAGAGGGCAAACTGCGAAAAAGTTTCGGAGAGAGAACCATCTGATAAGTCGCTGATGTTTGTTCAGTAAAACGTAGAAAAAATTACTCTGAGTAAAACCTTAGGTTTTTTTCAGAGTAATTTTTGCTTTCCAGATACCGGCATAAACTCGATTTTTAACACATGAACATGCAGACGGAGTGTTATACTTCGCGCTGATATTTCTTCGTAATTTTTATCAGAAACGGGCGCCTTGGCTCTCAGAGCCGGCTTTTCGCTAATCAGGCTGCGGGATTTTCTTAACTCGCTAGATGTCAAAGATGATCTTGCTATTGATCAGTGGTTTGAGTGGTTAGCAAAGATCAAGGAAATTGCGACTGCCTCTGCAAATGCAGTCACAATGTTGCAACCTCCTATTATGTATGGTAGAATTCTTCCCGCCGGATGAAAAGAAAACCCTTCCTGGTTTTATGGAACTGGCAGCAAAGGAAGGGAAGGTGCCAGAGTTGGCCGATTGGGCTCGCCTGCTAAGTGAGTGTGGGGGCTTAAACCTCCACCAAGGGTTCGAATCCCCATCTCCCCCATGTTACCATCTGAATACGTGGATAGTAGAGATAGAAACGCAATCGAC
>CAZVRZ010000264.1:0-4838 GCA_964629965.1 uncultured Anaerolineaceae bacterium
CAAAAAGAAAACCCAACCGTTGATCATCACTCAAACCCCCACGATACTGCCATCCGGGAGACCCTGGAAGAGACCGGGCTAGAGGTTGAAATCGTGCGGGATCTGGGCTGGTCGTTTGTTATGTACAAAGATTTTCCAGGGCCCACACTGTATGTGCTGTTTGAAGCGCAAGCCACCGGCGGCGAGCTGCGCGAAGGCGACGAAGGGCCCGCCCGCCTCTACACGCTCGATACGCTCCCGCCAATCTCACCGGTGCGGCACGGCAGTTACACCGCTCTGCAAAGATATTTGGAGCGCCTCGATCAGCGAGAAGGATGATGATCGTATGATGACCATTGCTGAATTCTATAACGACTTCTACGACAAAGCAGAAAAAAGCCAGGCCCATGCCATGTTCTGCGAGCGGGTCTATGGGATCAACCTGTGCCAGCACGGCATGGCAGATGACGAGCAGATTCGTTTGATGCTGGCGGAGTTGGGGTTAGATCACACAAGCAAGGTGCTCGATTTGGGCTGCGGCCCGGGATTGATCTCCGCTTATATCCAGCGCAAACTCAATTGCCGGCTGGTGGGCCTGGATATTTCTCCCCTGGCCATCCAAAGAGCGGTGGCTCGTTTCGGCTCGCAAAATCCGAACCTGCAGTTCTTCACCGGCGATATGGCCGCCTATGACTTTCAGGGTGAGTTGTTCGATGCGATTTTGTTGATCGACACGCATTATTTTATTGATGATTTCACCGCGCTGATCCCGACCCTGCTCGACCGGTTGACGGAGAACGGCAAAATGGCTATCTTCTCGGATGAAGGCCAGGGGATTGACGGCCTGGACGAGTCAAACATGCAGCTCCACGAAACCATCATCGGCCGGTATTTGACCGCCCACCAGGTTCCCTTCAAGGGTATCCGCCTGTACGCGGAGAATCAGGCCCATTGGCTCAAGAAAAAGCAGGTTCTGCTTGAGCTAAAAGATGAATTTGAAAAAGAAAACAACCAGTCTATTTACGACAACAGGTTATCCGAATGCACTGATCATGACCGGAGCTTCGATGGCCGTTATCTATATATTGTCAGCAAGCCCCAAGGCCTCTGCGAGGGGCGCGGCTGTGATAAGATATCGCCTATGAGCGCCTCGCTGGTCAAAGATTTCTACACCGAACAAGTGCGCCAGGAGTGGCGGCGGCTGCAAAAGGATGCTTACCGCCGGCTGGAGTTCGAGACCACCCTGCACTTCCTGGCCCAGTACCTGCCGCCGCACGGGTTGATCCTGGACGCCGGCGGCGGCCCGGGCCGCTATACGCTGGAGCTGGCACGGCGCGGCTACCAGGTGACTCTGCTGGACTATACCCCTGCCAACCTGGATTTCGCCCGCCGGCGCATCCGGCGGGCCGGCTTGCAGCGCCAGGTGACGGAGGTGGTGGAGGGTTCGATTGTGGACCTGTCCCGCTTTGCCGATAACACCTTCGATGCGGTGCTGTGCAGCGGCGGGCCTCTCTCGCACGTGGTGGATGGCGGCCAGCGGGCACGGGCCATCGCCGAGCTGACGCGGGTGGCCAAGAAGGGCGCGCCGCTCTTCGTCTCGGTGATGGGACGGCTGGGCGTGCTGGTGACCATCCTGAACATCGGCCCGGAAGAGGTTGCGATGCCTCACTACAGGGCGCTGCGGGATACGGGCGATTACCACGGCCAGCACGGCTTCACTGCCTGCCATTTCTTTTTGCCCGAAGAGCTGCGCCAGGCTTTTACCCGCCCAGACCTGCACATCCTGGAGATGGCCGGGTTGGAGGGGATCAGCTCGCACCATCGCAAGACGCTCAACCGCCTGGCCAGGCAGCCTGCCCTGTGGCAAATTTGGCGAGAGACCCATTTCCAAACCTGCACCCACCCGTCCGTGGTGGGCCTCAGCGAGCATATGCTGATCGTGTGCCGCAAGACAGGGTAAACAATTTGATATCTCAGGAGAAAATATGATGAAAAAATCGATTGGCGCCAGGCCGCTGCCCATGCCCGCCCCGGTGTGGGTGGTGGGCACGTATGACGCGGCAGGCCAACCCAACGCCATGACCGCCTCGTGGGTGGGCGTGTGCTGTTCGGAGCCGCCCTGCGTGGCCGTGTCGCTGCGCAAGGCCACCTATACCTACGGCAATATCGTGGCCCGCCAGGCCTTCACCATCAGCGTGCCTTCCGAACAATACATCAAGGAGGCCGACTATTTGGGAATCGCTTCTGGGCGGGAGCTGGACAAGCTCGCCAGGATTGGACTGACCGCTCTGCCCAGCGAGCTGGTGGACGCGCCCTACGTGGCCGAGTTCCCGGTGGTGCTGGAGTGCAAGGTGCTGCACACCATCGAGATCGGCCTGCATACGCAGTTCATCGGCCAGGTGATGGATATCAAGGCCGACGAGGCTGTGCTCAGCGCAGACGGCCGCCTGGAGCCGGAGCGGGCGGGTGTCTTTGTCTTTATGAACGGTTATCGCCGGGTGGGCGAGTATATCGGCAAGCCCTTCTCGATCGGTAAAGAGGTGTGAACAACCTGTTGGTGGGCGCATGAGCGCCAATTCTATGCTGCGGATTGGCCTGGTCCAGATGCGCTGCGAAAAGGCGGCCTTCGAGATGAATATGCGCCACACCCTGGCTTATCTCGAGCAGGCCGAGGCCTTTGGGATCGATCTCGTCGGTTTCCCCGAGATGAACCTGACCGGCTACGCCGATCCCACCCGCTATCCCCAGGCCATCCTGGCGCTGGATGGGCCCGAGATCGGCCGCTTCCTCCAACTGACCGAGCGCTTTCCTGCCATGGTGCTGGCCGGGCTGATCGAACAGAACCCCGCTGGGAAGCCCTTCATCACCCAGATCCTGGTTCAACAGGGCAAGCTGTTGGGCGTCTATCGCAAGATCACTATCCAGGATGAAGAGGTGGAGTGGTTTTCACCCGGCCCGGGAGACGTGTTGGTGTCCGAGTGCCGCGGCAGAACCTTTGGCCTGGCGATCTGCGCCGATATCTCCAACGAAGCCGTCTTTGCGGCATGCCGCCGGCAGGGGGCCGGGCTGGTGCTGGAATTGGCCGCACCCGGCCTGTACGGCGAGCAGGCCAACCGCAACTGGCAGAGCGGCTATGCCTGGTGGGAAGGGGAGTGCCAGAAATGGCTGAGCAAATACGCCCGCCAGTACGGCCTGTGGATCTGCGTGGCGACCCAGGCAGGTCGCACGATCGATGAGGATTTCCCCGGCGGCGGCTATGTATTTGGCCCGGGCGGCGAGCGCCTGTATGCCACGCCCGACGGCACCCCCGGCGCGCTCTACCTGGGCCTGGATCTGGAGAACGGCCGGGTAATAGAGCTGGCAGTGACCCACTAAAGGAGAAGGGATGGTCTTCCTTCGTGTCGCAAGTGCGCCGCCGCAGTAAGTGGTTTTATTCGTGTATTCGTGGAGCTTTATTCGAGGATAGTTCTTAGCGCTGGCTGATCTGCACTGGCAGAGGCTCTTGGCTCGCGAAAGCCTCTGAGCAGCAGGGAGGCGGCGATGAACAGCACCGCCGCCATCCAATAGGGCCCGACGGGGGTGACGTAATCGTACAGCAGGCTGGCCAGCAAGGGGCTGAAGATGCCCGTCAGGCTCTGCAGGGCCGTGTTCACCCCCATCAGTGCGCCCTGCTCGCTGGCCGAAACCTGCCTTGAGCTGAGCGAGCCCAGCGAGGGGAAGATCATCCCGCTGGAGGACGAACGCAGCAGCACCGCCGGGTACACCAGCAGGAAGAGCGGGCTGTAGCAGGTGGCCAGCGCCCAGGCGCTCATCAGCAGCAGGCTGAGCGAGGCCACTTTCTTCTCGCCAAAGCGCCTCACCAGCCGCGGCACCAACAGCATCTGTACGAAGGCCAGCGCCAGCCCGGCGATCATGGTCATGGTGCCCAACTGCCAGGGCTCCACCTTGAACTTGGCGATCATGAACAGGCTTTCGGTGCTGTTCATGCCATTGAAAGCGAAATTGAAGGTGCTCTGCGCCGCCAGCAGAACGGCGATGCCCGGCAGGCTGCCGATCCTGCGGATGGCGGACAGCGTGTTGAAATCGCGGGCGAGCATGGGGCGGGCCAGGCGCCGTTCTTTGGGCAGCGATTCGGGCAGCAGGAAGAAGCCCAGGCCCAGGTTGAGCAGGCAGAAGGCCGCCGCGCAGAAAGCCGGCAAGCGCAGGTCGATCTGGCCCAAGAAGCCGCCCAGCGCCGGCCCGGTCACCAGCCCCACGCCCCACGCCATGCCCACCAGCGTCAGTCGGCGGGCGCGCTCGGCGGGGGCCGAAACATCCACGATATAGGCCGAGGCGGTGGAGAGCGATCCGCCGGTGATGCCACCGATCATGCGGGCCAGGAAGAGCACCCACAGCGACCCTGCCAGCCCGAACACCAGGTAGCTCAGCCCGGCGCCCAGCAAACACGCCAGCAGAACGGGGCGGCGCCCCACCCGGTCTGAGAGGTTGCCCAGCACCGGCGCAGAGAAGAACTGGGCCGCCGAGTAGATCACGTTCAGCAAGATGTACATCAGCGCCTGGCGGCTGTACTCCTGGACGATGTAGGCCGAAACCGGGAAGAGCAGGGTAATGCCCATCACATCGATCAGCATGACCATGAAGATCACGCTGAAGGCCAGGTTTTGGGAATAGCGCGTGCGGTTGAAGGGCGAGGCAGGGGTTTCGCGGCTCATAAGGGTGTCAGGTTTCCTAAAGTCGGGGTTGGGGGTAAAAAATCCTGAGCTATTGTATCATGCCGGGGTGGGTAGGTAGAGATGCACTTGGTAACATGACACCTCCCTAATTTAATCTAGGGAGCACGGACGGCCGGAAAGCCAGCC
>CAZVRZ010000265.1:0-1493 GCA_964629965.1 uncultured Anaerolineaceae bacterium
CGGGGTGGCCTCTAGCACGGCCTGAGTCTCATGGCGCTGCGCTCCAGCGTAAATTGAGATGATGCCTAGAACAATGACAATCAGCAGAGCAGCCTTGACATAGCGCCGCAGGTGGCGTTTTCCGGCTACATCGGGGTATGTAAACAGGTTCATGATTTTGGTCTCCTTGTGCGCATAGTCGCACAAGAGTTTTGAGACGGCAAGGTTTTGTAGCCGGGCAAATTTGCTCTGCTAACGGATGAATAGGGAAATCACGCCGATGACGATGATGCCTGCACAAATGTACAGCACAATCTTGCTGACGTGCTTCTTGCCGCTTTTATCGGTATAGGTGAGCATTTCGGGTAGTTTCATCGTGAACCTTTCTTTAGATAGGGTGGTGGTTGATCAGGTTGCCTGAAAAACCGGTTTATTGATCGCCTTCTGTAACACCATGCGCAAGGTAGCCAATCGCGTTCACAGTGATCCAGCGTTGAGGTAACAGGTAGCCAGGCGACTGTACTTCGGCTGTCACCCAACAGGCCGGGCGGTTCTGGTAACGCCCGCAAGATACAGAAACCAATCTGGCGCCGGTTGGCAGTTGGCCGTTAAAGTACATGGAGGCAATTGCACTGCCTCGGCTGCCGACGGTCAGCGTGCCATCGGGGAGCACAACAATTTCCTGCGCTCCGGCATGGGCGGCCAGGTCGGCGGCAGCCACGGTGTCCATCATGCGCGCGTTGGTGACCATGTAATCCATGACGCCGATCAGGAATAGCGCCATGATGGGCATCATAATGGCGAACAGCATGATTGACTGCCCGCGCTCAGAATTGGGCTTCTTCATCGCCACCTTGCTTTCCAGGTCTCGGAGCGTGAGACAAAGAACTCGCTGCCCCAGTCAGAACTTAAGCCAAAGACGTTGAACAAGACCGGGGGTTTGTAGTGCACCGCACAGCCCCCGGGCTGGCCAGGCCCGGACGGCGGTGCGACCTCGACCCGGTATGCTGCGCCAAAGGTTGCGCTCCAATCCCCGTCCAGGGTTTCGCGGGCCACCTGGTAGGCCTCCCAGGCAGCCCATTGCGGGTTGGGGGATTGGGAGATGAACTGCGCGCAGGCATAGGCTGCGGACGTGGCAGCAGTGCGCGTGCGGTGGAACGGGATCAGGCTGAGCAGGGCGAACGTAAGCAAAATCGCCAGCATCGCAAACAGGGCTGTTTCGGCCATGGCCTGGCCTCGCTCGCTGCGCTTCTGGATCATTCGGGGCCTCCGGGTTCGGGCGGGCCGGGGAAGAAGCGCCACAAGCGAAAGTTGGTTTCGGCTCGCTGCGCTTCGATCAGGTTGATCCCGAAAAGCCAGGGGCGCCCGTCATCGATCTGGATCGTGGAGCGCACCTGCCGCTCATCCACCTGCCCTGCCGAGATGCGGTCCTGGATGTCAGGCCACATCACCGATTCGATTGCTTGACCAGTGGCCGGGGTGCTGTACGCACCCGACGCCACGCCGGTGATAAA
>CAZVRZ010000265.1:1503-4737 GCA_964629965.1 uncultured Anaerolineaceae bacterium
CACGAAACGCATAGAAAGCCGCAAACATCATGCCGAAGAACAGCAAGACGAGGATCGGCGTGACCATGGCCATCTCGGCCATGGCTTGCCCGCGTTCTGCCCGGTGGGTAAGCATTGGATCTATCCGCCGCGGGCGTCGCGCAGGGCCTGGATGGCGAACTCGAAGGTGGCGCGCAGTTCGTCTCGGTACTGCCACAGGACGGCGATGGCGACCACGGCGATGGAGCCCAGGATGAGTGCGTATTCGGCAAAGTCCTGGCCTTCTTCATTCTGAACGAATTGCATGAACATAGGAACCTCCTTGAAAATTGAACCATTGGTTTGGTTTAAGAAACTGGCAGATGCCCGTTTGAGCATCTGCCAGTATCATAACAATTGTCAAGGGGGGGTGTCGCGGCCGCGTCCCTCTCAAAAAGCGCCGAAGAACGGGGCGATAATCGCCAATACCAGGCCGAGGACTGCCATGAAGCCGAATAAACCAGCGCGCTGCCGCACCAGGGCAACCCGCTCTTCGGTGGATTCGATCACCAAACGGTGAACAGCCGCTTGCAGCGCCTGGACGCTGGGGCCTATTTCACGGTTTTTCTTGGCCGCGAAGTGATCGCTGATATCTTGCAAGAACAGGTTGGCTTCGACATCATCTGGATCGGGCAAATGCAGTCGCGTCGTTTCAATCGCCCCTTCGATATCTTCCTGTTCCATGCGCGCCACGAGAAAACCAAGAAGGTTGCAGAACGGACCGCCAATGATTGCCGTTTGCCGCAGGGCATCCTGAACAGCAACACTCGATGAAAGCAAGGAGCCAAACACAGAGAGGCCGATCAGCATGTTATTGCGCATCGCCTCTGCCCGTTTTTTGGCCAATACTTTCAGCTTGGCGTAAGGGCGGCGCAGGCCTAGAAAAATGAACACGACTGCGATGGCTGGCGCCACCATGCCCATGTTCAGAAAAAACAATGCGCCGGCGAACATGCCCGCCACAACCAGGTAGATCGAGAAGGTACGCATGGCGGCGGCATAAAAAGCGCCAGGGGTATCGTAAGGGTATCCGGAGCGGCGCAGCAAATTCACCACATCGGCGGCCCGCTTTGCTTTCAAAGGATCGAAGCGGCTGGGAAGCACTGCGATTAATAATGCCTCCCACGTCGTCCGGCGTAGCGGCGCCGATGGCGTAGTCCCGCCGGAAGCCACAACCGCTCCATCTATCCGGCTCCTTCGCCCAAACACCCCAAATGCGGATTGTGCCGCGGTTAGGAGTTCGAACACCAATACGCTTGCACTAATCGCTCCTAGAAAGATAAAGAGATCCATGGTTGTCTCCCATCGAAAAAGTCTGTTATTCTAATGTACCAGATTTGACGAGGGGGAGGCGTTCAAACGTCCATTGCTTCTGCCTAGTCCCATCTGCAATGCACTCCGATGTGTTTCTGAATAGACGATGTTTTGGGGCGGGCGTGGATCGGCGTGTTCTAACGCGCCGCTGCCGGTTTCCCACGTTATCCCCCCAAATTGTTCTGGCCAGAGCGGGTAGGCTTGCCTGTTCCAGGTAGGGGGCAGACCGTTGTTTGAGCGGGCTTGATGCCATCGTTCGAATGCTTCAAAGCGCGGCCCCCATATTCCCAGCGCCATGTTCCGCCGCCGATCTGGGTCGCCGTGCCAATTGAGACGAAAGGCGCACTTGCGACACAGCGCTACCGCGTTTTCTGGACGTTGGTAGCGCCAGGCCTCTTCGATGGCCAAATGGGCGGCTGGGGAGACGATGATGGAGCGCCAGGTTGCCGGCTTTCCGCAGCGCAAGCAGGCATTTGGAAAACAAATTTTCCACTCCTCGCCCCCCACTGATGCCGCCAGTAGATCATCGAAATAAGGTTGTTCGGTTTTCAATATTTGGCGCGCTAACCAGAGAACCGATTGCGGTAAAGAATACTCGCCGGAAAAATCTTGGATAAAGCCTGCCGAATTGATGATCTGCCCCCGCTCGTTTGGGGAGAAGCTGGCTTGTAAGACATCTTCCTTGAGTCCCCCATGCCGTCTGGACGCCTCATTGACACGCCGCATATCAGCAACCGCGTGAGCCAGCGTAGAGAGTATGAGACGGTCTAACGATACGCTTTCATTCCAGGCTGCCTGGTCTAGTAAGTATTGTTTTGCCAGATCTAAGATGGTTTCTACTTGGGGAATTTGAAGATCTGGGTCGCATTCGATGATGATGTCGGCAGATGGTATCTGTACGAACCGCCCCGGCGATACAACCTGGTTGAAAACTGGCTGCCGTTGGTTAAGCCCGATGATTCGTAAGGGAGGGCAAAAGAAGGTATGGTAAAGCCGCGGGGCTGCGTATGGGTAAGCAAAAAGCAGCACCGTATCACCAAGC
Source organism: uncultured Anaerolineaceae bacterium (assembly GCA_964629965.1). Classification (GTDB taxonomy): domain Bacteria; phylum Chloroflexota; class Anaerolineae; order Anaerolineales; family UBA4823; genus CAZVRZ01. The sequence goes on from CAZVRZ010000265.1 coordinate 3,878, forward strand.
CCAGGGCTGAGAGTAGCCCCCCAGGAACGCTCCCAAGAGGTGGTGAGAACCTTGATTTTCATAATATCTCCTTCTGCACTTGTTGGGTAATTGAGGACTATCCCCGTGAGCGGGGAGTCAACGCCAGGAATCTTTGCATCAACCACTCGGAAAACTGGCCCATTGTTACCGCCTGAGCAGCCAGAACAAAACAGCTATCGCCATGAGGATGAAAAAGCCGATCAGGATCGCTCTCTCATCCAGCCCGCGAACGGGCAATCCGACCTCGTATCTCAAGAGAGTAATCATTCCGTGGCGCTCATCTCGATCCAACTGGAAAAAATCGTCCAAAACGGCTTGATAGGCGTCCTGTTTGACCAGGCTTAGCCAGGTGATTTTATCCAGAAAGCATTGATACGCCTCTGGGCTTCCGTCGAGTTTTGAAAACTCCTCCGATAGACCCCGATACCCCTCTTGCTCCGCTGTATCCTCGGTTCTGGCTACAAACATCATCAAAACGGTTTTTTCGAGATCGGATACGGGAGGGTGCGTGCGTTTGAAATTCCACTCGACATATCTTTGGTAAGCGTTCTGGATTTTGTCGATCATTCTTTACCATGCCTTTTCGCTTTCACTTTGCTATGATCGAAACTACGATGGTGGCAATCACCATGACGATGATACCAAGCATCACCGCTATCTCTGACGCATGGTTCTCTACGGCCATGCGAGTAAAAATCTCCTTCCGGCGTTCAAACGGGAGGTTGTTCCAATGCGCAACTGTATGCTTATATTCCGGGTGGTTTGCAACTGCCTGGCGAAACCCCTCCGGCAGCTGCTCCCAGGTGTATTTGTCGCTCATCATCAACTCCTCTTAAACT
>CAZVRZ010000266.1:0-4727 GCA_964629965.1 uncultured Anaerolineaceae bacterium
CTGCCGGGGCGTGATCCACAGTTCCACGAACACCAGCGCAGTGACCGGCGCCAGCAGCCAGGCTAACTCGACATCGCTGGCCACGATCAAGGCATGGGGGCCATCCGGATGGATGAAACTAGCGGCGATGGCGCTGCGTTTGTCGTCATCCGTTACCTTGCCGTAGATCGCCGGCAGGTCGAGCGCGGCCGCCAGCTCTTCCACCACATCGTTGTGATGGGCGAAGATCAGGGCCTTGCCCGAGTTCTGGGCCAGGAAACGGCGTAACCAGGCAATTGCCTGTTCGGTCTTCTGCAAGCCCAGGAGGCGCAGGTCGCTAGCGGCTCCTGGAAGGGAAAAGGCCGGTCGAAACGCAACAGGGAAAGCTGGGCCGGGGGCTGGTAGGCGCGGGCGTGCAAGTGCAACTGCGCCATCAACTCGCCCAGCCTGGAAGGTTTCGCACAGGCCGAGTTCCTGGCTGCTTTTTTCAAACAAGATCGGCGTAGATAGCGCCCAGGAGGGCCAGAGTTCATCAGCGGGATGCGCGGCCAGTGGGCGCTGCCCGCTGCCATCCGGATTCATGACATACAACTCAAAATTCCCGCTCCGCTGGGTCTGGAAAGCAATCTGGCTGCCCTCCGGCGACCAGGCCGGATTCTCGTCGAAGCCGGGGGAGTCGGTGAGTTGCAGCAGGTCAGAACCATCAGCATTCACCAGGAAAATGTCCGTATTGCGGGAGCGGGGAACCAGACCGTTGAAAGCGATCCGGCTGCCGTCCGGCGACCAAGCGGGGAATAGCTCCCAGTTGGGACTGCTGGTGATGGCTCGTTGATTGGAGCCGTCGGCATCCATCACGAAAAGATCCCAATTGCCTTTGCGATCGGAGCTAAAGGCGATTTGTTTGCCATCCGGTGCCCAGTCGGCGAACTGATCGTTGTATGCGCCGGAGGTCAGGCGGATCAGGTTAGAGCCGTCAGGTTGAATGGTGTAGATTTCGTAGTAACCGTCGCCATCGTAATCGGCGTCAAAACTGATCCGGTTGCCATTCGGCGACCAGGCGGGATGATCCTCGGCAGCCTCGGTGGTAGTCAGGCGGCGCAGGTTGTTCCCATCGACATCCATCACGTAGAGTTCGTACTTGAGGTCGGGAAATTTGGGGTTGGGGTCGTGCCGCGCAGTCAGGAAGGCGATTTGCCGGCCATCCGGCGAGAGCGCCGGGCTGTCATCGAAGGCGGGATCGTTCGTCAGCCGTGCCACTCCACTGCCGTCGGCGTTCATTATGTAGATTTCCGGGTTGCCGTCACGGTCTGAATAGAAGGCCAGCCATCCGGTGAGACCTGGCTCGGAAGCCTGATGCGCCGTAGGCGTATTGGTGGGCGTGGCTGAAGGGCTGGCGACCGTTAACGTGGGAGGAGGAACGGTGGCTGTGGGAGGGGTAACAGATATCGCTGGCTGGCAGGCAGTACAACTGCCAAGAAAAATAAGCAGGGCGAGAAGGGAATTTTTTGTCATAGCCTATACCTCGAATGAAAGGAAACCGAATTCGCTCTGTTCAACTTTCGTTTCTCATGGGGTTGTTCTCAATGGATTTTCCCGAATAAATTCCCTGACGGATAGACAGCCTTCATCCGTGTTCGATAGGATGATGATGGTGTATCCGAGATCGAGATACATGTCCATGAAATTGCAGACGCCTGGTGCATTACCACCATGACCGACAACACGTTGACTTTCGATCATTTTATCCATGAAGCCATACGCATAGCGAACGCTTTCTCGAATCTCGACTTTCCCTGCAAGCAATAGTTCTGTCGCTTCAGGGGCAAGCAGTCTATAGCCCAACAAAGCCTCGCTAAAATTGAGTAAATCCTCTACTGTCGAGTAGCCGCCCCCGGCGGGTGTGCCTTTGATCGGCATGAGAGATGTGTTGTCCGTCAAGATGCCGGTTTCGTTGCCTTCTGCGTCATGGGTTGTATACCCAATTGCCAGGTTCGATACAACTGCATCCAATTCGAACGCATCTGTATTGACCATTCCGGCGGGTGAATAAATATTCTCCCGCACGTAATCGAAATAACTTTGCCCGGTTATCTTTTCGATAATCAAGCCCAGGACGATATAGCCCTCATTGCTATATGAATATTGGGTGCCAGAGGCGAATTGCAGCGGCTTGTTGACAAACAGGGGCAAGTAGCCCTCAACCGTTTTGAGTTGTTCCGCGGGGGTAGTGAAAAAATCGCCCGTAAAACAATCACCCATCCCGGAAGTATGAGTAAGCAACTGTTCGATCGTGACCGCGCCAGCAACTGTGCTATTCGGGTAATCGGGTAGAATATCCATGATTGTCTTGTCCAATGACAGTCTGCCCTGCTCGACAAGTTGCAGGATGGAGACCGCAGTGAACATCTTGTTCATCGAACCCAGGTTGAATTTAGTATCAACCTGGTTGGAGATATTACGGGAACGATCTGCCAGACCATAAACTTTTTCCAGAAGAGGTTCACCATTCAAAGCAATGATCACCGCGCCCGCGAACTGATCTTCTGATGCCAGCCCCTCTATGTAATTAGCGACATCCGCCAGCCAGGTAACCTGGTCCGCGGCAGTTTGCGGCTCACTTCCTCGATCAGATTGCGTTACTTTCCAAACCTGTACCCCTTCTTCCCAAACAGAAAAGGTAATCAGGGTGCCATCCGGCGAGAAAGCCACTGCCCCGAGTTCCCGATTGGGAACCCGGATCGTTTTGACCGGGGCTCTTGTTTCCAGGTCCCACATTTGCAGCGCCTCGTGAACCGATGCCAGCAGGCTGCCATCCGGTGATAAGGCAATTTGGTATGCCGCCTCGCTGTTTTGGCGGAATTCCCAGACGATCTGGCTGCTGGCTAGATCCCAAATTCTGACGCCGATGGGATCGCCGAGCATATGGTCAGCCAATAGCAATTGCGTACCGTCCGGCGTGAACAGGATATCGTGGTAGTCGATCCGCTGGGAGACATGGGTGAATGTGCTTGTTTCCTGCCAGGTGGCAGTATCCCAGAGCTTTATCACATTCCCGGGCCTCTCATAACCGACGACAAGTGTCTTCCCATCTGGAGAGAAGACTAAATTACAGATGTATTCGTAGTCACTGACCAGGTTGGCCACCTGCTTGTATGTTTCCAGATCGAAGATGACCACATTATTTTGCAGACCGGCCACGGCCAAAAGCCTGCCATCCGGGGAAATTGCCACAGCCCATACGCGCGAGCCAAACGAATAGGTAAACATGACCTGGCCAGTTTGATCGTAGCCGGTAACCGTGCCATTGTCGCCATATGCATGGACAATCATGTTCCCGTCCGGTGAAAGCAACAGGGTGCCCCAGTACCAGATCCCGGCTGCGTCATCTTCTGCATAGGTGCTCCTGGCTGGCAAGAAGATGGTCTTCTCCCAGGTGTCACGCTCCCACACAAGCACTTCTCCATTCCGATCGCCGGTAATCATGGTCTGGCTGTCCGGTGAGAAAATGATGGTGTTGACGAATGAGTCGGGCAGGTCGAGAACAGCCACCTGTTCCAAATATACTGGAGGCGTCGGTGTTGTGGTAGACGTAAGCGCTTGGATCGGCGTTGTGGTAGACGTAAGCGCCTGCATCGGCGTTATGGTAGGTGTGATGATCGGCGTCTCGGGTGTGCTGGTCGAAGCAGGAGTCGGCGGTACGGTCGGCTCGCAGGCGCTGGCTAGGACAATCAAAGTAATCAGCACGATGGTTTTTGCAAAAGTGTAGACGCGCTCGCCCAACTTCTTGAACGCCTCGAAGCCGAGGCTGGTTGACTTTGAATCGGGGTGGAAGATAAAGCAGTCGTCACCCTGTGCCATGATGAAGAACAGCCGGCCAAAATCTTTGGTCAACGCCCAGCCGATGGCGTCGTGGATGATTTTTTCGACTTCCAATCTTTCAGAGTCTGTTGGCATGAAGTTTACTCCTACAAGTTGAATCATTCCACCGGCATGGACCAGTGAATGGTGTGGAACCTCCACGCGCCTCCGATCTTCACGAGCACGGCGGTGAAGGTAAACGGCCAACTGTGGCCGAGTCCTTTCGAGCGCTCATACATGCGGCGGATACCGTAGTGGGTGGCCTCCATCAACTTTTAATCGGCGGTCAGGTCGGCGCGGTCGAATATGGCCTTCATGTCGTTGACGTGGAGTTCGATGGCAGTGTCGAAGGTCTGGGTCTGTGTAATGGTTCCTGTTGTGGAAAGCCACGCCGCTTCTCCCTGGACCGTGATCTTGGCTCCCGCTACATCGAGTTTGACATCACCCCAATACGTCCAGTCACCCTCGACGATCTCGCGGATGCGCGCCAGTCCCTCGAACCACTCGTTGGCGGCACGCTTCGACGCACCAACGCCGATCATCTCGATGCTCTCATCCTGAACGAAGAGTTGCATGAACTCGTCCAATTTGGTCACGTCGCGGGCAGTGTAGCCATCCTGATATTTTTGGAGTGTGGAGCTGACTTCGTCTTGCGTGTTGGTTTGCATAATGCATCCTTTCTTGTATTGTTTACGGTGTGGCAGGGTTTAATCTTCCTGTCTCCAAAGAGTGGCGATCCATGCGACCAGCCGCGCGGTGTAGACGACGGCATTGTAGGAATTGCCTAACAGGAGCAGGAAAATGGAGGGAAACAGGGCTGCGAACCCCGCAATTTGATTTAGGAATATGTTTGCGATGGCAAATACTAGCAAGAGCAATCCGACAATCAG
>CAZVRZ010000267.1:0-4711 GCA_964629965.1 uncultured Anaerolineaceae bacterium
TCAGTACAATCTGGAGATCCCCAACGAAGAGATCGACATGGACTTCATGAACCTAAACCAGGCGGCGCACGGCGACCGAGAGCATGGCTTCATTGGGGCCAGGCTGCGCCTGCACCGCAAGGTGATCGCCGGTCACTGGCAGGATGAGGCTGTGTTGAAAGAGCTGGGCGCCTGGATGCGCGCCGCGGCCGGTTACCGGGTCAGCCAGAGCCTGTCGGTGGTGCGCTTCGGCGACAACATGCGCGAAGTGGCCGTCACCGAAGGCGACAAAGTTGAAGCGCAGATCAAGCTGGGCTGGCAGGTGAATACCTGGCCGGTGGGTGAGCTGGTCAATGAGATCGGCAAAGTCACCCAGGCAGAAGTCGAGGCCAAGGTGAAGGAATACCAGGCCGACTATGTGCTCCATACCGATGACCTGCACGCCGTGCATTACCAGGCCAGGGTGGAGATTGCCCTGGAACGCATCCTGCTGCGCGACCAATACCTTCGAGGATCTGTGGGGTATGGAAGAACTGCCCGGCATCGCCTCGCAGCACCTGATGTCCAAGGGGTATGGCTACGGTGCGGAGGGCGACTGGAAGACCTCTGCCATGACCCATATCATCAAGTCCATGACCCAGCCGGCAATACCCGGGGGACTGGCCGGCGGCAGCTCATTCATGGAAGACTATACCTACCACTACGAGAAAGGCCGCGAGCTGGTTTTGGGTGCGCACATGCTCGAAATTTGCCCATCCATCGCAGCCACCCGGCCGCGCATCGAGGTGTATCCGCTGGGTATCGGCGGCAAGGAAAGCCCCGCCCGCCTGGTGTTCGAGGGGCGTTCCGGGCCAGCCATTGCGGCTTCCCTGATCGATATGGGCGGCCGCCTGCGTCTGATCGTTCAAGAGGTGGAGTGCGTCAAGCCGGTCATGAAAATGCCGAACCTGCCCGTGGCGCGGGTGATGTGGAAGATCAAGCCCAATCTGCGCGAAGGCATTCGCCATTGGATTATGGCTGGCGGCGCCCACCACACCGTGTTGAGCTTTGACGCCAGCGCCGAAATGCTCGAGGACTGGGCCGAGATGATGGATATCGAATTCGTCCACCTGGACGAGCGTACCACTGCCGATGAATTGAAGAAGGAACTGCGGGTCAATGACCTGCTCTGGAAGTTGAGATAAGATGCTGGAAACGCTGAAACAGCAGGTGCTGGAAGCCAACCTGCTCTTGCCCAAGTACGGCCTGGTCACCCTCACCTGGGGCAATGTCTCGGGCATTGACCATGCCAGCGGGCTGGTGGCTATCAAGCCGTCGGGTGTGCGCTACGAAGACATGACCGTTGACGATATCGTGATCGTCGATTTGAACGGCAAAGTGGTGGAAGGCCGGCTCAATCCCTCCTCGGATACCGCTACGCATCTTGAGCTTTACAAGGCCTTTTGCGGGCCAGACCAACGCGCCAACATTGGCGGCATCGTCCACACCCACAGCCGCTGGGCGACCAGCTTTGCGCAGGCTGGCCGGCCGATGATCCCCACCGGCACCACCCATGCCGATTATTTCTATGGTGCCATCCCATGCACGCGCCGGCTGACCCCGGCTGAGATTGCTGCCGGTTACGAGCTGGAAACCGGCAAGGTGATCGTGGAGACCTTCCAGGAACTGGACCCCGAGGCCATCCCTGCCGTGTTGTTCCACAGCCATGCGCCGTTTTGCTGGGGTAAGACACCTGCCAAAGCGGTGGAGACTGCCATCGTGCTGGAGGAAGTTGCTTTTATGCACCTGCACGCCCTGGCGCTGGAGCCGTCCCTGGGGCCAATGCAGCAAGAGCTTCTCGATAAACATTACCTGCGCAAGCATGGTAAGAACGCTTATTATGGACAACTGCGCTGAGTACAGCGCGGGCTGAGTACAGCGAATACGATAAGGAAGGTTTTAAGATGATAACGACCACTGCTGGGTACAGCGGCCGTACACCGTGGCGTCTAAGAGCGCTGTGCTGAGTACAGCGCGGTTTGAATATCTAAAATACCCACTATAGGGAAATACAAATAAATTATCGCTTGGTTAGAGCGATTTCTCCTCCGAGATGGGAAATGCGGGATATTGGTGGGATTGCAGCCCCACCAACCCCAAACCCTCCTATAGAGTATCGTATGTTTGGGGTTGTACAGGTATAATAATATCAAGATAGAACACCGCTTCGTCAAAGGGGCCGCTTGCAGTAACTGAGAAAGGAGAATCTATGCCAGGCAGCAGCAATACTCAAGATAGAGCCTGCCCGTACAAAGCACTGGAAAATAGATGGTTCCTGCTCGTTGTCGGAGTTATGGTAATCAGTTTGCTGTGGAGCGCTTGCGCTGCCCCAACACCCAGGGTATATCGGGTGGGCATTTTGGTGGGTGCAGAAACGATGATCGACGCGGTGGATGCCTTTAAGATCGGCATGACCGACCTGGGTTATATCGAAGGCAAGAACATCACCTACGATGTGCAGATTTCGAACGCTGATCGTGAAGAGGAAAAGCGCATTGCCGGCCAATTCGTTTCCGACCAGGTAGACCTGGTGTTCGCCTTTCCCGGCCAGACGGCGCGCTCGGTGAAGCTGGCTGCCCAGGGGACGGATATCCCGGTTGTTTTTGCCAGCGCTGTCCTGGAAGGGGCCGACCTGGTGGACAGCGTGGATAACCCGGGTGGAAATATTACCGGTGTGCGCACTCCCGGCCCCGAGATGGTGCTCAAGAGTTTCGAGTCGCTGCTCGAGTTTACTCCCCGCTTTGAACGGATCATGGTGATTTGCGATCCCAATTACCCCACCATTCCGCCGATATTGGAGATATTGCGTACGGCTGCTTTGTCTTCGAATGTGACGCTGCAGGAAGTTTATATCACTAATGTTGAGAATACCCAGAGCATCCTGCAGGAGTTGGAAACATCCGGCAACGCCAACATGGATGCCATCCTGCTTTTGCAAGATACGATTCCTCGCTCTCTGGAGGTTGCTGGCCTGATCCTCGATTTTGCGGATGCCCGCCTGGCGCCGGTTGCCGGCGGCCCGGAGGCCCTGGTGCAAAAAGGGGCTGTTCTGAGTGTTATTACCAATATCTTTGACCAGGGCAAGTTGGCAGCCCCCCTGGCCGATAAGATCCTTAGAGGCACTCCGGCTGGCACGATCCCGGTTGTGTCACCCCAGCCGCAATTGATTATCAACTTTAAAAAGGCGCAGGAACTAGGGTTGACTGTGCCGCAGGGTTTATTGAAGCAGGCCACCGAAATCATACGCTAGATGAAGATGCTATCCAAGCGCGCCTTGAGTCTGACCACTACATTAACCATCATTTTTTTGATCTTTGGCGTGGTAGTGCTCCTGGTTTCCAGCGGCCTGCAGTTATATTTTAACATCCAGGCTCAACAGGCCATCATTTCCAGCGATCAGCAGCTTATTGCTCAAGAGGCAGCCAACAGTGTCAGCAGTTTCATCCAGGAGAAATTCAGCACCTTGGAGACGGCCATCTGGCTGGGTGCAGCGCCCACGAATGCCTCGCCCGCCGAACAGAAACTGATGCTGGACAGCTTGTTGGGCCTTCAACCGGCCTATCAAGAATTGATCTTGTTGGATGCCCAAGATCAGGTGGTGGCGCGGGCCGCCCGCCTGTTACAGAAATCGCCCTGGCGTCTCGTCGACCAACTGAGCGGGGATGTGTTGGCGGGAATCCACCAAAGGAGAAGATACATCAGCCCGGTCTATATCAATCCCACGACCAGCGAGCCCAGGGTTATCCTGGCGATTCCCGTGGCCGATGTCCTGGGAGATTTTCAGGGATCATTGGTGGCCGAAGTGAACCTGAAGTTTATCTGGGATCTGGTTGGCCAGCTGGATGTGGGCGAGACGGGTTGGGCATACGTGGTGGATAAACAAGGCAATTTGATCGCTTTCGGTGATCCGGACCGTGTTTTAAAGGGCGAGAATGTGGCCCGCTTGCAAGCTGTCAGCGAGTTTATTCACGCCAACGAAGATGGCGTTCGCAGCAACCCCGCCTCTACACCTCGGGTGAGCACCTACACGGGGATCATGGGCGCCAGGGTGGTGGGTACTTATGCTCCGCTGGGTATGCCAGATTGGGCAGTGGTAACCGAGCTGCCCCAGCAAGAGGCTTACCGGGCGATCATTAACCAGGCTGGAGTGTCCCTCGGGATCACTTTGACCATGGCGCTCCTGGCCAGCATGATCGGGGTGTACCTGGCGCGCTGGCTGGCGGTGCCCGTGGTTCACTTGAAAGAAACGGCAGCCCGCATTGCCGGGGGCGAGCGGGAGCTGCAGGCTATGGTAGAGGGGCCGGAGGAAAATGCCAGCCTGGCGCGGGCCTTTAACAGCATGACTGCCCAATTGCGGCAAAGCATGGAGAGCCTGGAACAGCAAATTGTGGAGGTCAAGCGGGCCGAAAACTCCCTCAGGCAGGCCAATGAGACCCTGCAAGCCTTGTTTGACTACTCTCCCCTCGCCATCATTATGATCGACCAGGATCTTAATATTTCGCTTTGGAACAAAGCCGCAGAAAGGATGTTTGGCTGGACTGCCCAAGAAGTGATCGGTAAGTTCATACCTTATATCCCGGAGAACAGGCACCAAGAGATGCGAGCGATCAACAAGCGTGTCAGCGAGGGAGAAATTCTAACGAACCTCGAATTAGAACGGAGTCGTAAAGACGGCTCTAAAATATTTATTGGC
>CAZVRZ010000268.1:0-4695 GCA_964629965.1 uncultured Anaerolineaceae bacterium
TCTTGAGGACATTCCCTCTTTTTGTCAACAGTTTTTTGAATTCACATCAGACGTAAGGAATATAATGGATATGCCGAATTCCGCGCGCTCCCAGAACAGCAGGCAGAGCAGATCGAGTTGTTTCTGGCTGATCGAAAGGTTGTCTTTTTTAGGCGCTGTCCAATATCGGCTCAACCAAAGGAGAGATCTGGTATGCCGTCTATCATTCATTTACCCCCGCGGCACTACACGGTGCTGGACAGCATCGGCATTGCATTTCGCTGCGCGCCCATTGCCGCCTTCTTCTACGGCTTTTTCGATCTTGCCTGGGCGGCACTAACCCCTGTTACCACGCTCGTCGCCGCCAGACTCATTGATGCCGTTGTGCAAACGATGCGAACCGGTGCGCCACTTCAAGAAGTCTACCGTTACCTGGCGCTGCTGGCGGGCTTCACTGCTTTCGGCTGGCTGCGGTCAGCGCTGCACAACCTGGCCGACCTGCGTCTGACGTTGGCCCTGCGCGCCCGCTACCGCACTGCACTGACCGCGAAACGCACCCGCCTGGAATACCCCCTGCTCGAACAACCTAACACCTGGGATTTGATCCAACGGGTAGCCGCCAACCCTGAGGGCGGGCGGCTCAAGGAGACGTACTACCACCTGGTTGATATCACCGCGTTTATCCTGAAAGTTGGCGGGCTGCTTGCGCTGTTGGCCTCGGCGGTGTGGTGGGCGCCGCTGATGGTGTTCATCGTGGGTGGTTTCGCCCTCGTCGCCGGCGTGCGCGGCGGCAAAGCACTTTACCAGGCTGAGCGCCAGGTGGCCGAACACGACCGGCGGCTGGATTACCTCAGCGGCGTACTGCTCGGACGAGATGCCGCTGCCGAACGCACCCTGTTCGGTTTCAGCGGCATGCTGACCAGGATGTGGCACAAGTCGTTTCGCGCCGCCCTCGGTGTGCGCCTGAGCGCCCGCTTGCGCTGGTATGCCAAGGCCTATGCCGGCAACCTGACCAACCAGGTAATCTGGGTGCTGCTCATGTTGGTGCTGCTGCCATCGCTGCAAACCGGCACAGTTTCCATTGGCCTTTTCATCGCTCTCACGCAGGCTTTTACCCGCTTCGACATCGTTTGGGGCTTCATGGATACCGTCAACGGGATCGCCGCGGATGCAGAATTCTTCAAAGACTTGACTGCCTTTCTTGCCCTGCCGGAAGATAATAATGCACACGCCGCGCCGCCTGAGGATGCTCCCAGCGTGCCGCCCGTGGCCCCCGTCCGGATCGAACTGCGGAATGTGCGTTTCCGCTATCCAGGCACAGAGCGATACGTTCTGGATGGCTTGAGCCTGACCCTTGAAGCAGGGAAGCGCTATGCCCTGGTGGGCGCCAACGGCTGCGGCAAAACCACCCTCACTCGCCTGCTCACCGGACTCTATCCGGCCGAATCGGGCTGTATTTGGGTGAACGGGTGCGACATTCGGGAAGTCACTGCTGCGAAACTGCGCGGCCTCATTTCGGTCGTTTACCAGGATTTCGCCCGCTACAGTGTGTCGCTGCGCGACAATGTTTTTCTGGGGCAGGAAACCGCTGAAGATCGGCAAGTTTTCGAGCGCGCCGGGCTTGGCCCGCTGGTTGCCCGGCTGCCCCGAGGTGTGGATACCCCCTTGGGGAAGATCGCCGGGGATGGTGTGGACATTTCCGGCGGCGAATGGCAGCGCGTGGCCATGGCGCGTTCGCTAGCGCGGCCTGCGGCGCTGCGCATCCTGGATGAACCCACCGCTGCCCTCGACCCGGTGACGGAAAGCGAACTGTACGCTAGCTTCGAACGCCTGACCGAAGGGGCCACCACCCTACTGATCACCCACCGCCTGGGAGCCACAAAAACCGTCGATGTGATTCTGGTGCTGGATGACGGGCGCCTCGTCGAAACCGGATCGCATGTCGAGTTGATGCAGTCCGGTGGGTTGTACGCACATATGTATGAAAGCCAGAGACATTGGTATGAAGCCAATTGAAGCCAATCCGCCCCGCCCATCGTTCGCCCGCGTGATCGGCGCCATGCTGCGCCTGGCCATTCACACGCAGCCCTGGCTGTTTCTGATCTATCTGCTCTCCTCGGCGGTCTTCACGCTGCTGCTCATCGCTGACATACACCTGGTCCGCGTTCTGCTCGACCGGCTGCCGCTGTTTGTGGATGGCAGCCTCACATTCCAGGCTGTGTTGGGGACGATCCTGCTGCTCGGCGGGGTCAACGTACTTTACATGTTGATGAACGCCGCCATGAACCTGTCATTTGAGATCCTCTCTCACCTGGCCAACGCCCGCATGACCGAAGCGATGGCCCAAAAGACCGGGAGGCTCGAACTCATCCGCTTCGAGGCTGCAGAATTATATGACGTCATCGAAAAAGCCCACGCCGGACGCAATCGCGGTTTCGATGCAATGGAGACCGTCTTATGCGCCTTAATCTTCCACGGGGGATATTTCCTGGCCCTGGGGTTATACCTCATCCCGCTGGAGCCAGTGCTGGTGTTGGGAGTCTTCGCGGCCTTCCTGCCGGTGGCGCTTTCGCGGGCAATCCGGGCATCGGCCTTCTACAACACCGAGAATAGGGTGGCTCCGCTGCGCCGCGAATTCAACCACTACGAGGCAGCTCTGACAGACCGGGCGTTTTTCAAAGAAACCCGTACCAGTGGGGCTGTGCCCTTCTTCCGTCACAAATACAACCAGGCACTGGCGGCCTACAACCACGAGATGTGGCACACGGAACTACGCACCGGCGCGATCGACCTGGGTCTTAAAGTGTTGACTCTGGCCGGATACTTTGGCCTGCTTCTGCTGCTGGTGCGCTTCGTGCTAACAGGCCAGGTTTCACCGGGACTGTTCGGCGCGGTGTACTTCGCCATGGACGCCATCTTCAAGTGGTTCGAGGAACTCTTCGACCGGCTGGGTTTTGCCTTCGAGAATGCAGCCTTTGGCGGCAACTATCTTGCCTTTCTGGAATCACCAGAGCGCGAAGGCGGCCACGCGCTGCTGCCGCGTAACTGCGGCGTGGAACTGCGCCAGGTGAGCTTCCGTTACCCTGGCGCGGATGAGAACGCGCTGGATAACGTGACCCTTTCGATCCATCCCGGCGAATCGGTAGCCCTGGTGGGTGAAAACGGCGCCGGTAAAAGCACGCTGGTGCGCCTGATCGCGGGCCTGTACCACCCCGATGGCGGCTCGGTGTACAATAACGGCGCTAACCTGTGCGATGCCGCTGCCGAAACACGCTTCCAGCATCTCTCAGCGGTCTTTCAGCATTACCAACGCTACCGCATGACACTGCTCGACAACGTGCGTGTGGGCGCGCCGCCAGCCGAATCTGCTGCGGAGGATACGGAGGCCGGTGAACGTGAGCGCGCAAGCGCGGCCCTCACCCAGGCAGGATTCTATGGCAGCCAGGACTCCCATCTTGACGCCGGCCTGGATGCCATGTTGGCGCGCGAATTTGGTGGCATCGATCTCTCCGGCGGCGAATGGCAGCGCGTGGCCATTGCCCGCGGCCTGTATCGTCCCCACGATACGATCATCCTGGACGAGCCGACCGCCGCAATTGACCCGCTCGAAGAAGACCGGGTGTACCGCACCTTTCTCGACACGGCGCGCGGCAAAACCGCCATCATTGTCACACACCGCCTGGGCCTGGCACGCATTGCCGATCGCATCCTGGTAATGGAGCGGGGGCGTATTGTGCAGGATGGCAGCCACGCAGAGTTGATCGCCACCCCGGGACCATACGCCCGCATGTTCCGGGCGCAGGCGGCGTGGTATGAGCGAAACGATCGTTGATGATGAAGGATTAGATCATGATAAACGAAAAAAAACTAGATCGTGTTCTCCAAGAAATCATCGACCGCTGGGGAGTCCCCGGGCTAGGGGTGGGGATGGTCGAAAATGGCGAGATCGTCTACGCCCGCGGATTTGGCGTGCAAAGCCTGGAAACCGGCGCACCTGTGACTCTCGATTCGCTCTTCTGCATCGCATCCATCGCCAAATGTTTCGTCGCTGCGGCGGTGATGCAGTTGGTCGAGCAGGGCAAACTCGACCTGGATACGCCGCTCGTCCAATACCTGCCCGATTTTCGGCTGGATGATGAACGATATCCACTCATCACCCTGCGACAGATGCTTAGCCATACGTCTGGGATGCCTGACATGGATGAAGACGAGTATGACGAACTGGTGGCGCATCCTGAGTACGATGAGGGCGCACCGGGGCGTTTCGTCCGGGCCCTGGCAAACCGCAAAATGATCGCCGCACCGGGCGAACGCTTCGCCTACAGCAATATCGCTTACAATGTGCTGGGATACCTGATCGCCACAGTGGCGGGCCAGACATTCGAGGGTTTTATGAAGGAGCATATCTTGCACCCTGCGGGAATGCCGGAAAGTACATTCTTTTTTCCGGAGGTGCCGCACAACCGGTTAGCCGTGCCCCACCTGCGCGTCCCAGAAATGATCGTCAACCCGGTGTATCCTTACCACCGTGCCGACGCCCCGGCCAGTTTCTTGCATTCCAGCGTGGTGGAGATGTGCCATTGGGCCATCACCGGCCTGCATCGGGGTAGATACCAGGGGCAGCGCCTCCTCACTCCAGCCAGTTACGATCAGATGTGGATGCCTGTCGCCCAGCGCGGCGACCCGCCATTCCGGGAGGAGATGGGCCTGGGCTGG
>CAZVRZ010000269.1:0-4349 GCA_964629965.1 uncultured Anaerolineaceae bacterium
AACGTGTACGAAAAAGTGTACACCGACGACCGCGACGTGATTCTGTTCTGGAAGACCCACATGCTCTACTACGTCAAAACCGACCGCATCTTCACCAGCCTGGCGGTTGAAGTGGACGGCGTCAAATTCTTCTTCGACGCTTCTGCTATGACCCTCAAAAAGTCCAACGAAAAGCGCCAGACGGTTTACGCCTTCCGCAAAGTGGACGCCGAAGGCGTGCTGGTCTTCGATGTCGCCTACTCCGAAAAGGGCAAGAGCACCAAAGTGGACGACATCCTCAAGGTGGTTAATCAGACCCTTAGGGTTTCTGATAACCCTAAGGGTCTCAGGTTGAATGACGAGACCCTCGCCAGCGCCTTCCGCGTCTTCGAAAAACAGAGCGAAGTGGACTATTTCATCAACAAAAACGCCCGCGCCTTCCTGCAAGAGCAGTTTGAATTATGGCTGTACCAATACCTCTTTGCCGGGCAAAACGTCTGGAGCGCCGAACGCCTGGCCGAACTGCAAACCCTCAAAGCCATCGCCTTCAAAGTCATTGACTTCATCAGCCAGTTCGAAGACGAACTGGTCAAGATATGGAACAAACCCAAGTTTGTGCGCCACAGCCACTACATCATCACCCTCGACCATGTCATTGCCAGGAGCGCAGCGACGAAGCAATCCCCCGCCAGCGATGAGCCGGCGATGATGGACAAAATCATCTCCCACCCCAACTTCCCCGCCCAGGTGCAAGAATGGCGCGCCCTGGGCATGCTCGACGAGACCGATTCCCAGACCCTTAGGGTCTCCAAAGACCCTAAGGGTCTCTTGGAAACCAACCTGCTTGGCGACCTGCTCCACCCCCAGTACCAATACCTGCCCCTCGACACCCAACACTTCCCCGACCTCGAACTGGACCTCCTCGCCCTGTTTGACGATTTAGACGCCGCCCTCGACGGCTGGCTCGTCCACAGCGAAAACTACCAGGCGTTGAACACGCTGCTGCCTAAATTCAGGGAGAGGGTGCAAGCGATTTTTATAGATCCACCATATAACACAGGGAGTGATGAATTCATTTACTCTGATAAATTTCGACATGCTACTTGGCTCACGATGATAGGCAATAGGCTGCAAGCCGCACGAGATTTGATGAGTATAGATGAGGGTTCAATTTTTATTAGCATCGACGACAACGAACAGGCATCCTTAAAACAATTATCGGATTCTATCTTTTCAGGAGAAAATTTTGTAACTACAGTTATTTGGCAAAAGGTATTTGCTCCCAAAAATACAGCAAAGTATTTTTCGGTTGACCACGACTATCTATTAGTCTACGCAAAAGATAAGAGCCAATGGTCTCCTTATTTGCTTCCGAGAACAACAGAAGCAAATGATCGGTATAGCAACTCTGACAATGATCCACGTGGGGATTGGGCATCTAGCGATTTAACAGCGAGAAATTACTATAGCCTTGGCACTTATGAAGTTCTAAGCCCAGGAGGAAAAACTTTTAAACCAACTATGGGCACATATTGGCGAGTGTCCAAGGAAAACTTTGAAAGACTAAACGCAGAAGGGCGTGTTTGGTGGGGGGAAGATGGGAATAATATGCCTCGTCTTAAAAGATATATTTCTGAAGCTTTACTTTCCGCTAACTGAGTTAGCGAATTAACGGGGCAATGGGCCCCAAACATGGTAAGCTTGTTTCTGCTAAAAAACTATCAACCATGAGGTGAGCCCATTACCGCTATCAATCATACCATGAGTATCTTGGTCGAATTGACCAAAGGTCTGCCAGTTGGGACCAATCTTGCGCTTTTACAATTTCTGTGGATGCTGGTCAGCGGCGCTTTGCTGCCGCAGCGAGGAGCGATCTTTCCGGCGCTGCAATCAATTGGGCTAAGCGAGCAGGCTACTCGGCGATCCTGGGCCGCCTTCCGGGGTGGCGTTTGGCAGACTGCGGTAATCTTGCGTTTGTGGCAGGAGCAGGTCGAGGGATTGCCGGGCTGGCAAGTGCACCGCCATGAAGGTTATCGAGCCATCACGGTGGATGTAACGGCATTCTGGCGTCCGACGTTGCAGGATTGTCCGAGCAAGCACTACCATCCGGCAGCCAACCGGGCATTGCCAGCAGTGATCATGGGCATCATCGGCGAAGTGGGCGAGATAGGCGGTCAGCGCCTGGCCTGTCCGCTGGCTTTTGAACGGGCGCACCCCAAGGATCCAAGTGAGGGCCGATTGTGGGAGGGGCTGCTGCGCTGGGTGAAGCGCCACCTGACGGACGAGGATATCGCTGTGATGGACGCTGGGGTCAAACTGGCTGATGTGCATGCCTCTGGCTTGGAACGTTTCCTGCTGCGCCTGGCGACCAATTTCACGGCTTGTCGCAACCAACCACTGCCGTATGGCGGCAAAGGCCGCAGGCCGATCTATGGCGAGAAGATCCGCCCACTGGAGCGCAGTTACAAGGGCAATGTCATTGCTGCCAGCGCTCCGGATCGGGTCGAAACCTGGGTCGAAAACGGCGTTGCGCTGCGGGCCGAAATTTGGGATGACCTGATCCTGCCGGATGTCGTCCCTGGCCTGCAGGCCAAGACTTTCCGGGTGTACGCCATCCACGACCCAGATTACAAAACCCCCTGGCTGCTGGCGACGCCTCTTAACCTGAAGCCAGCTACCGTGCGGGCCATCTACCGGGATCGTTGGCCGGTCGAGCAGATCCCGCTCTCCGCCAAGCAGATGGTCGGCGCTCACCGCCAGTTCGTACATGCCGACGAAAGCATCCAGCGCCTGCCTGAACTGGCCCTGCTGGCCGGTTCGATTCTGAGCTACCTGGCTGCTACTGCGCCCCTGGCGCCAACCGGTTTCTGGGATCGCCAACCGAAGCGCACCCCGGGCCGCTTCCGCCGCATGCTGATGGGTAAGCCATTTCCAGAACTTTACCCATTGCCAGAGCAAATTCGCAAAAAGACCTCAGCAACCGGGCATTTACCCAAGGGCTGCCTGGCGCCCAGGCGAAAATCGACCGCTTCCGCGCCACTTTCGGTGTTGTGAAGCGAAAAATGAGCTCAATTTTTAAGGTTCGTGCTTCCCGGAGGTCAACTCCGGTAGTTCGTTTTTCCGCTATTAGCGGAAACTAAAGTTTATCCCTGTTGATCTATTATTCATCAATCCCAAAAGACTTATGATATTCGTCATACTGACGCACGCAGTGCATGCCTACGCCCTCATAAAAATGCACCGCCCGCTCATTTTCCGAGTCCACGCCCAGCGCCACCTGTTTATGCCCGCGGGCATAGAACACGCCGAAGCAGTGCAGCAGCAAGGCCCCACCCAGCCCCTGCTTGCGCAGCGGCGGCGCCACTCCTAACTGCCTCACCCAACCGTGCTGCGGGTAATCGAAACACAGGTTCGCCCCTACCAGCTTACCCTGATAAAAAGCCAGCCACCACAATTTTGGGCTGAAATGGTCAGGGCGCATCATAAAATCACGCCACTGCTCGAAGGGCGGCGGCGTGCGCCCAGGGCGTTCGAAGGCTTCCTGGATGAAATCATACACCCGGCGGTCATCCTGCCCCGGAGCGATGGTGCACAGCTCGATCCCCTCAGGCCATTTTGGCGCCGGCGGCGGGGCGTCGAACTCGATTTGCATCCGGAAATGATACCGCTCCGCTTTGAACCCTGCTGCTTCCACTGCCTGCCGGTCAACCTGGTTGACATGCGGAAGGAAGGTCATAACCTTTTGCGCCTGCAGCTCCTTCGCTCGCGCCTCGCACATCTGTAAGAGGGATATGCTCAATGCCAGCTTATCCGGCCGTGGGAGGGTGTAAAAATCTATAGAATACACTCTGCCGCTGGACACGGCTGCATAACCCGCCAACTGCTGCTCTGGTGAATATCGCCGTAATCGGCAATCTCGCAGGTCGCGATCAAATCCAACACCGCTTGTGCGTCCGCTTCAGTCGGACGGCGAAAAGTGAAATATTCAAGGGCATTCATTCGTTTTCTCCTAAAAAGCGGGGTTCTAATGTTTCTTCGATGATCTCATCCCCCAGCTTGAATACATTGTACACCCTGGCCTCTGGCCGCGAGCTGACGCAATGAACCAGCTTTTCATCCATGAAATGCGCCGCCGCGCCGTTATCCGCCGCCAGACCGCCCTGCAGCAATCCCTGTTTGATCATGCGCTGAAAAGATGGCCGCCTTTGAGGCTCGCCGTCATAATGCGGACAAAAACTGCCCCCCAGGTATCCTAAACAGGCAAGCGCCTGGTAATCGCCGGGCAGCGAGTCGGTGCTGCACTCATCAAACCAGCAATTTGCCCCGGCGCTGATTCCCGCCAGGACTGTTCCGTTCTGGTAAGCCTTGAA
>CAZVRZ010000269.1:4359-4627 GCA_964629965.1 uncultured Anaerolineaceae bacterium
TATCTTGTCCAGGCCCCACTCGCGCCACAGCGCCAGCATGCTGCGCGTGTTCCCCCCGCCCACGTATAAGACATCTTTCTCCAGCAAAAAGCCCTCCAGGTCTGCCGTGGGCAACCGGAACAGCGAAAAATAAGACGGCTGGCAGGGCAGCGTGGAAAATGCCTTGTAAAAATTCAGGATATAACTATCCGCATCCCCACTGGCCGTAGGTAGAAAACACGCCTTCGGGTTTGATTTTCCGGTTTGTTCGAGTACATAACAATCTAAT
>CAZVRZ010000270.1:0-4585 GCA_964629965.1 uncultured Anaerolineaceae bacterium
TTGGTGGATACCGTCACATCACGCGAGAACGTGCGAAGGATGGCCGAGCGATTGGGCTGCAAGGTTGCCATCACCCAACAAGAAGACGAATTTAAACTGGTGTTGAGTAAATGAACCCCACCGCGCCAGATTTCCCTTCTGCTCGTGCGAAGGATGGCGCGCTGTACCTGGATAATGCGGCGACTTCCTGGCCCAAACCGCCAGGAGTCGCCCAATCCATGCGCCATTTTTTGGATGAGGTGGGCGCTAACCCAGGCCGCTCAGGGCATCGCATGTCCATCCAGGCAGCCCGTATCGTTTATGCAGCGCGCGAGGTGGTTACAACCTTGTTCGGCGCATCCGACCCGCTGCAAGTTATCTTTGGCCTGAACGTTACCGATGGCATCAACCTGGCTTTGCACGGCCTGCTGAAGCCGGGCGATCACGTGGTCATCTCCAGCATGGAGCACAACGCCGTCATGCGCCCGCTGAACGATTTGCATCAGCAGGGGATCACCTACACTCGCGTGGCCTGCCAGGCTGATGGAACCCTGGACCCGGCCCTGGTGGAGCAAGCAATCCAGTCAAATACAAAGCTGATCGTGCTGAACCAGGCCTCGAACGTGTGTGGTACGCTGCTGCCGGTGCGAGCGGTGGGGCAGATCGCTCGCCGGAAAAACCTGCTCTACCTGGTAGACACGGCGCAGTCGGCAGGCGCCATTCCAATTGATATGGAAAAAGATGGCATTGACCTGCTAGCCTTCACCGGGCATAAATCCCTCTACGGCCCCATGGGGACGGGCGGGTTGGTCATGGGTGAGCGCGTCGCGCCATCAGACTTGCAAACCATCCGTCAGGGCGGCACCGGCAGCCGCTCGGAACGTGAGGTGCAGCCAGATTTTTGCCCGGATCGTTTCGAAAGCGGAACCCCCAACACAGTTGGGTTGGCGGGGTTATTGGCGGCCCTGGAATGGCTGCAAGCGCAAGGCGTAGAGCAAATCCAGGCCCACAAAGAATCGCTGTGTGCGGCGCTGCTCGAAGGCCTGGGCAATATCCCAGGTGTGATCGTCTATGGCCCCCAGCAGGCTGCCAGGCAAACCGCCACGGTCGGTTTCAATATCCAGGGGGTGGAACCCTCCACAGTTGGGTTGCGGTTGGATGAAGAATACAACATTCTCTGCCGGGTTGGGCTGCACTGCGCTCCCTCGGCGCACCATACCCTGGGCACCTTCCCAGATGGGTGCGTGCGGTTTGGGTTGGGGGCTTTCAATACCCTGGAGGATATTCGGCAGGCAGTGACCGCCGTGCATGAGCTGGCAAAGGAGACGAGATGAGCACCGAATATGCCGTGATCTTGGTCGATTCAACCAGCCACGCTTTGCGCATCGAGAAGCTGCTGGTGGGGCAAGGCTTGACCTGCAAGCTTATCCCTGTCCCGCGCCACCTCAGCTCTGACTGCGGCGTCTGCGTGCGCATCCTACAACAAGACCTGGAAGCGGTCAGGGGGATGATCGGCGAGCAACAGATCAGTATTCAAGCGATCGAGGTGATATGACTCCCAGCGAACAAAAAATCCGCCTGACGGCCCTGGCAAGCTGCTCTGGCTGAGCGTCGAAATACAGCGCACAAGCGCTGGCGCAGGTTCTGCGCCCTTTAAAGCATATCTTCCGGCCAGAGCAGTACCCCGACTTGCTGGCCGGGCTGAGCCAGCCGGATGATGCCGCCATCTGGAAGCTGGACGAGCAGCGCGCCCTGGTGGCGACAACCGATTTCTTCACCCCGGTGGTGGATGATCCGTATGACTATGGATCCATTGCGGCCGCCAACAGCCTTTCGGATATCTACGCCATGGGCGGAACGCCCTTCCTGGCCTTGAATATCGCCGCCCTGCCGCCGCAGTTGCCGGCAGAGGTGGCTTCCGAGATCTTACGCGGCGGAGCAGAAAAAGCTCAGGAAGCAGGGGTGGTGATTGCCGGCGGTCACACCGTGCAGGATAAAGAGCCGAAATACGGCCTGGTGGCCTTGGGTTTCGTGCCTATCGATCGCGTTTTGACCAAGCGCGGCATGCAGCCAGGCGACGTGCTTTTCCTGAGCAAACCCATCGGCAGCGGGGTGATTACTTCAGCAATCAAGACAGATAAGATCAGTTCTGAAGAGGCATCTGAAACGATTGCCTGGATGAAACGCCTGAATTGGGAGGCGGCCTTGCTGGCGGCCCGGCATGGCGTGCGCGCCGCCACGGATATTACCGGGTTCAGCCTGCTGGGGCATGCCTGGGAAATGGCTGCCGCCTCGGGTGCCGGTTTGCGATTCAATCTTGAGCAGATTCCCCTTTATCCTGATGCTGCCCGCCTGGCGGCTGAATGGTGTTTCCCGGGAGGCGGCTTTGATAATGCTGAATTCTTTGGGCCGCATGTTAAGTTTGCGCCAAAGATCAGCCAGGAACAACAATTGCTGTTGTTTGACCCGCAAACCAGCGGCGGGCTGCTGTTTGCGGTTTCGCCAGACCTGGCTCTCCAGTGTGAACAAGATGCCGCGGTGCGCGATATCCCCCTTTGGAAGGTCGGGGAGGTAACATCAACGGGTAC
Organism: uncultured Anaerolineaceae bacterium; assembly: GCA_964629965.1. Classification (GTDB taxonomy): domain Bacteria; phylum Chloroflexota; class Anaerolineae; order Anaerolineales; family UBA4823; genus CAZVRZ01. The sequence goes on from CAZVRZ010000270.1 coordinate 2,568, forward strand.
TATTGAAGTGACATAGACGCGAAAAACACACCTCAAAGCAGACACCTTTGAACACTATCCATGCTCGAACGCTGCGTTGGGGTGTACAGATATAGCTGTTAGTCAGGAGTGGGCGGCGATCGTTAGGTCAAGCATCCTTGACTGGCAGAACATGGATGGCTTTGATAACTAGTGCCACCTCGTCGCCGACCTTGAGATCCAAGTCTTCTACTGACTCGGTGGTAAGGACGGAAGCCATCTCAGCGGGCAGCACAACTTCGAACTTAACCAAGGACATCACATCGCCCTTCTTGATCGCGGTAACTTTGGCCTTGATATTATTGCGTGCACCGTATTTCATGAACGCCTCCTGGGTAGGGCTTGAGTTCGATCTGGTATCTGGAATTGTATCATGGGCAACACCCTCTAATCCCTAAGACACGTTAACGTACGGTACCCCCGTGGGGGCATCATGTGGTAATGTGCCTTATTTGCGGAATCGAGTAGGTATCTACTACTGCCTCTGCCTGCTCAATCTTCCTAACTCCACATCTCCAGTCCTATACACTTGCCTGAACACCACATTTCCGGCTTTCATCTCCGGAGCGGTTTCCCACACGCCGAGAATCTTCCTTTTCCCTTCCAGCCACCCTACCTGCACCACCAGATCCACTGCCTGGGCAAAGATTTCCTTGGCGGCCTCCATGCGCACCTGCGCATCGGCAAACATAATCACCGACATGCGGTGAACGGCAGCTTCCGCCCCTTCAGCATGGAATGTGCACAGCCCAGGGTGATCAGACATCTGGGCGCGGAAAAGCGATAATGCAGCCTGGCCGGTACGCACCTCGCCCACGATCAGCCAATCCGGGGCCATGCGCATGGCGTCATCCACGCCATCCTGCACGCGATACGGCGGGATGGTCGAGCCGGGGGGAGCTGGGCGGGCTTCAAGCGTAACCACGTTGGGGTGCTGCAGCCAGATTTCTTCGGGGTCTTCGATCTTCACCACGCGTGCTTGCTGTGGGATGCCGTTTGCCAATGCGGATAGAAGCGTGGTCTTACCTGTGGCCGTACCGCCCACCACCAGCATGCGCAGCTTGCTCGATACCGCTTCCACCAACCCTTCGACCACGCCTTGCGGAGCTACCTGCCAGGCCACCAGCCGGTCGGGCTGTACTGGTTTTGGCTCAAACAGGCGCACATTGATCGCCGGGTAACCGCCACCTGGCGCCAGCACGGGGTGGATGATTTTGATGCGTGCTCCAGACAGTCCATCCTTGGCGCGCGGCAGTTTGGCATCAACGGTTGGCGTGGCTTCGGAGAGCGCCCGGCCCATCGGGGCCAGCAGCGCTTCCACCGAACGCCAGACTTCATCCAGGGGTGGATGCTGGTCGAGTTTCTCGAAGCCACGCGCCCCTTTCTTCATCAGCCAGAGCGTGCCGTCCGGGTTCAAGGCAATTTCAGAGAGATCATTGCGCGCCGGTGGGAGCAAATCATTGAGGAACCCCAGACCACCGGTACGCGCCACTAACTGCTGCACCAGGGCAGCGTTCAAGGCAGTGGGCACGACCAGACCCAGCCTGGTAGCCGCCAGGGATATAGCGCTGGAGGCATGTGCAGTGAGTTTTGCCCTGTCGCGGATAGTGGCCAGGGGCAAGCCTTGCAGACTCTGCAAGGCCTGTTCGACCAGCGTCTCCTGTTGTTCCTGAGTAATGGATTGCGCTAAGTCAGCCCACGACATGGCTAAACCTTCACTTTCATACCCAACACTTTGATCTCGCGCCCTTTGCTTGGCGGACGGCTGGCACCGGACGCAGCGTGTACGCCATTGGTCGAGAACAGGGCATTGGCCAGGGGCTGGATGCCGCGCGTGAAGGTTTCCGTCGCCATCAGCGGGATGCGCTTGCGGTCTTGCAGCTCGCCTACTTGCGGATCGTCGGCGACCTGGGCAACGATGGGCGGGAAGGGCTGTCCCAGCAAACCGGAAGCAGCCTTATGCCATTCTTCGGAACTCATCCGGCTGGAGGTGATGCGGT
>CAZVRZ010000271.1:0-2878 GCA_964629965.1 uncultured Anaerolineaceae bacterium
ATCAGGTTTGAATTGCTGGGCGCGATCGCGAAAATTGGTCTGGCCGTGTCGGTTGACATTCTGACGAATACATCTATAATTTAATTAGATTTTAGATTTACCCCACATTGCAATAGCTTTTCCCGAAACTGCCCGGCCCACGCTGGGTGGTAATGTTTATTGACAGGGCGATTGCCAAGATCATACGGCAGCGCCCTGTTTTCGTTTCCCCCACCACTTCAAACTAACCACAACTAATCACAAGGCCAAGAAAGGAGAATTTTATGGCCCCCAAACCTTTTCGAATGGTGTTGGCCGCACTTGCCACACCCATCCCCAACCCGATCGTTGAGCGGTGGCGCCCAGTGGGCGCTAGCGCCAGGGAAACCATCAAGCGGTGTTTCCCCAACGAGGAACCTGGCATTAGCGTTTCCTTGTCGGATGACAGGCTCTTCGTGGTTGTTCAGATTGACACAGCCGAGGTGAGCCCCTGCGTTATTGGCTACCTGGAAAACAGGTTGCTCAACGAAGGAATATCGTATTGGAACGGCGGGTGCTTTCACCCCACCTGATCTGCCCACACACCGACACAGCAAAAGGAGAACCCCTTGATCAAATTGGCTCTGTTCTACTATGCGCTCGTCAGCCTCATCACCCTCGTGGTCTGGGGCTACGACAAGTCTCAGGCAATGCGCCATCGCTGGCGCGTGCCAGAGAAAAGGTTGATTGCGCTGACCGTGGCCGGCGGCTTCCCTGGGGCGCTGCTAGGGATGCAGCTTTTTCGCCATAAGACGCGCAAGAGCCACTTCTGGCTGATCGCGCTGGCCAGCGGGCTGGCGCATATCATCATTGTGTCGGCAGTTTTCTAACCGACACGCCGACACGGATCGCTTCCGTTGTTCAAAAGGCGCGGACAGCCAGTATCCTGTTAGACTGGATGGCACGGTGGAAAGACGCCGAACAAACAACAACTCTCCCTCTGGCCGCAAGCCACACATCGCAGCCCAAGAGAGAGCATTAGGCAAGAAAGGAGAACAAAGTGTTTACTCCCCAGCTCCACCAGCTTCCGGCCCTTAAAACGGCGGAAGCAGCGGTTGCAGCCGCTGCTTCCATCGCGCCCTTTTGGGGGCATCAATCCCATTTCGCTCAGTATAGCATGACTTCTGAAAATTGCAATACTTACACGAGCGATTCGGGGGAAATTGGTAGGGGGAAAGTAGAAAAATAGCCCAAAAACACACCCACACGCTTACACGGCTACAGCCGCCCACACACCGACACACCCACACGCCGACACGGCGCCCCCCCTCTTGGGGATTGGTCCAGATGGACCGCCCGGATGCGTGATCATGCGTATGCTCTGCCACTATTTAACTCACCAAACAAAAAAAGGAGTACGGCATGCGTACCATGGCTTACATCCTGGTTCTACTGGCACTGGCCCTCAGCCAGCCGCACGAGTGGATTGTCTCAGCTTTTCGGCTGTTCTCTGAGGCGATTCGTATCGTGATCGGCGGCTAAGCCGTCCGAACGTTCACTAACCCACAGGCGCAGTCCTGATCTTCAGGCTGCGCCATTTTTGATTCCAAGGATATGACCATGAACCTGATTTACCATCCCCACTCTCCACGCGGCGGAGGCTATCGCCCTATCGTCATCCAGGGGGCAAACGGTCCTGTGCAGTTAACGAGCTTGAACGAGAAGCTGCTGGCCGCAAAAATCATTCACGCCCATCTGATCCTCGGCGCCAGCCGGCAAGCAGCCGAAGAAGTGGCTGCCGAGGAAATTCAAGCCGGGCGCAAATCCCGGCGCTGGTTCTTCAAAAGGAGCTAACGTGCTTACCTCACTTCTGATCGTTGTGGTCGTCATCCAGGCGGCCATCATCACTCGCCTGCTCTGGGACAACACCTACCACTGCTGGAAGCGCGAGCTGCTTAACCTCCTGCAGCCGGTGTTGAAAATGTCAGGCTACACCTTCGTCTTTGCCGATCTGGATCGCTTCGGTCAGGTCGACGCCCGGATAGGCTACGAAGGAGCCAACCGCCTGGTACGCACCAGCCTGCGCAGCTTCTGGCGCAGCGGCGACCTGGCGCTCGTTTTTCGCTATTTCAGCGGCGACGAGTTCCTGGTTGCTGTGCATGGCGACCATAATGCCGCCCACAAGGTAGCCGAACGGCTGCAGGCCGCCTTCAATGCCCACGATCTTTCTGCCACATTCGGCATCAGCAACCATATCGAGCAGGCGATCAGCCTGGTGCAACAGGCCAAGCCCAAGAATGGCCCTCGTCCCCTGATGGGCAAGATCCTGGAGGTATAGATGCCGCAGCAAATGTCTTTTACGCAGCAAGAAGCGTCGGTCTCGTACTCCAGGCTCGAAGGGCTTCCTGAGAGCGAACGCCCGCTGCGCCGCGTCGCCGACGCGCCAGCAGCCTGCAACCTGGTTGAACTGCTTGCTGCCTTGATCGGCGGACCTCGCCAGATCGAAACGGCAGAAGCGCTAATTACCCATTTTGGCACTCTGCGCCGCATTCACCAAGCGTCACAGGATGAACTGGCTGGAGTTCTCGGCGTCGGCCCCAAAACGGCGGCACGCCTGGCTTCTGCCCTCGAGCTGGGGCGGCGACTGGCTGGCGAAACCGATGATGAGCATCCATCCATCACCAGCCCGGCCGCGGCCGCGGCGCTAATCCAATACGACATGAGCCTGCTCGAGCAAGAGGAGATGTGGATCCTGCTGCTGAATACTCGCAGCCGGCTGATCACCATTCACAAGCTCTACCGCGGTTCGGTAAATTGTTCCCAGGTGCGGGTGGGCGAGATATTCAAGGCTGCGATCCGATCCAACGCCACCACCATCATCGTGGCGCATGCCCACCCCAGCGGCGACCCCAGCCCCAGC
>CAZVRZ010000271.1:2888-4554 GCA_964629965.1 uncultured Anaerolineaceae bacterium
CAAGCTCATGGATATCGATTGCATTGACCATATCATCATTGGCAGGGTGAGCCCCGGACACCCATCCGGGTTCGTCAGTTTGAAAGAAAGGGGACTTGGCTTCAACACCAACTGATACACCCGCAAAGCTTCCATTCTCAGTGCAGTAAAACCAGGAGAAAAGCCATGATCCAAGTAACCCAAACTCCGCTCACTTACCAGAGCGGCCCTGTTCACATCTTTGTCGACCATTACCAGAACGGCCGGATTGCGCTTGTCCTGAACTGCCCGGATGAAGAAACCGGGCAGTTCGGATTTACGCATAACAACATCCAGATAACCGTCAACCTGCCTGACGACCCCTTGATGCCACACCAGTTCTTCTGCCCAGAATACAAGGTTCGGGGCATGGTGGCCTGGCTGAAGGAGCAAGATCTGGCTATGGATGGCTGTGGCTCTGTCCGCAGCGGGTTTGTGGACATCCCACGCATGAAGATGACCCGTAAGCTGGCCGCCTGGATAACGAATGCCTGGGAAGATGCCCAGAAGCCAAGCAGTAGCTTAGAAAGGAGGTCTATTTGACAATCCTCGATGATGCCATCACGATCCTGGGCCCGCCGGTCAAAATCGATAACCGCGGCTGGGCTACCTGGTGGTGCCCTTTCCACGATGACCTGGCTCGCCGCGGCAACCACGGCAACCCCAACTTCGGTGTCAACCTGGAGCAAGGCTTCTGGAAATGCCTGCGCTGTGGGCAAACTGGCGGCAGCATGGCCGGTCTGCGCGGGAAGCTGGGGGAATGGCGCTCGCCAGGCGCAAACGGAGCGATGCCCAAACCAGATCGGCAACCCCAAGTCGATCAGCTCGATGAGGCGCTGACCGAGGCGCGCTCAGCGCTCACCGCATCGCCTGCCTGGGCCTACATCGCTCAGCGTGGGGTGAAGCCCATCACGGCCATGCAATACGGCCTGGGATATGGGCTTCCCCACCCCACCGTTCACCTGGACACGGTGCAGGCCGCCAGGAACTCACGGTTGGTCGCCTACGATGGCCTATGGCTATGGGCCGGTGGGGTTGTCTATGCCGAACCACCGATCAACCCGACCACGATCCAGGTACGCCACCTGCGCCAGGGAGCAGACAAGAAGTACCAAACCTGGGGCCGGCTGCTGCAGCCGCTGGGGTCCTGGAAACTTGCTTTTTCCACCCAGACGGTCGTCGTGGTGGAGGGCATGATGGATATGTTGGTTACCAGCCAGTATATCCAAGAAACCAGGCTCGAAGACACGGTAGCTGTGTACACGGGGGGAAGTTCAGTTTCACGAGCAATGCTGGAGTGGTTTGCCAGCAGCCCGTACAGCTACGTGTTGATCCCCGACCCGGACGAGGCCGGGGTTGACTGGACCGACGCACTGGTACCCGCCATCCGGCACAGCGGCGGCAAGTTTGTTGTCGCTGAAACGCCGGACGGACTCGATCCTGACGAAGCCATCCTGAAAGGGTGGCAACCCAATTTTCACTAAAGAAAGGAGCAAACGTGAACACCACCGTAGATAGTGTCTTGCTGATCGTGGGCATCCCCAGCCTGGGGTTCATCCTAATCGTTGGCGCCCGGTTCGCCTGGTACGTCTTAAGCGGGCGATACTGGCTTGACCGGCGCACCGGCCTCTTCAACCGGGGGTAGGAT
>CAZVRZ010000272.1:0-4483 GCA_964629965.1 uncultured Anaerolineaceae bacterium
GAATACGGGGATGGCAATTACAATGGGAAGTAGTTTCTTCATAGTTCTCCTTATCTGGTTTTAAAATGGGTTGGAACGGCTCAGCCGTTTGTCAGTTCTGGAGTTTGGTGCATGGCGATCACCGTAGCAGCTTCTGCCAGGGTCAGGTGTCGCCAGGAAAGCAGGCGCTGCTGCGGGTCGAGCACTAGCACGACTACAGGGTACGCGGTGTTATCCAGTGCAGGTTGGAGCGCTTGGGGCAATGGATCGGGTAAAGGTAGAGCAGGTTGGGTCATATCACTTCCTTGGGGTGGGAGTTGGGAATGGGATGGGGGTGGGCATCTCGCCCCACCATCCAGGCGCCAGGGTAGGTTGGCTAGAATCGGGCGTAACCTTTGGCGTCTGCCAGGAGGCAGGCGTCGTACTCGCTTCATCCTGACGCGCCTGGTGGGCGGCGGTGAAGATCAACGCCACGATCAGCAGCAAGAAGAATAGGAATACAAAGGATGCGTTGCGTTTCATGGGGTGTTTTTCCCTAGCTTGAGCACGATCTCCTCGTCGGTCGGTTCAGGCACATTGACCATCAATGGTCGGAACAGGAACGGGCGCTGCAGCTCGCGGTTGGTAGTGTAGGGCAGGCGGCCAATGACCATGCCAATTGGTAAATCAGAAAGAAAACGCCGCCAGGGTTCATCGTGAAAGCCCTTTTCCGAGCGCGCCAATCCCGAAAGCGCCAGGTCTTTATCCTTGGGGTTCTTTAAGAAACCGATCATCAGGTTGATGCAAGACGACACAATGTCATCCGGGATCAGATGCGGGGCCTGGGTGATGATGTACAGGCGCGCCAGGTACTTGCGGGCGTCGCGGAACATGTCGCTGAAGCGCTGCGAGGCCGAGACACCTCCCGAATCATCCTCCCCGCCCCCGCCGCTGTCTTTGGTGAAGATCTTGTTCGCTTCCTCAAAGAATATTTGCAGCAGCGGCTCGCCAGTCTTAACCTCATGGACTCGCCGCGCCACCATATCGGTGTACAGGTGCCAGCCAATCCAGCCCAGTAAGAAGGCCTTACCAAAATCGTCCAGGAACATGCCGCCCTCGACGATGGCCACGCCCCAGGGTTTGCCCAGGTCTTCGATGGCCAACGTGCCAGGGCCGGCGGCGAATTGCGCCGCTGCTGCTCCCTGCACCAGGGGATTCAGGCGGAAGATAATGCCTTCCAGCACGCCCGATAGCATGGTGTCGCGCGCCGGCACGGCGCTCAACTTGCTGGCAACTTCCTTGTACAGGTCAGCCAGGCCGACCCGACTGGAACGGAGTACAGCCAATCGCTGGCGGTGGTTGGGAGATAGATCGGAAATGGCCTTACCCACCGGTTCTCCGATGAGAACACCCTCGTCCGGCTGGACGCGCCCCCATTGCAGGTCGCTGCGCACATCGGGATCGTCCACCAGCACGCCGGCGCGCACGTACACTTTGCGCAGCGCTTCGAGCAGTTCCTGCTTCTGGCGCTTTACGCCCAGTTTGGCAACACTTCCGAAGATGTCCGCAAAGGCGCGCCATTGCGTTTCGGGGTCAATATTGCGCCCGATCTGCAGCGGATTCCAGCGTAGCGGGCGGGCAGCATTGGGCCAGAGCTGCAAGATGTCTACATGCCCTTCCAGGCCGGGAGCATTGAGCAGCTGCCGCCAACCGGCGCCGAAATCCAGCACCACTGTGCGCAGATGCCAGCGTAGGGTGGTTTCGTAGGCCCAACGGATAGCAGCCACCGATTTACCGAAGCCGGTATCGCCAGCGAACATGGTGTGCATCAGGCGGGACTCGTCCAGGCGCACGGGAGCTGTAGTCAGGTCGGCGGTTTCAGGCGAGAACTGGTGGCCAAGGATCACATCCCCCGGCAGGCTGGGATAGAATCCCATGCCCTTGGGGATGGGCGGCATGGCGGTAACGGTGGTGCCTTCGGGGAAGAAGGCTGGGGAAGTGTAAGCAGCCAGGTGCTTGGCGGCGAACAGGGTGGTGAAGCGCTCACCCAGCCGGTTGCGCAGCAGATCGTTGGGATTGGGCAGGTCGCAGGGTAGGAAAGCGAAGGCATAGCGGCGCAGCAGTGCTTCCTCGTCCGGATTCTCCGGGCGCACGGTCAGCACCGGCGTGGGCACGTTCGGGCCATGGAAGGCCTGCGGTACCAATGCTTCGGCAGCCAGTGCCCCGCTGTTTGAGGCGGTAAACAGGCGAGCGTCGGTCATGAAGCCGCCTTCCTGGGCAGCCATATTGACTACCCCCTGTACCTGGCGCAGCACTTCGGTCAGGCGCTCAGCTACATCATCTTCAAGCTGCCAGGAGCGGTTGATGGAGACACCCGGGATCAAGCCGGTGGACATCCCGCCCGAAAAAACCTGTGCGCCCGAACGGCCCACGGATTGCCCAACGGCATCCCCTTCAGCATGCGACTGGCCGTAGGCCTCACTGCGGCTGTCGGCCTTGCCCCAGCTATCTGCGCTGCCGCGCGTCTCAGCCCATGAACGGCTCCAGGAGTGCGACTCCATCGTGCTGTCGGCGCTGCCCACGCTGTCGGCGCTGCCGGTAGAATCGGCGCTGCCAACTGTATCAGCATGGCCGACCGTATCTGCACCGCCTACCGAGCTGGCGCTACCCCAGGTATCCGCGCTGCCGCTCGACCATGACGATGAGGTCGTATCGCTGCTGCCGGTAGTGTCGGTGGAGCCGGTGCCGGTGCTAGTGCCAGTTGTGGTTGAGTCCGATGTTCCGGTGCTGGTAGATGAACCGGTGGAAGTGGATTCGCTAGCCCCAGTACTGGTGGACGAGCCGGTGGAAGTGGATGCGCTCGTCCCAGTGCTGTCGGTGGTGCTGGACGATGAACCTGTGGTGGATGAAGCCGAGTCGCTCCCGCCCACCCCGGCGCTGACGCTGGCTGATGCCACTCCAGGTACGCCACCGCCGACGGATGCACTGGCGTTCCAGCTATCCGAGTGCCCGGATGTATCCGAACTGCTCGTGCCGCTGCTGCTCGAACTGCCGGTGGATGTGCCGGCGGTATCCGTAGTGGATGATGACGATCCGCTGGATGTGCCGCTGGTATCTGTTGTGGAGTATGACGATCCGGCGGACGTGCCGCTGGTACTCGATTCTGAGCTGCCCGACGAAGCACTGTCACTGTGAGCAGAACTATCCGTGTGCGACGAACTCCCGCCTGACGAAGAACTATCCGTGTGCGAGTGGCTGGAAGTCTGCGACCAGGTATCTGAGTGGCTCTGGCTGTCGGTGTGAGCCTGGCTGTCCGTGTGCCCTTGACTGTCCGTATGCCCCTGGCTATCGGTGTGCGATGTGCCGACCGAATGTGTCTCGGAGCCGCCCACGGTGTGCGCCTGGCTTTCGGTGTGGCTGTAGCTGTCGGTATGTCCCTGGCCCCAGCCATGCGACTGGCCGTCTGAAGTCGAGTGCGCCTGGCTGCTGGCCGCGGCGTGCCCGCCGCTGACCGCATTGGAGAGCGCCGCCATCAACGGGATGCCCAGGCTGAAGCCGACACTCATCGCTCCTTTGCGGCGAGAGGCGATATTCGAGGTGATTTCAGCCACCTGCACCAGCGTATCGGTCAGGAACTTGCGCCCGATGTGCCGGGCCGTGACCTGGAAGACAAAATCCTCCCGCAGCTTGGCCAGGCCGCGATAGAGCAGCTCGTTCTGCTCGCTGGACAGATCGTCGCCGGTTTCGTCCGGCAGCTTACCGTCCACGCCCAGGCCGCGGGCGCTTTCACGCGGGTCAGGATAGCCCAGGATCGCCAGCACATTCTGGCTGCGCCGGGTGACAAAGTCAATATACCAGCGCACCCATCGCAAATCTGGCGGGCGGGTGCGCGATTGGGTGAAGTTGGCCAGCACGGCCAGCACCGCCGAGAGGTGCTCGGTTACCTTGAGAGCAGCTGATTCGCGGGTATCGCCATCCACTGCCGCGCCGTAGAATTGCACCACGCCGATGTGTTCGGGGGTGAAAATGCCGCTGGCAGTGTATATAAAGTTGACGCCGGCGTTGTACAGGCCGCGCACCGCCCCCCATTGCTTGCCGAGCAGGTTGTAATCCTCAGCCGAGTCCACCGGCAGCGACGCCAGCTCGCGCAGCGCCACGCAGCGATAATGCTCCCCCTGTTCCGTGCCTAACTTGTACCAGGCGTATTGCAGCACATCGTTCTCGATCTGCAGGCCGTTATCCAGGATTTCCATGCGCTATGCCCCCTTGCCGCGTGAACGGATGGTGTGGATCATCTCGGCCGGTTTGCCAGGCGCAGGCGGGTGCGCCCACAAGGTTTGTGCCAACAAGGCAAGGAAGCCAAGCGGGATTATGAACATCGCAAAGGCGAAGATAGCCGACAGGTATACCTGCCCCTGCATCAGCAGGGAGGGTGCCGTTGAGCGTGCTGCAAGGTCTTGATAGATGGTAAATGCCAGGCCGGCCAACCCATACAGGGCCACGCCGCGCACCGTGTTCCAGCGCG
>CAZVRZ010000273.1:0-4432 GCA_964629965.1 uncultured Anaerolineaceae bacterium
ATGTTTTGGGCCCATTACTACTTCTTCACCTCCTTTCAGTTAGCGAAAACAAAAGCTTTTAGCATTTTGGAAATAATTGAATACGAGAATGGTTACAGTAACAAAGACACCTAAAAAACGATAATGTTCGCCTAATTTCATAACCCCTTCTCCGTAATTCTATAAAGGCATCATCTCAAAAAGTAGGGGGAATTCTCCCCAGTTTGATACTTCCAAGTATAGCAGAAACTAGCAATTCTGTTCATGAATAATGAGCGCAGGGCTATGACCGGGCGGGCCTGGGGCGAAGTGACAAGGCTCCCATCCCACGCACTTGTAAAGATATTATCACTGACTTACGAGGCTTATTGGCAGCCTCCAGGCAGAATTCTTGCAGTTATCGCCTGAAAGTCAACAATATATCTCAAAGTACACGGATCATTATATTCAAACCAGCGAGCCGGAATTGGTCGTTGAGGCAATCCGCCAAACCGTTGAACTTGCCAGGCGGAAATCGCTTTAGGCTCAAACGCGCCCAACCCCTGCATGAAAGCTGACCGGGGGCTGTTCGCCCCCAAAAGGGGTTCTGGCTTGCGCCGGTTGGCTGGTCGGTTGTACAATTGGTCGAAGAAAGGGTGTTTTTGCCACGAATTTTACGAAAGATCCGTGGAGCTTGCTTTCTTCGCTTCGCTCTGGACGGCTGCATAGACCGCGGCACGAGCAGGTGTTTTGATTGGATCAGGCGCGTTGAAGCGGGTTTCGGTAAGAAAAATTTTCAAGGAGGAGATCATGTCACGACCCGAGTCGATTGAGAACCGCTGGGATATTCTTTACCGCGATTATCCTGAGGTGTATGAGGCCTTTACCAATACACCCTATCACCCCACCATTTACGATCAACTGTGCGAGATCATCGATCTGCGCGGCAAGTGCATCGCCGACGTGGGCGCGGGCACAGGCAGTTCGAGCCTGGCCCTGGCGCGTTCGGCGCGGCAGGTGATCGGTATCGAGCGCGAACCAGCCATGCTGGGGCAGGCGCAGCAGGCGGCGTCGAGAGAGCAGGCGGCGCGGGTCGTCTATCTGGGCGGCGACGCCCGGGCGCTGCCGCTGGCAGACGAGGCGGTGGATCTCGTCACCGGGTTCACCCTGGCATTGTATCCACCGGCGCAGTATCGTGATTTTATCCGCGAAGGCCTGCGCGTGGCCAAGGGGCCGGTGATCTACATAGGCATCGCGCCTGGATGGTACGGGGGCGATTTGCATGAAGTGATTGAAGATGTGGAGCAAGTCGATGATGAGGTGGACCGCATTTTTATCGAGGAGTTCCAATTTTCTTACCAGGATATCTTCTCGGACCAGGAATATGGAACCATCGAGCGGATCGTCAGCCTGTATGGGTTCATTTTTGGCAAGAAGACGATCGAGTATCTGAAGCGGGAGCAGAAAACGGCCATTCGGTGGAAATTCAGGGTGTATTGGCGGGAGTAGCGCGGCAGGAGCGATGTTCTTGATCATCAAGCGCCAGATTAAAAAAAGCGTATAATCACCATCAATACAGTTTGATGATATCGGATTGTTTTGCAGATAAAAACAGAAAAGGAGGAAACCATTATGTTACCTTACGTGGTATTGCATATGGGAATAAGCGTCGATGGAAGAATCGACTGGGGTGGTGGTTCGGATAACCCGTATTATGAATTAGTTGAGCAATTTGGCGTGGATACAGACATATCCGGGAGCAATACCATCAGTACGGCACAATTTCCAGATAATCCGCAAAAAGTCTTGGGCAAGGTCTATGATGATTGGATCATAAAGCCCTCCAGACCCTTGCTTGCCATCATCGACAGCAAAGGAAAAATCAAGAATTGGGAGATCATCCAGAAGCAGCCTTGGTGGAAAGGGTATGTTTCATTATGTTCGGAAGAAACCCCGATATCGCATTTGGAGTATTTGAAGGAAGTCGGTATTCGCACCATTATTACCGGTGAACAACACGTTGATTTAAGGGCTGCACTGGAGAAGCTGAACGCTCAATTTGGAACGCAGAAAGTCCGTGTGGATAGCGGCGGGATTTTGAATGGCATCTTGCTGCGAGCTGGTTTGGTGGATGAAGTCAGTGTAGTCATCAGTCCTTCACTGGTAGGAGGAATGTCGCCCAAAACGATGTTCGTCGCGCCAGACCTGGAGACGGAAGAAGGGGTCATACCATTGGTGTTGATCGCCATTGAAAAAATACGTGATCGCTATGTTTGGCTAAGATATAAGGTGCAGAAACCATAACATCAAGATATACAGCCTGGCACTGGTTTGCACCGGAGCTTGTTTGAACCAAAATAAAACGCTGAATGATTACCTGGCAGCTTGGGATCTTTCTACTCCTCAGCTTCTCGCGCAGACGATGACCAGTCACCTCTATACGGTTGTGCAGGATGGTGAGACAGTCGTTCTTAAGCTGCTTTCTTCATCCGAAGTGGATGAACAACGCGGGGCGTTGGCGCTGCGTTATTTTGATGGCTGCGGCGCGGTGCGTTTGTTGCGGTATGATGATGGCGCTCAACTGCTGGAGTACGCCTCTGGTGATGCCCTCGTCACGCTGGTTGAGCACGGCGAGGATGAAAAGGCTGCCCGAATCATTGCCCAGGTAATCAAACAACTTCACAGTGTTCCTCAGGATGCTCCCAAAGACGGCCTGGTTATGCTGGATCGCTGGTTCGAAGCGCGGTTTGTGAGGGCGGCGGCGGATAGGCGAGTTGGTATCCAATCAATCTTTGGGCGCGGCGCCTGCCTGGCTGAGCAATTGCTGGCTGACCAGAAAGAAATCCGGGTGTTGCATGGAGATATTCATCACTACAACATTAAGCATTCACCCCGCGGCTGGCTCGCCTTTGACCCGAAAGGTGTGGTTGGTGAACGCACCTATGATTGCGCCAACGCACTCTGTAACCCGGTTATGCCAGAACTCGTTCACAACGAAACCCGTTTACTGAACAATGCAGCTATCCTTGCGGAGGCGCTTGAGCTTGAATTGGGGCGCGTACTGGCATTTGCCTACGTTTACGCCTGTCTGAATGCGAGCTGGTGGACACAGCTTAGCGCTAGAGAAGGCGCGGAAGATATTGTTCGCTGGCATCTCGAGGTTGCTAATATTATCGAGCCGCATATCGAGCTACCGTGAGCCATGAGGGGCCGTGAGGCGACACTTGCGCCGGTTGGCTGGTTCATTGTAAAATGGGTTACTCGAAGGTTCAGCATGGAACTCAATCTGCCAATCTATTCTCAATTATCAGCTTGTCATAATCTCCTGATCGCAGGCATGGGCGGCGGGTTCGATGTATTTTGCGGTCTGCCCATCTATTTTGAACTCACCAAGCGGGGCCAGCGAGTCCACCTGGCAAATTTCAGTTTTACCGATGTCTCGAATTTACGCGGCGGCATCAGGCTGTCGCCGGGCCTGGTGGGTGTAACTTACGATCAAACAGACCGCGCCCCTTATTTCCCCGAACTCCATTTATCAAGATGGTTCCGAGAAAAACAGCAAACGGACATAACCATATGGAGTTTCCAGAAGTCAGGTGTACAGCCGTTGCTGAGCAATTACCGCCTGCTTGTTGAGCATTTGGCCATAGACGGGATTTTATTGATCGATGGGGGTGTGGATAGTCTGATGCAGGGCGATGAAACCAGTGTGGGCACGGTGATCGAAGATGCCACCTCGCTCTATGTTGTGAATGAGCTGACACAGATGCGAACACGAATACTGTCGACCGTGGCATTAGGGGCCGAACAGGATATTGCCTATAACCAGGTCTTTGAGAATATTGCTGCCCTCACTCAAGCCGAAGCATTTTTGGGCGCATGCGCATTGCTCCCACAAATGGAGAGTTACCAGGCGTTTGAAGAAGCTGTGCTCTACACTCAAGAACAACCCTTACAGGACTCGAGTGTGATAAACTCATCCTTGATATCGGCCGTGCGCGGCAAATTTGGCGATTATCATTTGACAGAAAAAACGAAGGGCAGCCGCCTGTGGATTTCTCCATTGATGACCCTGTATTGGTTTTTTGATCTACCGGTTGTCGCCCAGCATAATAAGTTCTTGCCCTGCTTGAAAGACACCTATACCTTCATGGATGGGCTGTACCAGTTAATGGCCTTCACGCCGAAAATAAAAAGGCGAACGACGGCCAAAATTCCGCTGTAAAGCCTGTGGAACCGGCTGGCCTGGCCTTATCGCTGCCTGTGAAGGAGCTTGAAAGATGGATAAAAATCATAAAAATATGGACGAAAACAACCTCGCTTACGCCGAAACGGTCATTCCGACACATCGCTTTCAGTATTGCCCGATGTGCAAATCGCCGCTCAAGCGAGATCCCTTGTTTGCTGACAATATCCCCCGGATCCACTGTAAGGAATGCGGATGGATCCAATTGCTGACCAACTGCATCTGTGT
>CAZVRZ010000274.1:0-4426 GCA_964629965.1 uncultured Anaerolineaceae bacterium
ACCGCTACCGATGCCGCATGCGAGGATGCTTCTTGGATAACTGCAAATCGGCGCGCTTTCCGCGATGGTGGCACGACCGCTATTGATGCCGCCGCGGTTTCATCTGCATTTCAGACCTTTTACAGCACGCTGGGCGAGAGCGTAACAATGCAGTATTCCCCATATGTGATCATCGCCCCCGACTACGTAAACAACACATTCAATTGTATCGGCCAGGCTGGGGTACGCCTTGTCACCGAGGGCGGCTTTTTACCGCCGATGGTGATCAACGTTTATTCTGCCTCAAAGATGAGATTTACGCTTCAACCTTGAGTTAACCAGCACTTTACCATCCGGTTCTGAGCTGCTAAGAGGATCTCCCGCTTAGCAGCTCAGAACCCAGACAATCTGAGGTCCAACGCGGATTGTTGGGCGTTTCCCCGGGGACGCCCAACGTCACTTAGGCGTACGGGTCCTAATCCACTTAGGAGGCCCTGACCATGACCAAAACACCTCTGATTGCCTGGACATGGATAACCTTATTCAGGTTAATCCTGACCCTTACAGTGGGCTGGCTTCTTGCTGAAAGGATGCTAGGGCGTTATATCGCTATTGCAAACGTATTCAACTCTGTACCCTGGCGTAGATAACAGCAAGAGCGGTGAGGAGCACCACTTTGGAGCTCCTCCTGCCCCAGCCGATAAACGGAGAATTATTGATGGAAATTGAATTTGACAGCCTCAACCTAAACGGCAAAACCCTGATCTGGATCGTGCTCATCCCGGTTCTGATCCTATTTGGATTTGTGGGAGAAAACTACACCGCCTTATCCGATGAAGGGCGCCCACGAGTTCTCTCGTGGAACGAGTGGCGCATTTACCAGTTAGAACGCGCCTACCAGGACGAATTGAACGACCTGCGCGCTGAAGTTGACCTGCTGGTCGGAATGCTCAACAGCTCGCCCGATCCGGTACGGGCCCAGATCACCGCTGAGCGCATTGCAAATCAGTATGACGAAGGACAAGATGCCCTGGCTTCTCAACGGGAGTACCTGATCAACGCCGCCTTTGCAGTCAGCGATTGGGCCTCCGGCCTCATTGATCTGACCGCCGCTCAAAACGCGGTGCAAACTGCTGGCAAGCTGCTCAGTCCTGCGGCTGGCGCAGAAAAGTAAACGAGAGGCTATGTACCCTGTGACTATGGACAATGCCGCAAAATTTCGCGAGCGCTCTATCACCGATATGATCGCTGGCGAGCGGGCTGCTAAAGAAGCTGCCCTGCAGGTGTCCAATGATTTCCGCAAGGTGCTCTATGACCTGGCCTTCAAGCTGGACGGAGAGCGCATTCAAGACGCGCTGCGCGACGACCCAATTGCAGTACAAGGCTGGAGCCCTACGCAGTGGCGATCTTTCTTCTCTGGCAAGAGCGCCTGGGCCAGAGATGGTGCAAAGAAGGAAAATCCTCAAATTCAGCGTCTGGAAGACACGGCCGAGAAAAGCCGCAAGAGCGCCGAGCATCACCGGGAGCGAGCCGAGAAACTGCAAGCACAGCTCTCTGAAGCCCAAAAACAGATTGCAGACCTGGAAGCTCAACTCAAGGGTGTGCGCACCCAGGAGCGCAAGAACAGCAGCAAGGGCAAAGAAACGCCTAAACCACAGGCTGCGCCAGCGGATACAGAAACGCAGGAAGGTGATGATGTCAAGGCGCTGGGAGTGTACGTCAACATCTTAGCCGAAATTGGGGAGTGGAAAGAGCCCGCCCGCCCGGCGCGCTTTGCCAAACGATTGTCGGGTGATGAATTGCAGTGGCGCAGGCAGAGCATGGCGTTGTACTTCATTGCCAAATACGGTATCTGCGCACGCATGGAAGTAGATCATGTGGTTGCTGTTCTGAGCGGGCTGAGATCGCGCGCCACATCACTGCGCAAGACAATTGATGCGCTGAGCGACAGCAAGCTGATGATTTCCCAGGTAATTGGCCTTCACCGCGGCAGTGAAGAAAGTCCAGTGTTCAAATCCTCCCTGACCATGGTGCGGCTTTCGAAGGATGGCGAAGATCTGTGCAGGGTGCTCGGCTGGGACCCGGTCGAATCTGAATGGCAGCGGGTCAACCGCCTGCATGATGGCGAGCGCTTCCCGGAACACACCTTTGGGATTTTGGCCTTTGCCATGCACGCGCGCTTTCGCGGTTGGCAAACACAGGTACTGCCAGAAGTGGGATCGGGCTGGCAGCCGGATCTGATGGTGGAGCGCGGTGACCAGCGTTACTACGTCGAGGTCGAGCTGAGCGAGAAAGAGAACCCGTCCAAGTGGCGCAGCCAGGCCGCTTTACAAGGAAACGTGGCAATCTGCGCGCTGGTCAAGGATAAGCGCGCTCAACTGGTCAGCGACTGTAAGCAGATGAAAGTGCCTGGGGTAGCCACCGACCTGAAAACCCTGGTTGCGGTGCGCACAAAGGATATTGCCCCGGAAACACCGCTCTGGGATGAGGAATGGAAATGATCGAGATTGACCTGCGCACCCTGAAACAAGGCTTGAAACGTGTTGCCACCCTCGTGGTCTTGGTGGCCGTGATCGTTGTCGTGGTCGTATTCGTTCCGTTTCAGAAGATCACGGACGGCTTTGCAGCAGTCGGTGATGCACGTGCGGAGAACGAGGGCATCCAAGGAGCGCGCTTGAGCCAGGTAGAATCCGAAAAAGCCCAGCCCACCCCAACCCTTACACCTACGCCGGAGTTGGTTGGAGAAACCTGCACGGTTTGTGTGCCAGACGGAGTGCCGTTTCCGCGCAGTGTGCGCTATCTTACCTTGACCTGCCGCTTCCACGACCCAAAGCGCCCCCGGCACGTTGGGCTTGATATATCGGTCGAGGAGAAAATGGAAGTTCTGGCGACCATGGACGGTGCGGTAATCCATGCCGAATATGATGATGTGTACGGCAACATGGTCAAGATCAATAACGGGCATTACGAAACCTGGTACGCCCACAACAGTTACCTGCTGGTGCGGGCGGGCGACTATGTACATGCCGGCGATACGATTGCGCTTTCGGGGAACACCGGTGCCAGCGACGGACCGCATTTGCATTACGAGGTGCGTGAGGATGGCATTCCTCGAAATCCGCAGCTGTATCTTGGCGAGGAGTCTGTCAGGATTGCAACCGACAAGTGCCTCGTAAATGGTGGAGAAGAGCCGTGTCCTTGACCTTCTTCCAAGGATAACCAGCACCCTGGTTGTTCTTAGAAGGCGGCCAATGACAAACGCCAAAAGCGTTTGCACCGCCCCAACAGGGCACCTTAACAACTGAATAGACGGACTCCCTCCGCCTAAGAAACTACCCTCGCAGGGGTACGAAGTGCTCTGTACTTCCCCTGCACTGCGATCAGGGGCACGCAAATTAAGCCCCTGTCTCAGGGGTATCTTTCTAAACGGAGGAAAATATGGAATTCAAAACCATGACCGGCATCGACATCGAGGCGCTGCCGGCGATCCTGGACGCTGAGCTGCCTGCCGAGGCTTACACCTCGGTGCCTGGTGGCGCAGACCTCACTGACATCGACCCTGGCTACATGCGCAAGGTTCTCAACGAGACCTTTGGCATCTGCGGTTTGGGCTGGGGCTACGATTACCAGTCCGGTGATATCCGCGACCATAACACCGGCGAGACTGGCCAGCGCTCCCACGAGGGCACTGTCACCCGCCTGGAGTTTTGGTACAACCTGGTCAACGAGAACGGCGACCTGCAGCGCTGCTTTATCCCCGCATCGGGCGGGAGCGAGAACCGCAACGCCAGCTACGCCCTGAAAGGCGCCATCACCAATGCCATCGGCCAGGCGGCCAGCAACCTCGGCTTCCAGGAAAGCGTGTACCTGGGCCACCGCTCCCACCGGACGGTGGGAGGCGCTCAGCCTGCTGCCTCGGGCGCTGATGCGGCTGCGGCTCGCAAGGCTGCGGCTGCTGCCAAGGCTGGCAAATCGGCCCCTGCTCCTGCTCCGGTTGCGGCCCCCAAAGCCGCTGTACCGGTGCAGGTCGCCCCCAAGCCCGCTCAGCCGAGCAGCAACGGGCACAAGCCCGCTCCGGCTGTGGCTCCTGCTCCTGCTCCTGCTGCCGCCCCTACGGCGGTCGCAGAGTTGGAACCGGAAGGGGTAGATGACCTGGACGCCGCAACGGGTCCGGTCGCCGATCCCGGTGCGTACATCGTCCCGGTCGGCCGCCACCAGGGCAAGACCATCGCCCAGGCCGCGGTTGATGAGGCCGGTTGGCTGGAAAAGGCAGTGAATGTCAACCACGATGACCTGCGCAATGCGGCCATCGCTTACAAACACTACCTCGACCACCAGGACGACGAGTCCGTCTAACCCATCTACTTGCCCTGTTCGAGAGGGCGCAACCCGCCCTCTCGACCTGCCAATATCGGGCTGCTCCTGGCCCGTTTCTCGCAAGCGATAC
>CAZVRZ010000275.1:0-4359 GCA_964629965.1 uncultured Anaerolineaceae bacterium
GCCTGTCGCCCAGCGCGGCGACCCGCCATTCCGGGAGGAGATGGGCCTGGGCTGGACTTTGGGACACTTTGAGGGGGCCAGAACGGTCGGGCACGGAGGCGGCGGTTTCGGCTGGACCTGCTTCCTGGCCCTGTTGCCAGAGAATAACAGCGCCGCGATTGTCCTGTGCAACGAAGAATCATCGGCGCACAATCTTGCCCTGCAAGCTGTGCTTGGCACGCTGCTGGGGAAAGAACCGCAACCAGGCCGGGTTTCCTGGATGATCCCTATCGCCCAGGCGCTGCAAACCGGCGATAAGCAGGCGGCGTATGCCCGTTACGAAGAGATCAAAGACAGTCCCGACTATTTAATCGATGCCGGCGAATTGATCCCGTTATACTACCAGTTGAGATGCATCAAACAATTCGATCTGGCAATCGAATTATTGGAATTGGATCTACATGTTTTCCCGGAGAGCCTGTGGTTATACATTTACCTGGCAAAAATCTATTTGCAAAAGGGCGACCGCGCCCTGGCTGAGGATGTGCTCCACCGGGCGCTGGCAATCCAGCCTGACCGGGCAGATGTGTTGGAAATGTTAAGCGGAATAGCCATACGAAAAGAGCAATGAAGAAGATATCCTGCACCGCGAACTGCCCGGTTACAGCGAATATACCCCAAAAGTCTAATACCGCCTCCTGCCAGGGATCTGGTGGATAGGAAGATTGCCAGAAAATAAAATGCGGTCGCAGTGGTGCGACCGCGTCAACGATCCTTCTGGCAGGCCTGGTCATACCCAATGCCAGGCATACCAGATTGTCACTCCATTGAAAACCATGCTAACGACAAGCAGGAATTTGTCATATAGCGATGGATACGTGGGTAGGCCCGCCAGGTTAAATAACAAAAAGAAGCCGGCTACAATGATGTTGGCCCAGCGGCCGATCGGTTGTGGCAGCACCAGGCTCAGGAAAACCATTAAGATGGGCATCAGCATCAAGACAGCGATTCCCAGCCAGACGAACTGGTTGAAATTTATATCATTCATGGCTTTGGCCACATCGCCGCTGGTGATACGGATCCCATCACCCAACAGGTAAATCAACATGACAACGATCCAGATGGCAGAGAGGATGATTTTGGTGTCCATTGGCAGTCGCTCCTATGCGGCCATGGTGATGACCACTTTGCCACGAGCATGTTCTTTTTCCAGGTAATTGAACCCGTATGTCTTCTTAACGAATCTCAGAGATGAAATATTCGGTTGATTTTGTGACTGGCCAAAAATTATTTAGAGGGGTTTATCCTTGACTTAATCCGGCAAAGAGAGTAAGATTTGTTATACATTTCATACATATTATACTTTACGCACCAAATATAGAAGAGGCCACCCATGAACAAGCCCAAAGGAAAGTACGCCTGGACCGCAAAGGTTGGCGAGAAAGGCCAGATCGTTATTCCAAAAGAAGCGCGAGAGGTGTTCAATATCAAGCCTGGAGATACGCTTATTCTCTTGGGAGATGAGTTGCAAGGGATTGCGATCCTTAAACAAGAAATGCTTGTCAAATTTGCTGAGACAATCTTGAAAACACAACCACCCAGCGAGGAAGAGCTATGATCGCCATTGAGACTCATGCATTGAGCAAAAAATATAAAGAGCGCGTCGCAGTTCAATCGCTGGATCTCTCGATCAGGCAAGGCGATGTCTTCGGCCTTCTAGGGGTCAATGGGGCCGGTAAGACAACAATCATCCGGATGCTGACCTGCCTGACAAAACCCACCAGCGGTGATGCCACCGTGCTTGGGAAAAACATCCTGACAGAATCACAGGCCGTCAAGTCGCTCATCAATTTATCGCCCCAGGAAACTGCCATCGCGCCCAACCTCAGCGTGACAGAGAACCTGGAACTGATCGCCAGCGTTTATGGGAACAGCCACCAGTCTGCCAAAGACAAGGTAGACAAGGTCGTCAAAAACCTTGGACTGGCTGAAGTGCAACAAGACAAAGCCAAGATACTCTCAGGCGGCTGGCAGCGCCGCCTGAGCATTGCTATGGCGCTTATCTCCGAGCCGAAAGTCCTTTTTCTTGACGAGCCGACCCTGGGCCTTGATGTGCTTGCCAGGCGCGAGCTGTGGTCGGTTATTGAGAAGTTGAAAGGGGAAATGACCATCATCTTAACTACCCACTATCTGGAGGAAGCCCAGGCGCTTTCGGATGAGATCGGGATTATGGCCAAAGGCCGGTTAAAAGCGCTTGGAACAGCAGCAGAGCTGATCTCACTGACCGGCGCTCAAAACTTTGAAGATGCCTTTGTCGCTCTGGCGACAGAAGCGGAGGTAGGGATATGAGAATGCTGGTCTTCGCAGCGCGCAACCGTAAAGAACTCCTCAGGGATCCTGCGACCCTGGCTTTTGGTATTGGCTTTCCTTTGGTGGTGCTGCTCCTGCTTTCAGCAATCCAGGCCAATATTCCGATCAGCCTGTTCGAGATCGAAAGCCTCACCCCAGGAATAGCCGTTTTCGGGCTATCCTTCCTATCCTTGTTTTCCGGCATGCTGATAGCGAAAGATAGGACCAGTTCCTTTTTGATGCGGCTTTTCGCTTCGCCACTAACCGCCTCCGACTTCATTCTCGGATATGCATTGCCGCTTCTGCCTATGGCCGTGGCGCAATCCAGCATTTGCTTTATTGCCGCCTTTTTCTTAGGGCTAGCGGTGAATAGCAATGTACTGCTGGCGCTGGTGGTATTGATCCCTGCTGCCGCGCTATTTATCGGTATCGGCCTGCTGGCAGGAAGCGTATTATCGGATAAACAGGTTAGCGGCATCTGTGGGGCACTGTTAACCAACGTCAGCGCCTGGCTGAGCGGCACCTGGTTTGATCTGAACCTGGTGGGCAGTGGATTTAAAACGGTGGCTTATGCGCTGCCGTTTGCGCGGGCCGTCGATGCCACCCGGGCCGCGCTGGCTGGAGACTACCAGGCCATATTCCCGCACCTTTGGTGGGTCATCGGATATGCCGCAGCGATACTGGCCGTGGCAATTGCCGTCTTCAGCACCAGGATGAAAAGCGACAATATTTAATAATAAGCATATATACCGATGCGGCCATGCTTATGTTCTATTCTTCTTACCGGGTGGGGATAGACCAAAGCGCGACCAGCCAAGTCACCAAGAAGCTGACCCAGGAGAGTATCCTGGCGGCCCGGCTTTGCTGGATGCTCAATTCTTGCATCAAGTAAACCGAGCGGGTGGTGAAATATACTACGACGAAGAGAATACTCACCCCAAGGTACTCAGCCAGCCGTTCCGATCCCTGGCGGCTCAGAGCACCGGCAGTGAGCAGTTCCCACAAAGCCGTGTAGGCCAGGGTTGTGAAGATAAGCAGCAGCAAATCACCGGTGATATCCTTGACAGCATCTTTCAGCGTGATTTGATCGACCACGGGGGATGCTAACCAGCGATCCAATCGCTCAACCCACTGCGGCTTTGACTGCGGGCGAGCTTGTCTTGGCGCCAATCCAGTCGATCCCATCCCAAGCAGCAACACAGTATAAAAAGCCTCTTTTGTCAGCACTACAAAGAACAGCGGCACGGGAAGACACTGCCAGAGTACAGCCGATTCATACCGCTCCGTCATCTTTAACAAGTCAAGCACCACGATCGTCAATAATGCGGCTGCACACATATGAAAGATCGGTGCGAATACAAACAACGAGACTTTTACACTTTCCATGCAGCCGCCTGGCTGACTGGAATCTGGATAGCGCCGGGCGTAATAGGCGCTTACTGGACGTTTGAGCAGCAATCCGATCATCTCAATGGCTTGTATGCCTAGCAGGATACCACCCATCAGCCAGTCGGGAGAACTATCGTGTGCAGAGGATGACAGGCGTTGCAGAGCCACCGGTTGGAGCAGCCACAGGTAACCCACAAACAGCAGGTTCAACCAGATGAAGCGGAAGCGCAATAAGATGTTGAACAAATTCATAAGCATCCAAGAGCAAACCAGCACCGCCCAATGCCGCCATCGACTATCAGATTGTTGTTCCAAAAGAAACGGCCATGTTTTTCAGGCATCATCATTGCTCACTCAGGCTCAAGCATGCACAATGAGGATAGTTCACAGAAAGGAAGATGGGATCGGGAGAGGCTGCAGATTCATCGATCAATTGTAACATTTGAGAGATAAAAAACAAAACCCCCTGCCCTCGGTCTAAAGGCTCCTCAGGGTTTTCGCAAGGTTCGCCGGCCGCCCGATGGATTCGCCTACCACCATCGCTTTCACCGTTATCTACGTGCTGGTCTATTTCTTCACACGGTATTAGCTAGACTTTATCCATTTGCACTTTAACAATAAACAAGGTAAGCTTCAGCATCT
>CAZVRZ010000276.1:0-4307 GCA_964629965.1 uncultured Anaerolineaceae bacterium
AATGTATACCTACCTGATTTGGTAAGCCCATCACGACAGGCAAGATACCGCAGGGTGCGGGTTGTAATTCCCAAAATTGCAGCCACGCCCCTGGACGTAAAAGTGATATCTGCCAATTGAGGCTGCTCCTTTACCTGCTCTGCCTGCGAGAAGTGGAAAGCATGCATATACTCCTGTACAGTGGTTTGAGCAGATTGGTGACCCAGCCGGCGCGTGATCTCGACCAATGGTATCCCGAGCGCCCACCAGCGGTTAGCACAGGCATGGCGCAGGGCATGGCTGACCGAGCGTTTCGCGCCACTCGAAACTTCAATCCCAGCCACATCCATTAGGCGGCGCAAACGCCGGCTCAGGCGCTGGCGTTTGAAGGCTTTGCCCGCGGCAGTTACCAGAAATGAGTTAGATGGATCGTTGCCGGCCGCAGTTCTTCTGTCGTTCAGGGAATCTTTGAGAATGCCAAGAACATGCATTGGAACCTTTACCCCCTGAACAAACCGAGAGCGGCCCCGCTTCGATTTCCAAATGAACACCGTTGGCGTGCCATCCAACCAGACATCGCCGATTTGCACGTTGCATATCTCCGAGTCGCGTAATCCGAAGTAATACCCAAGCAAGATAGCTGTCATCAACTGTCGATCCAGGTGTCGGTTAATGTTCAAACTAGACAACAGCACTTCAACATCCGCCTGGGTCAGGATGCGCTGTTCGTGGATTTCTCGCGAGCCATCCAGGCTCCGCCAGGCAATTGCCGGCATCCCAATGCCGTAATGTGATTTCACAAACAAGAAAAACCCGAGCAGCGAATCAGCTTTACGGCTCCGTGACGCTGGCGACAGCCCCGCCTGCTCGAACATCGTGATCAACCTTTTCTCATCTGCGCCCCACAGCGACAGGCCGCGCAGCCTGCTGACCAATCCCAATAGGTCGTTCATCCGGGCGTCCACGGAGTGGGGCGATTTTCGGAGCAGCCCATACAGCCAACGAGCAATCCACAGCGTCATCATTTCATCATCTTGCAAAGTCGGCTGTTTTCTACATTTCGTAAACCAATCCAGCCAGGGTATTTCAGGAGGTTTACCGATTGACGCTTCCAACCGGGTACAGAACTCATCCAGCTTCCGCCGCACATAAGCGCGCACATTTCTGGCCTCTTGTTTTTCAAGCCGGCTATATGCCGCCACGATAGTTCGTAGGCGTTTGTAGATTTCTGGGAGCCTAACCGCTTGTGGCGGTGGCGCTGGTTCAGCCGCCTTCTGGCTTGCAGCGCGAAACCGCGGTAGGTAAACCTGCTCGATCATGTGTGCCTGAAGCACATCTTTTGCGAGATCCTGTTCGAAATCCCGGAAACTTGCACGTTGTTCCACCGGGGCCGGGTTGTACAGATGCAGCCCCAACACTGCCCCGGCCACCACAGGCGTATAACATCGCGCCAGGCGGGCGCGTGAGAGTTGGATCAGCCGGCCGGTTGAAACCGTAGTTACTTTCGCCTGTTCACCCAACCTTTCCAGCCATGCTTGAAAGCGGTCTTTCCATTTTCGCCACTCGTCATCCCCAAGCTCAGAAGATGGGTCGTCTCGACCCGGAATAGTATAACCAGCAGGCGGGAATTCACCCAGGCGGTTGCGGCCGGCTCCCCGCCCTCGCCGAAGGTGAATGAGGAGGCTTTGGCTGCATAGCGAGACGATTTCCGGCACGAACACAGGCACTCGACCACCGGCACGCGGGATATGGATATATCCATGCGTACATGTTGTCAGGTCGTTAAAGCGCAGGTGTGTGATTTCTGTTATGCAGTTAGGCCCTGCAATTCCCCCAAAGGAAATCAACGCGTAAACACAATTGCACCATGCGATCTCAGATGGCAGCAGGCCCGGATTCCGTTTCGGGGCGGCTATGTTATCAAGGAATGCCTTATCCAGTTTATCCAGCGAGGCGGGCGGCAGCAGCGTATAAACGCGTTCATTTGTCACCACATATGGATTAACAGCAGTAGATACCATCACTCAGCCTCTGATAATCCCGTATCGCTGTGCAAGTTGGCGCGCCGCCACCTGGTAGTTCGTTGCCAGGTCAGCGAAAGTATCATCCAGATAAATGCTGGTGGCACGCACGCCGCGGCTTTCGTGCCCCATCAGATAATTTAATTGGCGTTCTGGCACATTCAGCGCAAGCATATCCGTGCGGCAGCGATGCCGAAAGGAATAAAAGTCCAGGTTGGCCCTTCCGGTTTTGACCAGGATGTTCTCTAAATCAGCCGATGTACCCCGAACCAGTTGCCCATCATCATGGTAAAGGCAGAAGAGTCTTGTGTTTTTTGTTTTGCTTTCTGTTTTCCCATCCATGATGCCAAAGCACCAAGAAAGTATCTTCGCCGTCTCAAGAAGCAGGGGCACTCGCCTATATCCCGGTAAGCGGGCATGGGATTTCCCGGCGATGGCCAAGGAGAGGTTGTCTCGATCAAAATGCCAGCGCCGGGAGCGCAGGATCTCGGCCGGCCGCATGCCATTTAACAATCCTAACATCACGGCAGCCAGGCTAACATACGCGTTGTGCTTAGCCTGTTCAATTGGCACTGATGGCTCCCAGGCTGATGGCTGTTCCGTGGCCTGCCAAAGGACTGCGACAACTTCCTGCACAATATCCAGCCTGGCGCAGTGCCAGGTGCCGTAATATGGTGAAACTGTATCCATTATTGTGCTTCCCCGTTTATGATACAAGCCCGTTCTCGCTCAATGTACCCTCTGAATTCTGTATATGCAGAATTATGATCCTTGTAAATTTTTTCGCTGTCCACCAGGCTGTAGCGCAGTGGCATTTCGCAATCGCTGCGGGTTAGCTCCGAGACGTAATAACGGTACTCACCGCGCAGTCCCAGATGCGCGTACCAGCCTTCAAATGTGCGCGTCAAGTTCGCCGGCGTGATCGTAGGATGGCGGGGGATTTCTTGTCGCACCTGTTGGGTCAGGATTTCCAAAACCTGTTTCACCACAGGCATGTTTACAACCATGAACTGCCCCAGGTTGTCCCACAACCAGAGCGGGCCAGATTGGGCAGAACACCCCAGCCCAGCCGCCTCGAGCGGCCAGCGCTTCAAAATCGCAGCGCGTACGTCTGCATATGTGCGGTAGATAGCTGCCAAAGGGTCCGGCAAATGGATTTTATAGACCAACGAATTCTGCTCATAATATTCATTGTGTTTATGCCATTCGGCCTGTACCTGTTCTTCTGGTGCAGTCGCCAGTGGATTCAATCTTGCCGGTAGGCCAATGTACATGGTCGGAATATAGTACACCGCGTCTTCCGAGAGAACGTACATGGGTTGCGAACAATCTGAAAGTAATGCCGGTGGGTTTTCAGTCACTTGCATGTTGAGCAGCCATTCGGGCCGGCGTCCTAAATGCAGCATGCTGTTCACCAGAGATGAGGTTCCCCAGTAGTTTAGCTCTGCCCATTCAGACATCAACTCATCCATGGCAGTGGTTATGAGCGCGAGCGTGACTATGGAAAGCGCTCCCTGGCTGTTGGGAGAGGGATTGAAGGCCACTACTGCCCGGCCTTCATCGCTAATCGAAAACCGCGTCTGACGGCGCTGGCGTTTTTGGTCATCCCCCACTATCTCAGCGCGTTCAATCTGGCGTTGAGCCGCCACCTGATCCATAAACGGTTTCCGGACAGGATGAACAGCAGAGTATTTTTCGGGATTGGCGGTATTAAGATCGGCGAATGTTGTAGGCATAACGCGGTGAGCATGCTTGATAAACGCCTTACCGGCTGCACCGGCATAAAACGCCGCTAGCCACGCATCCTCAATAGTCGCCAGGGTGGCGTCTGCATAAGAACTCGATCCACCTGGTGCAACACGCTTTTTTGGAAGGCCACAAATTACATTCCAAATAATCGTGTCAAATTCATTCGGCTGATAATCTGCCAAAGATACTCTTACCTGCTCTAGCGGAATGTTCACCACAATTCGATCCAGGTAGCGTGTGGCGCCTCTCAAAATTTCATCGAAGTGTCCCGATGGTAAATCTTTGATCTGGAAAATTTTGGCACAGATACCCCGGTGCAGGCGCGCTGCCACCAACGCGTATGCCGGCGCCGCCATGATTGACGCCTGAAAGTGCGTCAGGCGGTTCCGCATTGGATCAGGTTGCGCTGATAAGAAAGACCAGCCACCAAGCCTAGACAGGCGGCGCAGAGTTTCCTGAAAACGATCGATTGCCTCCATTGCCAAAGGCACAGCATTCTGAAGGCCGGGATTTTGTTCTGCAGACAAGGCAATTTCTCGGCGTAGATAAGCGCACAAG
>CAZVRZ010000277.1:0-4303 GCA_964629965.1 uncultured Anaerolineaceae bacterium
TCGATAGATGCGGCCTCATTCCGCACGTGCTAAGATGCTGTCATCACAATGAATGTGCATGAACAAGAAAGGATTGTATCATCTCAATAATCTGGGGGAAAGTGGGGTGTTTTGGGCGTGCGCAGCACGCCCAAAACACCCCATACCCCTCTTTTTTGAGAGGATAAAAAGGATTTGAGTATGCTAGAAAACAAAGTTTTAGTTGTCTATGCAACGATGAGTGGTTCCACACAAGAAATCGCTGAATGTGTAAGCCAAGAGTTGAATCGCTTGGGGCTGACCGTAGAAGTGCACCCGTGCCGGGAGGTGACCGATCTCAAGGAATATCGCGCGGTCATCCTGGGAGCGCCGCTGTATATGTTTCGTCTGCATAAAGATGCTGTGCACTTCCTAAAGCGCAATCAAAAGCAGCTGGTGCATCTACCCGTAGCTGTCTTTGCTGGGGGGCCATACGGTCCCAACGCAGCCGCAGACGCGCTGGAGGTTCGTAAAAACCTGGACGCTGAATTGGGTAAATTCACCTGGCTGCAGCCGATCAGCGTGCAACTGGTTGGCGGCCGGTTCGACCCTGCCCGGCTACGCTTCCCCTATAACCTGATCCCTGCGCTCAAGGGATCCCCTGCAAGTGACGCTCGTGACTGGGCAGAGATCCAGGCCTGGGTAAAATGTCTTCCCGACCTGTTTGAAACGAACATAACCTCATCTGCTGAATAAAGGAGAACCGGATGAAGAACGCTAGACATCTTTTCGTTGCTGTTATGGGCGCCTGGATGGGCGCAGCGGGCATCGAGCACGGCGTGGGTGAACTCATGCAGGGCAATGTGGCTGCGACAGGGATTATGATCCGCTCCTGGCCAGAGTCACCCTTCTTTCAAAGTTTGAGTGGCGAACCTGCCATGACATTAATCCCCAACCTGCAGGTTACCGGCGTCCTGGCGATAAGCTTTTCTTTATTATTCGCTGGTTGGGCGATCTTTTTTTCGGCGCGCAAATCTGGTGGGGTGGTCATGATGCTTCTGGCCATTCCAATGCTGCTGTTTGGAGGCGGCATCTTTCCGCCAATCCTCGGCGCACTGATTGGCGCAGCCGCGGCAGTCTGCCAGGGTAAGCCTGGTTCACAATTGACGACCGGGCTGCGCTGGTGGCTTGGCAAAGCCTGGCGCTGGATTTTTGTGGCTTGCTGCATCGCCTGGTTGGCATTATTCCCTGGTGTAGCCGCTTTGGGATATTTCTTTCGCGTCAACGACGCAAGAGTGACGCTGGCAGTCATGCTCACCGCCTTCACCCTGCTGTTCCTCACTTTCTGGAGCAGCATTCAACATGATCGCTTAGGATCATCCTTGGTTCATTCAGATGACAGGAACAACCCGCGCCAACACCCGTAATACCCGCTCATGAAGGTTGTCAGGATCGAGCCAGTTGCGCTCACTCCCCGAATGCCGCCAGCGCAGGCGCATCTAGCGGGAAGGAGCGCCAGATGAGCGTCTTATCATAACCCAACTCCACCTTGGTGATGAAATGGAGAAGAAAAAGAAAACGAAAACTCCTGTCCTATTTCATACATAAGACAGGAGTTTGGCCAGTTGCCCCTACGGGGGTACCGTACGTTAACGTGTCTTAGCCGCGAAAGGGTGCTATTTCTCCTCTTCGCAGTACAGCCGATAGCCCACTCCTGGTTCTGTGTGGATGAGCTTGGGAAGCGTGGGATCGTCTTCCAGTTTTTGGCGTAGCTGGGCAAAATATACCCGTAAATAGTGCGTTTCGTC
This sequence comes from uncultured Anaerolineaceae bacterium, assembly GCA_964629965.1. GTDB lineage: Bacteria > Chloroflexota > Anaerolineae > Anaerolineales > UBA4823 > CAZVRZ01. The sequence goes on from CAZVRZ010000277.1 coordinate 1,767, forward strand.
AACGTATTCTTTTCCCCAAACTTCCTGCAAGATCTGCCTATGGGTCAGCACCTTGCCGGCATGCTGCACCAACAAGCGCAACAAGGCGTATTCAGTGGGAGTCAACTTGACCGGCTCTCCATGCCGCGTCACAATCCGGCGAGCCAAATCAACCTGAATGGGGCCGCAGGTAAAGATGGCCGGCTGGTCTTCCTGGCGGGCATGGCGTTGGGCAGTGCGCATCCGTGCCAGCAGCTCGTCTACGCTGAAAGGTTTCGTCAGGTAATCATCGGCGCCAGCATCTAATAAGGCCACTTTATCCCGATCTGCATCCCGAACGGATAAGATGATCACCGGAACCTGAGACCATTCCCGTAAGCGCTTGATCACATCCAGGCCATCCAAATCCGGCAGCCCCAAATCCAGGATGATCAAATCGGGGCGCAGACGAGCAGCCTTGATGACAGCCTCTTGTCCATTTTCGGCTTCCTCGACCGCATACCCATTGGCCTCCAGGCTGATCCGCAGAAAACGCCGGATCTGAATTTCATCGTCAACAACCAGAACGAGCGCGCCTTCACTCATATAGGGGCCTCCTGTACAGGGGGAGGAGCGGATGCAGGCAGCAAAATGGAAAAGCGCGCTCCAGCTCCAGGTAAATTTTCAGCGATTAATTGGCCACTGTGCGCTTCCACAATGCCCCGGCTTACCGATAATCCCAGTCCTGTGCCACCACTGGCGCTGCCCGGCAGCCGGTAGAATTTTTCAAAAATGCGCTCAAGGTCTGCCTCGGGTATGCCCGGTCCATGGTCGGTCACTGAAATCACCAGCTTGCCAGGTGAGAATTGGGACACGATCTCAATGGGTGTCTTGGCAGGCGTATAAGCACAGGCATTGTCCAACAGGTTAGACAGCACCTGGTCAATCAGAATGAAATCCATTTGCACCAGGGGTGTTTGCGGATCATGCTTGATCGTGACTGGTCGTCCCGCCAGGCGTTTCTCCATATTATTGACGGCCACACCGATCACGTCCCCCGCATCACACCACTCCAGTTTTAGAGTAAGCCTGCCGGATGCAATGCGAGACATATCCAGTAAGTTTTCAACCAGCCGGTTCAAGCGCTCGGCAGAATCGCCAATATCTTGAAGAAGAAAGCTTCGCTTAACAGGATCATTCAAGGTGGCTTCATTGTCAAGGCTGCTGGCGGCGCCGGCAATTGTCGAAATCGGGGTGCGAAGCTCATGCGAAATAGAGTTGAGCAGCGTGTTGTATAAGTGTTCCGACTTCCGCAGCATCTCAGCCTGTTCTGATGCTTCGTCCAGCATCTCACGCTCAATCATCAAGGCTACCTGGCTGGCAAACGTCTCGAGCAGCATTTCCTGGTCAGCAGAAAAACGCTCCTCGTGACGGGGTTTTATGGCCAGCACACCCACGGTGCGGCTGGGCGTGAGCAAGGGGGTGTAATGTGCTTCTGCCATGGGTAATGTATCCGTAAATTTGCCAGCGGGCTTACTGTTCTCAAAAGCCCACGCGGCCACACTGTATTCTTTTTCGCTCAATTGAAACGTACTTTTCGCGTGAGCGGACGGGCAAAGCCGGTTAGCTTCGGCAAGAATAATGGCAACTTCTGATTGAAACACAGACACAATTTGGCTAATAGCCGCCTCAAGAACCTCATCCATGTTGATTGCCTTGGATGTATCGCGAGCCAGGGCGTATAGCGACATGGTACGGTCGGCATTGGTGCGGGTATTTTTTTCCTGATCCCGGATCCGGGCAGTCAGGTTTCCCGTAACCGCAGCAATTACAAAGTAAAAGACGAACAAGATGACATCGTGAGTGCCTTGAATTGCAAAAGTAAAGCGCGGTTCAATAAACAAGAAATTCCAGGATAATGCACTCAAAGTGGCTGCCAGCAGTGCCGGGCCGCGCCCCAGAAAAACGGCGATCAGAAGCACGACAAAAAGCTCTAATAACCCTACAGATTGATACCCAATGTAGGGAGCTAAAAGGAAATTCACGCAGGTGGTTACACCTAAGATAATACAGGTCCAGAGGTATAAGCGCCAATGGGAATGTATGATTAATCTTTCGCTTGGAGGGTGGGGACCCTGGGGGTGAGCGGGCTCATCTCCATTGACAACATAAATATCAATATCACCGCTGATATCAATCAACTGGTCAGTGATGTTTTTTTTCAGGAACTCATCCCAGCGTGAGCGCAAGGGTTTTCCTACTACGATTTGGGTGATATTGCGCTGGTGCGCCACATGGACGAGCGTATCTGCAATATTCTCACCGCTGGTAATCACCACTTCAGCGCCCAACTTACGCGCCAGAGCCAGATTTCGTGCCAACCCCAATTTCTCCGCCTCGTTCAGTTGACGAGACGATTCAACATGCACCGCGATCCATGAAGCCTCCAGGCTGTACGCCATGCGCCGCGTCCAGCGGATCAAGCGCTCTGAGAATAACGCCGGACTAACAGCCACCATCAGGCGCTCACTAGATTTCCACGGCCCGGCAATATGCTTGACCTGCATGTAATCCTGAAG
>CAZVRZ010000278.1:0-4266 GCA_964629965.1 uncultured Anaerolineaceae bacterium
TTTTCGGCTTCTTGGCTGGGTTGATTTTAATCTCTTCTACTGCTTCGAAATCCCCACTTAGCCTGGATTTGACTTCCCGGATAAAATTGTCTAAGCTAACAAAAATATTGAGCGGCTCGCCCAAGGCCGGCCGCTCACTCCGTAAAGCCTGATCAGCTTTCTTTCTGCTGTAGAACGTTCAACAGGCAGGCGTAGATGCCCGGCGCTGCTGCCAGGATGGATTGGGGTTTGGAGATATAATCCGGCTGGCCGATGGTATTTGTGACAATGGCGCCAGCCTCTTCAGCGATGAGGCCACCTGCAGCTACATCCCAGGCGCTCAGGCGCAGCTCCCAAAAGCCATCGAAGCGGCTTGCCGCCACATAGCATAGATCCAAGGCCGCTGAACCCAGGCGGCGCACACCCTGCGTGCGCAACGATAGGCGAGCGTATTCCGCCAGGTTATTCTGAGGGTGGGTGCGGATATCATAAGGAAAGCCGGTTACCAGGAGAGCATCATTGAGATCGGTCACCTTGGAGGCGTGCAAACGCCTGGTATTAAGCCAGGCACCATTTCCGCGTGTTGCCCGAAAGCACTCGTCGCGCATTGGATCATAGACCACACCACAGCGCATCAGGCCGCGTTCCTGGTAGGCGATCGAAACAGCAAAGATCGGCACACCATGGGCATAATTGACAGTGCCATCCATTGGATCAACATACCAGATGCAGCCATCTTCCCCAACCAGTTCGCCCTGTTCCTCTGTGATCACCCGATGAGTAGGAAATTCACGCCGGATCGCGTCCACCAAAAAGGCTTCGGATTGATGATCGTACTCGGTGACCAGGTCGATCACGCCCTTGTGGAATATTTGCTTCTTTTTATCAAAGCCGGCGCGTAAAATCTTCCCAGCCTGTCGTGCCAGGATCTCGAGCATTCCAATGGATGGTTTCACGTTTTCTTTAGCTCTTCCAGTATTTTATAGAGTTGGTCCAACTCAGTCTGGATCTCATCGCGATGGCTGCGTTCTTCCTTCAGGAGGGCTTCAAAAGAAGAGCGTTGATCGGCGGGTAAAGTCTGCAGCAGGCGCTCGGTGCGCACGATCTGCTGGTTCTTATGGCGCAGCTTGCTCTCCAGGCGCTCCCGGTAGCCATGATAAAAATCACGCTCACCCATCGGCTCAGGCATTTGTCCCGCGCCTTGTGTCAGAACCTCGGCAATGGTCAATAGGAATTCCTCGGTATCGACCGGTTTTTCCAGGAATTTCACTGCGCCCAAGCTCAAGGCAAAGGCTTTGTCTTCGGGCGTGACATAAGTGGCAGACAAGAAAATAACCGGGATCTGGCGAGTATGCGGATCGGTGCGCAGCTTCTGCACCAGAGCATAGCCGTCCAGCTTGGGCATTAAGATGTCGGTGATCACCAGGGCAGGACGCTCTTTAGCGATCAAGTCAAGGGCTTCCTGACCATTGGCGGCAGAGATGACCGGGTACCCTTTGAAACGCAGAGTTACCACCAGCAGCTCCTGCACATTGGGAATATCTTCAACTACAAGGATAGGACCATAAGGAATGTTCATGAGCTTATTTTATACACTTTTGATCGAATTATCAAGGAACACAGGGATGAATCTGGATTGAGTATGGAATAATTACAGGCGACCATCGGATTCGGCCTGCAGGCGCTCGAAGAAGGCGCTCATATAGTTGTGGCGTTCTTCTGCCAGGAGACGTCCGCCAGCGGTGTAAAGGCGGCTTTTTAACTTGCGCAGCTTGAACAGGTACTCGTGATAGGCGCTGTGTGGTTCGCCTGGCTCAAGCTCCGCTTGCTTGAGAAAACGCTCGGAAGGCTCAGCAAAAAAAGGAGCGGCATGCACGGCGGCATAAGCAACAGCGCGCGCTACCCCGGTGGCTCCGATGGCATCCAGCTTATCGGCATCGAACACGATCTGCGCTTCCAGCGTGGCGGGCGGCTCGCGCCCGTCGCGGAAACGGTGGGCGCGAATGCAATGCTCAACCGCGCAGATGCGCTCTTCTTCCCAGCCCTGTGCTTGCAACACATGGCGCGCCAGAGCTGCCGATGTGTGCTGGTGGTCGGCCCGCTGGGCCGTTTCATCCTGAGCGTCGTGTAGCAAGGCGGCGGCGCGCACGATCTCCAGGTCAGCGCCAGCCTCCCGCCCCAGGCGTTCTGCCAGATGGTAGACACGCCAGACGTGATCGAGGCCATGCACCGGGTCGCCTGATGGGTACCAGCGTTGAACGGTGTCAATATTCAGGTTCATTCAACGACCTGAATGGTGCGCACGATGAAGAGCAACAGGCCGATTGCCAGGATGACTACGAAGCCGCAGGTGAAGATCTTGGCAGCTAGCTTCAGGATGAAACGCAGCACGATCCAGGCAACGGCCAATGCCAGTATGATCATGATGATCTGAGTGATTTGGGCACTATCCATCGTTCACAACTCCTATCTATTGATTCCAAATAGATCCCTGGCAGATTACCGTGTCCACCAGGTTCTGTCCAAAACGATACCCCAAGTGGCGGTAATCGGGCACGTTCAGGATCAAGATATCGGCCCGTTTGCCAGGCTCCAGCGAGCCTACGCGGTCTGCCCACCCGATCGCAGCGGCGGCGTTGATGGTGGCGGCGGCGATCGCCTGGGCAGGCGTAAGACGGAGATAGCGGCAGGCTAGGGCAATGACAAACTGCATATTGCCACACCAGGCTGTGCCGGGGTTCAGATCGCTGGCTAACGCCAACAGGCCTCCTGAAACCAGGATATCCCGGGCAGGCGTGTACTCCTTTTCGGCCAGGCCGAAAGGCGTGCAAGGCAAGGCCACGGCGACCGTATTGCTGTGCGCCAGGGCCTGGATATCTTGTGGCGAGGTTTTCACCAGGTGATCGGCAGAAACGGCCTGCCACTCCACAGCCAGGCTGGCGCCTCCCAGATTGTCGAATTCATCGGCGTGGATTTTGAGGGGAAAGCCCAGGCTGTGTGCGCTTTGCAAGATGCGGCGGGTTTGTTCGAGCGAAAAAGCGCCCGTCTCACAAAAAACATCTACAAAAGGCAACGGCTGATGGACGGCATGTTCTTGCCACCAGCGGTGCACAGCGGGGAGCATGACCTGGCACAATTCATCCACGTATGCTTCCGGGCGATCTTTATATTCAGGCGGAATGGCGTGCGCTCCCAGGAAGGTGATGACGATAGCAGCTGGCACTTCTTTTTGCAGAGCAAGCAGAGCTTCCAACAGGCGCAGCTCGGTGCTTAATTCCAGCCCATAGCCGGTCTTGATCTCGAGAGTGGTGGTGCCATAGGAAAGCATCTCGCACAGGCGTGGGCGGGTTTCTGCGGTCATCTGAGCCACGGATGCCTGGCGTGTGGCATGCACGGTAGACAGGATGCCGCCGCCGGCCGCCAGTATCTCCAGGTAAGATTTTCCTTGCAGGTGCATTTCGAACTCAACGGCCCGATCGCCCATCCAGATGGCATGGGTGTGCGGATCGACGAAGCCGGGCATTACAACCTGGCAGTGCGCATCCAGGCGAGGCTCGCCCGGGTAGGCTGCAATCATCTCCTGGCTGCTTCCAACAGCCTGAATAAGCCCGTCGCGGCATAAAACAGCACCACCCGGGATGATATTCAACTGCCCCAGTTGGAGACCGCGCTGCGGCGCTCCTGCCAGAGTCAATAATTGGGATGCATTCACGATCAACATGATGTCACCTTTGGGTGATTTTCATCCCTTGATTATACTGTAGCAAAGCGCTAAAAGTATTTTGAACCAATTCATAACAATAGATCAACAGGGTTTTAACAAGCTGGGGTTTGAGGAACTGCTCAGTGGGATATGGTAGAATGGGCGGCATGAAACGTTGGCAGTTTTGGGTAGGCGCCTTGATCAGCATTTTCTTCATCTACCGGGTGCTGTACAAGGTTGACCTGGCAAAGTTATGGCATGATTTTGGCACCGCAAACTACTGGTGGATCATACCAGGTGTGGCAGTGTACTTCGTGGCGGTGTGGGTACGCGCCTGGCGTTGGCATTACATGTTGAGGCCGCTCAAAGCAGTACCCACGCGGGTCATGTTCCCGATCGTAGCCATCGGATACGCCGGCAACAATATCCTACCGGCTCGGATTGGAGAAGTGCTGCGGGCAGTAGTGCTCAAGCGGCGCGAAGGAATCCCTGTGTCTGCTTCACTGGCAACGGTCATTGTCGAACGTATTTTCGATGGTGTGGTGATGCTGGCCTTTGTGTTCCTGAACCTGCCCGAACTGGCC
>CAZVRZ010000279.1:0-4120 GCA_964629965.1 uncultured Anaerolineaceae bacterium
CCGGCACAGTGCAGCTGGCTTTCCGGCAATCGCTGGCGAAATTTGAGAATGCGGCTCAGGAGGTGAGAATTGAGTGACGATTTACTCCCCGAAGATGGTTGGGAATTGAATGATGAACGCGACGCGCCCATCGAGATCTATTTTGGCAATCCAACGCTGGATATGGGAATTGCATCCCTGCCCAAAATCCTGCCGCGTTTCTGGACATTACTGGTTTCGGATGGAGAGCGTTTGAATGATCGCCAGTATGCGCTTTTGCTTCAGGTGCTTCTCTTACGCAACACACAGGATTATGAACTACGAGTTGGAAACCTACCCATGGCCAGCAGCCCGATCACGCTGGAACGCGACAAGAAGGTACTCCGACGCCTTGGCCTGGTATTCACAGAACGCATATACTACCCCACTCAATCAGGCAAACCGCCGCGCATGCAGGCGCAGCGATGGGATATGCGTTCCTTGTTTTTCAACCTGGAGCAAATCGCGTACCTCTGGAAGGCTCGCCAAAACGACCTGATATCGAAGTGGGAAGTGAGCGGGCGCAAAGGGCGTAAGCCGGTGTACAACTTCCCGGAGAATTATGCCCATGAAATAACATTACCGGGGGAAGTAGCTGTGGACATTCTGAAAGGCACGTTCTACCCCATTCCAGCCAAATGGACTGAGAATGCCCATACGCTGTTGAAAAACCTGCCGGATCCTGTAAATTCATCCAGCATTGAATTGCCTACCAGCCCTAAGAAGTCTGGTACGCTGCCTACTGGACGTTTTAAGTCCGGTACGCCTACCAGACCTGATAAGTCCGGTACGCCGCCTACCGGACTTGATACGCGCGGTCATCTACTTAAAGATGATGAAGACGAGGAGGAGGAGGAAACCACCACCCTGATCGAGCGCGTCTTTGGTTATTTCGCCGAGCGCAAAGGAGATTTGGATTACCAGCCGACGATCAAAGAGCAAGCTGCGCTCGACAAGCTGCTCGCGGATGGTTTCACCTTCGAGCAGATCATCGCCGGGATCGAAGATGCTTTCGCCCGCCCTTCCCGGCCCAGGCACTTCACCCACTGTGCGGCGATTGCCCGCGACCTGGCCCGTTTACAGCAGGAATACCGAACGCCGGAGACCCGTGTCTGGGCTGGCAGCCCAGACTTGCCGGAATCCCGAGAGCCGGAAGCCCTTGAAGAAACTGGCCAGATACCCGCGGAAGCGCCTGCATCTGCTGAAGTCATCGAAACCCACCTGGTGCGCGCCGTCGAAGTGTACCGCAGCGCCGGGCGAGAGATCACCGGCGACCTGCTGGCGCGCTTCCGCCTGATGGCCGAGCGCTGTAATGCCGCCGCCCATTCTGCTGGATCGACCGGCGGCGACTGGCTGGCCGAGGCGCTGATATCTGCCCTGGGCGTTGCCAGGCCCGGCAACCTGCTCAACTACGCCGACGCGGTGCTGAGCGACTGGATCGCCAACGGGCGCAGCGAAAGACCACCCAAAACTGCCAAATCCAAAACATCCCGCCGCGCAGCCTCAGGCGAGCCCAAGGCTCACCAGGGTATTCGCGAGTATCTTGAAAAACACGGAGGTCGTGCCAATGGCGACAGAGATTGAAACCCTGCGCGTTCTCAAAATCCTGGGGGATATCTACCCCTCGTTTCACCTGAGCAGTTCGGCCATCGAAGTGTACGTGCAGGTGCTGGCCGACATCCCCGGCCCGGTGCTCGAACAGGCTGCCCTGGATCACATCAGCCGCTCAACCTTCTTCCCGGCAGTCGCCGAGCTGCGTTCGGCTGCCTTCGGCATCCTGGAAGCCGCCGATCCAACCCCGACCGATTACGAAGCCTGGGCTGAAGTGCAGGCTGAAATCCGCCGCGTGGGGCATGCCGGTAAGCCTCAATTCCAAAACCCGCTGGCAGCAAAAGTGGTGGATCAACTGGGCTGGCGCTACCTGTGCCTGTCCGAAAACCCGGTGGCCGACCGCGCCCACTTCGTCCAGGCCTACCAGGCCCTGGCCGAGCGCCTACGCCTATCAACGCGACGCCTGCAAGCGGTCACGCAATTCATCGCCGTCCTGAAGGCGGCGGATCAGCCGCTGTTATCCAGCGGAGAAGAGGAGAGAGCCTGACCTATGCCAACCTATACCAATCTCAGCATCCTGCAAGGCTGGCTGGAAGTCGAGTCTGTGCAGGCGGTGACCGTGGATCGTGTTCCGGTGGTGGTGGTCAACGGCTGGATCTACACGACCGACCACGATGGCCTGGAGAACTTCTTCGGCGAGCGTCACCCGGTGGTGATCTCCGGCCGTCCGGCCGAGGCCATCCTCGACATCACCCGCAAGCTGAACGAAAAAGCGCTGCCGGGGATCAGCCTGGTGCACCTGCCCGAGGCGCTGGCCGACCAATCCCAAATCCTGGTCAGCCAGGGGCGGCCCTACGTGATCGCCCAGGGCAAGCTGCTCTCGCACGATGGGCAGTCGTGCGTGGACTTGAAACACATCTCGTTCCTGGGACTGCCATGGGGCGCATTGGATGCCCTGTCCGTGATGGAGCCGGTGATGAACCGGGAAGCGCGTTCCCTGGTCGCGGCGTTGACTCCGCTGGAGAAATCGCAGATCGGCCAGGCGATCGGCGAGGCGCTGCAGGCGTTGCTGGCTTTGCGTTCTCCCTGCCGGGAAACTGTGCGGGAACGGGCATGAGAAAGATTTGCTTCTCAGGTAACCCATATGATTGACCCGACCCTTCGCCAGCAAGTAGAGCAAGCCGCTCGCCAGGCTGCCCAGCGCGCCCGCCAGGTTGATCTGGACGGCTGGCTGCGACGCCTGAAAGTTGCTGCCTGCTCCCCGATCCTGGCAGAACGCCTGGCGCTTGCCCAGGGCCACCGCTGGGCTGGGGCCATCCCAACCTGGGAGCCAGTAGACCTGGTGAAACCGGCTATATCGCAGCCGTTGGAGTCTGTGGGCATTGACGGTTCACAGGTTTTTCCCCAGGATCACAGCCCGGTAATATGGGCCTATCTCCAGGCCGTTGCCTACCGCAAGCTGCGCCCACCCTTGTTCGAGGCGCAGTTCGTGGATATCGGCTCGCAGATTGCCCATGGAGGCAGCCAGTCTGTTGAGCTGCTTGAAAATCGGGACGAGCTGGCGGCGTTGACCAACGCCTGGCGCACGCTGCTGGAGATGCGCATGGCCTGCGGTGCGGCCCAGAATTATCCCGATGATGTAATTCTGCTCGACAACGGCCTGCTGCCCTGGCTGAGCGTGGGCGGCGTATCGTCTCATCGCCGCCTGCAGGAATACCTGGATCTGGTGCTGGCGCTGCGTCCAGGGCTGGTTGCTGGCGTGATTTCCGGCCCGCAGTCCCGCCTGCTGGCGCGTCTGGTCAACCTGGTGGAAGCGGAAACCCTCGAGCAGGGCTTGCAGGAGCAGCACGAAGTGGCTGACCTGAACCTGATGCGCTGCTTGCTGCAACCGGGTGAGCGTTCCGCCCTGTTCCTGCACGGCAGCCCTCGCAATCAGGCCTTTCAGGAGGCCGGGGCGGGGGTGTACTTTTTCTTCCTGCGGATCAGCGAGCAGGAGGTCGCCCGCGTCGAAATCCCATCCTGGCTGGCGGAGGAACCTCGGCTGGTGGACTCGATCCACGCTTCGGTGCTGGCCGACAGCCGGATGACCGGTTACTCGTATGTTTTATCCCAGGCCCACCAGCACGCAACGATCCCCTATGACCTGGTGGATGTGTTGCAGACAAGCGCCCGTGCCTGTTACCTGGCGGAGGCTGGGGTGCTCTATCACACATCAGCTAAAAACCGGATGAAGGGGAAGTGAAGTTATGCAGAAGACCCTCTATCTCGCTGCCCACGGCCGGGTGCGCAGAAATGAGCACGTGCGCAGAAATCCTATCCATGGCTACCCTCTTAATATGCGCAGCAATTATGCGCATGCCCAGACGAGGAACGTTGCCCACCCACGCAGCAATTATGCACATGCCGAGCAGGGGGGAGACATTGACCCACGCAGCAATTATGCGCATGCCCGGCAGGGAAAAGACCGTCACCGCAGCAATTATGCACATGCCCAGAAGGGGGGAGACATTGACCCACGCAGCAATTATGCGCATGCCCGGCAGGGAAAAGA
>CAZVRZ010000280.1:0-4250 GCA_964629965.1 uncultured Anaerolineaceae bacterium
GTTGACAAACAACAGTTGAAAAATAGATGGAGGTTCAGTCCACGCCCGGGAGATACCGATTTCGCCTATGATAAGTATCCTCTCGAGTGGATCGGGGTTCCCATGAAAGTTGGGCAAGATGTCATCGGCGTTATTTCTGATTATAAATACGATGCCAGGTTCAAAAGCGATGATATCAGCACATTGGAAGCCCTGGCGCATTATGCGGCCATTGCAATCGAAAGCGCTCGTTTTCATAGGAAAGAAATCGAAAAAACAAAGCAAAAGCTGGAACGAATCTGGGGCATCAATAATTTGCGGCAAATTGGCTGGATGGAAATGGGCCTAAGAGCGACGCAGAGCGTTTGTCGTATCCTGGTTCCAGGGAGTGGGTCGGGCAGGGAGATTTCTTATGCGACCGGCTTTTTGCTCGGCAACAACCTGCTTATGACCAACCATCATGTGATAGAGAATGTTGCAGATGCACGCAGGGCAGTGATAGAGTTCGACTACCAGCTCGATTTTCTGCGGTCCCTAAAAACAGCCCGGTATAAATTGGACCCGACCAGGTTCAAAACAAGCTCAGATTTGGACTACACAATCGTAGGTGTAGATGCCAACTCGTGCGATTATGATTTGAGCAAGTGGGGGTACTTACACATAAATTACCAGGCCAACCCTTTGCCTGGGGAATATGTGAATATTATTCAGCACCCAAATGGCGGCACCAAACAAATCGTTCTAACGGCCAACGAGGTTGTGAATGCTACAAATAAATTCATTCAATATACAACGGATACAATGCCCGGGTCCAGCGGCTCGCCAGTATTTAATGACCTCTGGCAGGTAGTTGCACTCCATCATTCAGGCGGAAATTTGGATCAAAAATATTATCTGAACGAAGGCGTTTTGTTATCCGCGATCCAAAAGGATGCGAAAGAATTGTGGCCGGCTCAGGAGTAAGAAGGAGCATTAATCATGCGGGCCATGCAGATGGTGTTTATGAGCATGAACTCGCTAACAACAGAGCAAATGACCAATGAAAACTAGAACTATTGCCGCGCTTGTGACCGCAATAGTGGTGATGATTACAACAGTCATGCTTTCCGTACATTCAACCCGGGCGCAGGGCATTGAATCGCCTCTATCTTATTACCTGCCGGTCGTCACCAACAATTACGACTCATCCTGGCGTGCGCTGCCGGCCCAGAGCCTGACCTTGTCGCCTTCGCCGACGATCAACGCCCCGCTGCTGGGCATTGATCCGGCCGGCCGGGCGCATATCTTTTGGGATACCAACACTTCCCTGCGCTACCTGTACCATGCTTACCTGATGCAAGATGGATGGCGCCGGCAGCCTGGTGGTGCTGGACGAAATCGGCCCGATGGAGTTGCTTTCCCCGGCCTTCCGGCAAGCGGTATTGGATTTGCTGGCTGGCGACAATGACCTGCTGGGCACAATCGTGCAGCGCTCGCATCCCTTTGCCGACCAGGTCAAGAGGCACCCACGCGTTGAGATGGTCGAAGTGAGGCCGGATAATCGCCAGGGTTTGGTGGGCAAGCTGGTGAAACGATTTGAGCCATAAAGGAGAATACTATGTTACATGGGATTTTTGGAAACGCAACCGAAGTAGACGTCAAAGGTCTCCAAAGGGACCTCGAATCTATCCTGGTGGAAGGGGAGCAGGTGGTGAAAGGATTTCGCATCATCCGCGATTACTTTGTATTCACCGATAAGCGCCTGATCCGGCAATATGAACCCGATCGAACGCGAATTCAAGCGCGGCGCGGATATCATCGGCGTGCAGAAGACCCTGGCGCAGTTCATCTTGCGGTGAAAATTGAGAGGATAATTTCATGAGCAAATCAAATTCTGACCGGCGAATTGCTGGTAATATAGACGTTATCATTCTGCTTCTCGTATTGACGTTGGTTCTGGCGGGCTGCAACAGCCCCGCCCCGGCTTTGCCGGGTCCAACCGTGACGATATCTTCTCCGGAAATTTCTTCTCCTACAGCCGAGAACACCCAGACCTCCACGCCGACGCGACTTCCGTCTGCGCCGCCCTCGGCGACCGTGGCCTTTACAGCGACTCCCACCGCATCGCCTGTTCCTACTCTCACCCCCACGCCAACCCCAATTTTGCCTGTGGGCCTGGGCACGGCCTTGCCCCAGCCGCTAGCTGTGATCGCCCCCGAAAATGCATCCCGCCTGGTCGAAGTGGCGCGCTTTGGAAATGGCGAGCTGCTTTCTATGATCCCGGCTCCAGATGGGAAACACCTGTTTGGGGTATTCACAGACGGCGTGATCGTGTACGATAGTTCAGACTGGTCGCAGCAAATCTCCATACGCACCCTGGTCAGGCTCGAAAAGTCATTTGCCATTTCGGCGGATGGGAAATTATTTGCCAACTTTCTGGGCGCCGAACTGCAGCTCTGGCGAATTGAGGATGGCGCTTTGTTGGGAACGCATACCTTTACGGGGCGTGTAGATTGGAACCATCACAAATTGGCGTTTTCTCCTGATGGAAAAAGCCTGGTTTTCGATGGCGGGTCTTATGTGTTCTGCCTGTGGAGCGTTCCCGACCTGTCTCTCAAGATCAGCCAACAAGGTAGCACTTTTGCCTATTCGGCGGATGGGAAAATGCTCGCCACCTCTACTTATGGAGATTACAACAACATCCGGCTGTGGCAAACTTCGGATGGCCAGCCCATCAAGGTGCTGGCAGGCTCTCCCAAGAGTCCGCTTGGATTGGCTTTTTCTCCCGATGGCCAAACTTTGGCTGTTGTGTATAAAAACACGACCTGGCTTTGGGCGGTGAGTGATGCGAAAAAGGTGAAGGATTTCTATGGGCCTAACGGAAATTCCACCGAGGAAGTATTCTTTGCCAGCGATGACCTGTTGGTGGTGGTTTCATCAGTTACTTTACACCTGTGGCGCGTTACTGATGGAAAAATGATCGCCAACCTGGTTGGTGAGTCTCATCCGATAATGTCCCCCGATCATTCCCGACTGATCACTGTGTCTAAGACTGATTCACAGAATGGGCAGTTCACCCTGTGGAATCTCGACACAAAGCAGCCCATCCTCAGGGTAAAAAACTACGGAAATACGTCAGCTCCCGTCTTTATCCTGCCGGACGGCCAATCCTTTGTGATGCGCAATTACGACTCCAAGGGCGGGGACAGTTTTCTCGTCAGAAACCTATCGGATGGCGAGATCATTCGCACGTTTGCAAAAAACCAGGGTGCTTTGCTGCTGCTGAATGAGAACACCATCGTAACCTGGAACGAAAAGGTCAGCATGAACTTTTGGGGAGTTTCTGATGGCGCCTTAATCTATACAATTGAGTTGCCCAAGGCGGGCAGTTATTATTCCTGTTACCCATGCCTGGGTCATCCGGAGCAATTCTGGTTTGACGCCTGGGCGCGAGGCCTGGGCCTGGATAAAGAAGAGTTCAAAAAGTACATCGCCTCTTTCGCTTACCGCTTTTTCATACCTGGCGCTTCAACATCCAACTTTTGGGTCGAGCATCCTTATTCAACACCAGGGGTGATTAAAGTGCATAAGTATGGGCCAGGAGGGCGTGCTCTGCAAGATGGCAGCGACCTGATCTATACCCTTAATATTTCTGGGGTTGCCGATGTGGATAGGGTGCTTTTCTCACCAGATGAAAAGTACCTGGCCGCGGGCGTAGGCCATACTATGTATCTATGGGATACCCAGGATGGTCATTTAATCGCCCAACTTCCTGCGCCGGATGGCATTTGGAAGCTGGAGTTTGCGCCTGACAGCAGTTACCTGGCCGCGGCCGGGCAGAGTGGGGATACTGAATCTTTTCGGGTCTGGCAGATTCCTATGGGAACGCTGCTGCACTCCGAGCGATTCTCGACACGGGTTAACTTTGAAGATGGCTCAAGCAGAACCTGCGCAGCTCGCCCCTTTGCGATCTCAATGGACGCCAAGTTGGTTGCCTTCAGCGGGCCGCGCTGCGATGTCCAGATTGTGCAGGTAAGTGATTGGCAAGTTTTGCACACGATTGATCCGGGTTTTGGGCTCAATGGCAAAATGGAGTTTTCTCCAGATGGGCGACTGTTGGCTACTGCTTTCCAGGGAGGAGAAGTCAAGCTATGGAATGTGGCGGACGCCGGGTTGGTAAGCACCATTTCAGCCTTGAACCATCCTGACAGAGGTAAATCTTATGTCTTTCTCAAATTCTCTCCTGACGGGCGGCTGCTGGGGACGGCTGAAACCAGATACGCCTCTGACAG
>CAZVRZ010000281.1:0-4234 GCA_964629965.1 uncultured Anaerolineaceae bacterium
CCGAGCCGGAAGGGCCCATCACCACTGTGAAGGAGCCCCGCTCGATCTCCAGCGAAACGCTGTCCAGGGCGTGCACGGTGTAGCGCCCCATCTGGTAAGTCTTGCGCAGTGCGGTGATCGAAATGAGAGTCTCTGCCATAGCGTTGAGCGGTTGCCTGGATTCTACCCGGATTTTATAGACCGGCAGCTAGAAGAAGTAAGAGCCGGCGAACGAAAGGCTGCCCAGTTTAGCGATGCCAAAGCCAATGCCCACCTGTACCAGCAGCGAAAGCAGCACCGTGATCAACACCGCCGTCACCGCTTTGCCCAGCTTAAGCCCGGTATAAGCGCGCACGCCCAGGATCATCAGGACGAGATACCACACCAGGTAGATATCCACCAGCTTTAAGAATTCGGCAATGAGCAAGCCCAGCGAGCCGGCCTCCGGCATGCCAAACCCTGCCAGCCCCGGGCCGGCGATGTTGTGCTGCGTTGCCAGCAGGTAAACCACCCGCACCAGGTCGCGCACCGCGAAAGGCAGGCTGGCCCAACCCACCAGGTTCAACGCCCCGCCGGTGTCGCCCCGCCCACCGAGCAGGGTCAGGACCAGGTGGAGCATGCCGCCCAACACCAGCCAACCCAGCCACAGCCCGGCGATCTTCGCCAGCGCCGGTATCACGAAGATGAATACCGGTCCCTGGCGGGCTTGCACCGACGACAGGTACTGCGCCTGCTGTTCCTGCGAATAAAATTCGAAGTTGGGCGGGAGATCCATCTCGCCCCTCAGCAGAGCATGCCGTTCCAGCCAGCCGGAAGCCAGCACCAGCGCCAGGGCCGTGATGGTCAATGCCAGCAGGGGT
Source organism: uncultured Anaerolineaceae bacterium (assembly GCA_964629965.1). Classification (GTDB taxonomy): domain Bacteria; phylum Chloroflexota; class Anaerolineae; order Anaerolineales; family UBA4823; genus CAZVRZ01. Next base: position 840 of record CAZVRZ010000281.1, read on the forward strand.
GTCAGCCAGCTTGGGCGATTCAGCGCCGCGACGCGTGCCAATCCCTGGCGCGGGCGAAACAGCACCGCCGGGATCCAATTGAAATGAAAACGCCGCTCGTGGGATGCTTCAACGCCATTTTCTTCAAGGCTGTTCGAGTCCATATGTTGGTGAGACGATTCTGCCATACGTTTTGTTCCTGTTCTTGTGAGCGTTTCTACGAGAATTGAGAGAGGAAATTGACCGCGCACCTACCCAGTTGGTCCAGCAGGTAGCCGCCCTCCTGCACTAACAGCGTGGGCAGGCCGGCTTGTGTCAGGGCGGCAATGCGCTCGCCGACCTCCAGGAAATCGGCCGCCGCCAGGGTGAAGCCCCCGGCGGGGTCGCCCAGCAGGGTGTCGAAGCCGACCGATACGACCAGTTTTTCGGCCTGGAAAGCCCGGATCTTATCGAGGGCGGTATCCAGGGCGCGCAAATATTGCCTGGCGCCCGTTCCATTGGGCAGTGGGATGTTCAGGTTGGCGCCTATGCCTGCTCCCGCGCCGGTTTCTGCCGCCGTACCCCAATAATAAGGATAGTTCGTCTCCGGCTCGGCGTGCAGCGAGCAGTATAGCACTTGTCCATCGTGGTAAAAGATCTCCTGGGTGCCGTTGCCGTGGTGATAATCGATGTCCAGGATGGCCACGCGTCCACCCAGGAAGCGGGCCGCCATGGCGGCGTTGTTCAGGTAACAGTAGCCGCCGTACAGGTCGGCTGCCGCGTGGTGGCCTGGTGGGCGGCACAGGGCATAGGCGGCGTACCCCTTGCCTTTCGGCTGGTCCGCGGCAGGCAGGAGCGCCTGGGCGGCTGTCAAAGCGCACTGTGCGCTCCAATAGGCAGCCTGCCAGGTGCCCTCCAGGATGGGCGTGCCCACCCCGAAGGCATGGTAGCCTGCCTGCCCAATGATATCCTGCGGGCGGAAGCGGGCGTAGCGGTTAGCGAAGGTCTCCGGCAGCAATGGGTGGGAGGGCTGCTTGGGCCGGATGTTGTGGTAATAGGGCCGCGACCTGGCATAGCCGTTCTCAAGATAATCCAGGTACTCATCCGTGTGCACGCGCCGCAGCGGTTCGCGCCCAAAGTCGGCGGGTGGCGTGACCGTACCGATGCCGGCCTCGTGCAATGCCCCCAGGATCAGTTCGGCCCGCTCGGGGATTTCTTCGCTGCCAAACGGCTGTCCATCGACAACCAGGCCAGCCGTGTTGTGGCCGCGGTGCTGCTCACTGTAGAAGATGTGCATGGTTTTCGTTCGCTTGGGGGCCTGCCGTTTTATCTCTCAGGCGGCAGGCGGTTCGTCGCCGGGCTGTTCGCCGGCTTTTTCGACCGGCTGCTCGGCTTGAGCGGCGTATTCGTGGGCGGGCTGTTCGTCCTCCACCACTTGGTACGGCAGGCGCATCGACAGCCACACCACCATCAGGCTGACCTCATCGATGCTGCCTTCCGCCTGCGGGTACATGCTTTCATAGGTCTGGTACAGGGCTTCGAATTCCTGTCCCTTGGGCCAGTAGATCAAGAACCCCGGCAGCCGAGTGCGGTCGGCTTGCAGCGGCAGCACGCCCCAATCCTTTTCTGTCTTCAGAGAAGGCAGGTCGCTCAGGTTGTTCATCTCTGGGAAGAAAAACCAGCCGCGCTCTTTCAGCACTTCACTGACCCGCTCGCACAGCCCAGCCTGCGCTTCAGCCCAAGCCGCCAGCACCGCACCCACCACCTCCGCCTGCTTTTCGAAGGCGTTGGATAAGGGCAGCAGCTTGACCGCCGCCGGGGCCTTCTCGCTGTTGCGAAAACCGGGCACCTTGACATACTTTCTTGTGATGCGGTTGAGCGCCGCTCGTTGCCCGTCTGGGAGCGTGGACAGGGCTCCCAGGGTTTTGCGCAGCACGATCAGCCGGAAGTCCGCCCGCATGAAATCGTTAATGGTATGGAAGGGCAGGAATTTTATTGTATTTTCTTGTGTGGATTCGTCTGTCATTATGTTAACCCTGGCGATGTGATAGAAATGGATACCGGAAAATGTACTTCCGGTAAGTATACTGCAATGTTGAGGTTTTGGATGATAAAAAGTTTGCCACCCACGAATATTCCCCTATGCCCTGGATGGGGAATGTTAAGGTAAAATGGCAGCAGCGTTCATATTCTATAGCTCTGCTGGAGTAACTAACAGAAAGGATGATTAGCATGGCCGTGCAAGATGATTTTTCCGCTCAGCTTCCGAATGGACAGATGTTTGCGTTCTGGGAAACCCAACAGAAGTATACTCGCGAACTCCACGTGGATAATAAACATCCGCAGGCATCCGATCAAAACGACGGTGCAATTTCGCAACCTCTCAAAACGATCAACGCCGCAGCCCAGGTGGCAACGCCGGGAACCAGGGTGCTCATCCATGCCGGGACGTATCGCGAGACGGTTCAGCCAGCCACAGGTGGGCTGGGGCCTGAAGAGATGATCAGCTACGAGGCCTATCAGGGGGAAGATGTAGTCATCAAGGCTTCTGTGGAGGCCCGGGACTTTAAACCCAGCGTTGGATGGCGATTGTTTCCTGGCTTTCGCTCTGATGCTGTTTCGATAGAAGGGATCAGGGTATGGGAAATCGTATTGAATCCGGAGGACTTCAAAGGCTATAACCCATTTTGCGCTGTGAACATCATCCATGACCGGCTGTTCATTGAATATGGCAAAACCGAGATGACTCCCTATCTCAACCGCAGGGGAATGGTCTTCGTCGACGGGAAACCGATGAAACAAGTCGCGCTGTATTACCAGTTGAGCCAAAACGAAAATACATACTGGGTGGAAGCCAATGGTCAGAAGGTACACATTCGTCTCGCCGGAGACGACGACCCGCAGAATCACGTCATCGAGTTGAGCAACCGCGAACAGTGTTTTGCCCCAAAGGTCCCTTTCTTGTCCTACATCCGTGTCAAGGGGCTGACGCTGGCGCATGCTGCCACCGGCGCCCCCGTACCGCAGCGTGGCTCGCTCTCTTGTTACCGGGGCCACCACTGGATTATCGAAGACTGCACGATTGAATGGTCGAACGCAACCGGCATCGATTGCGGAAATGAATGCTGGCATCACCCCATGATGGAGGGGCAGATCATCGGAAACACCATCATTCGGCGCAATACGATCAGAGATGTGGGTGTGTGTGGTATCGCCGGAATGTTCGTACGCAATATGCTCATCGAAGACAATACCATTGTCGGAACCGGCTGGCAGCGCATGGAGCTTTCCTGGGAGGCAGGAGGCATCAAGGTGCACAACGCGGTCGATTGTCTCATTCGTAGAAATGTTATCAAGGGATGCATCGGCTGCGATGCCCTGTGGATGGACGTCGGCAATGAGAATTGCCGCATTACGTCGAACCTGTTCCTGGACGG
>CAZVRZ010000282.1:0-2641 GCA_964629965.1 uncultured Anaerolineaceae bacterium
CTCAGGCATTTTTCTAAACGGAGGATACTTTTTCTATGAACGACACCTTATTCTCGAACCAGTTCCGCCCTCTGCCGCAAGGCAAGGTCAGCGGCGGCTACCTGGAAGTCGGGGAGTATAACGGCTCAACTTACCAGTTCGAAGGTCAGGTAGCTTTCTACCTGGGGCCGGACAATCAGGTCTGGGCGCTGGTCGGGCGCGTCGAAGACCTGCCTGACCAGGTCACAGACCTGGCAGAAAAGGCTAACCGCATCCTGGACGAAGCCGAAGAAGCTTTCGGCGCCCGCAGCCTGGCTGTGGAGCGCGCCTCCTGCGGCGGATGGGCTGCCCCTCAGCAGATTGCTGATTTCCTGTTCTGGTTGGAAGATGAAGCCGCCGTGCAGGAAGGCAGCGGTGAGGATAAGTCATACGCCAACGCTCTGCGCGGTGTGGCCAACGAACTGCGCACGCTGGGCTTCCAGCCAACAGCAGCTCCTTGGCATAAGTAGGAGGCAGCAATGACTCCTACTGCTTTCGCCAATCCACCAACCTTAGAAGAACTGACCAGTGAAATCCTGGAACGTCTGGGCGGCGACCCGGTGGAAGTGATCTACTCGGTCAACCGCCAGGATGTTGCCAACACGCTGGCTGAAAAGCTGCTCGAAGGCGAAGTTGATCTGGATGCTCTGTCCAATGCTGAGCTGGAGTCGCTTTTCCAGGCCGGTGTGGAGGGCGCTGGTGAAATTGACTGGCAGCAGCCGATCCGCTTTCGCCTGGATCAGGCCTGGGAAGAGCAGTTCTACCGCTCGCCCGATACTGAATACGGTGAAGGCCCCCTGGTGGAGCAGTATGAAAATGCCGCTCGCCTGGGCGATGATGGTTGGTTGGAAGCCGCCTACGAAGACCGCTATCACGATGATTTCTAGGAGGCTGTAATGAAAACCCAAATCGCGCTCATCAACCCGACCGGGTGGGCAGTGATCGGCTACCTCGGCAGCCATTCCGGCCAGTTTCCTCACCCCATGCCCGCAGTGGACTGCCCGGTGGTGGATACCCGCCCGGTAGACCCGGAACGTGTGCGCAAGATCATCCACAGCCATTCCATTGGCCCGGAAGGGATCGAGGATGTGGATGCCTTGATCGAGGAGCTGCTGGATGCCGGCGCCGAATGCGGCTGTGTTTTACCCGAACAATCTTGCCGGGTGTGCCAGCTTGCGGCGCGTAAAGCCTACGGCGATGCCATTCCCTTCCAACTGGAGGTGCAGCATGACCCTGCCATCGCCGACTGACGACTGGCCTGTGATCAGCACGTACAGCCGGGCCGAAGCCCTGGAAGATGGCGCTCTGGTAGATGTGACGCCAACGGCGCACGAAGCCGGGTTTCGCTATCCGGTCGCTCTCACCCAGGCGCTGCAGGTCTTGCTGGAACCTGGCGAATCTGAACAGGCCCTGGGCCAAAGCTACGCCGGCCGCCTGTGGGATACTCTCTGGATGGCCTGGCTGTCTGCCCGGCGCACCCAAGGCGACCGTTTCACTTTCCAGGTCATCCTGGCCGAAGCATCTGCTGATGCTCTGGATGGCCTGGCTTTGCCTGAAATCACCCTGGTCGCAGTCTGCGGCCCGGGCGATCACGCTGAATCGGTCATCACCATCGGCCTACCCAACGATTTCTAAACCATGACTGGGGGAGCGATGGCGTTTGCTTGTCGCTCTCCCAGCTTTCTCACACAAACGGAGGAACCTGATATGTCCTATGCTTCCGAACACCGCCGGCTCGCTTCTGTGCTGGAGATGGCGCGGCGGCTCGATATTGCCACCAACCCCGAACCCGCGGCCATCTACGAAGCCGGCAGCGGCGGTTTCCAGGTCTGGTGCACGCCCGATGACTTGCCGCAAGGCTGGTCGGGCGTATCGCTGACCAGCGGCGCTTTCTCGAAACCCTGCGGCTATGTCGCCAGCGTTTCCTGGGGCTGGGAGGGTGAAACTATCACCCATCTCCTGCTGGAAACCGACGCCTATGATCTCAAACGCCACACCAAAGACCTGGAATACGCCGACATTCGCAACCGCCCAGCCGATATCGCCTGGGCCAAGCGCAAGATCAAGACACTGTTCAAGCAGGCCGGCGTTGCCTGTCCGCCGATCCGGGTGGAGGCCGCATGAACACCCCCCTGTTCTCTCTCCAACCGCCTTATGCGCCGCCCAAAGTCAAGCTGCTGCCGCTGCGCGACCAGCCTGCCTACCGCGTCACCCAGAACACGGCTTCGTGCAGTCTGGTGGAGCTTCTAGCGGCTGTTATCGGCGGGGCACAACAAATAGAGATTGCCGAGGCGCTGATTGCCCGTTTCACCGATCTACGCAGTCTGAGCCGCGCTCATGTGGCTGAAATTGCCTCTATCAAAGGCATTGGCCAGCCCACCGCCGTGCGCATCAAAGCTGCCCTGGCCCTCAGCCAGCGGCTGATGACCCCGGAAGACGAACGCCCACATATCAACAGTCCGGCTGACGCAGCGGCGATGGTGCAGTACGAGATGAGCGTCCTGGAGCAGGAGTACCTGAAGGTCTTTCTGCTCGATACCCGCAACCGGCTGATGGATATTATTGAGGTGTACCACGGCAGCCTGAACTCGGCGCAAATTCGCATTGCAGAGGTTTTCAAACC
>CAZVRZ010000282.1:2651-4135 GCA_964629965.1 uncultured Anaerolineaceae bacterium
ACGCCGAGCCCTGACGATGTGGCCGTTACCCGCACCGCAGTTCAGGCTGGGAAACTCCTGGATGTGGATCTGCTAGACCACTTGATTATAGGGTCGGCAGGAAAATGGGTATCTTTAAAAGAAAGGGGGTTAGGATTCACATGAAATATCAGGAGAGGGCCACAAAGCCCTCTCCACACGAATCGTTACACTGACAAATTTCGCAGCAATTTCATCAACCGCACTGCCCGGGATCCTTCGAGATTGATGAGCCTTCGCTGCACTACATCCACCAAAGCATCTTTGCTTGCGGCGTTTACAGCGATGATGATACTTTCGGTGTAGCGAGCCATATCCTGCGGCCGCCAGCTTTCAAGCTGTTCCAGCAAATAGGGAAAAAGCGTCGCATGATACGCCTCATTGGATGCTGCCAGAGCGGCCAGAATTTTGATCCCGTTGTCTTTGGTGATGACAGTACCCTTTTCCATCAACTGTTGAATTTTCTCCACATGGGGAAAGATTTCATCCGCCCTGATTCTCGCTACGGTGGCGAGAGCAATCATGCTACCCCAAACCATACGGTTGTTCTTGCTGTTCAAGAATTCAAGGAAGTCTCCCACGTAATCGGCAATCAGCCCTGGTTCAAGATAGCCAACTTCATACAGTACTTTCAGACAGTCGCTCTGAATATTCTGCTCGGTGTTCCAGAGATTCTCGGCAATCTCCTGGATGCCTTCACCATCTCTTCTGGCGACTAAATCGCGGGCGAGATCCTGGTTAGGCACTTCATCCCGCCGATTCTGAAAAAAAGCAATGCGATTTAGGACAGGCATTTTCGCAATCTCCTTAGACAAGACACTGGTTGGCTATCTCACAATCATTTTACCCCAATCGATCTTGTACCATCCTGTTCCGACCCTGTCGCCTGGGCCATTCCCAGGCGAGAGCGCCGGAAATTGGCGCTGATCTTTTCAAACGGAGAAAACCATCATGACCGATGAACTTGAGCAACCCGGCGAGGAAACCCCCGCCGATGAAACAACTGAAGAAACCGCTGTAACAGCCGCATCTCAGGGTGAAGACCTGGGCAAAGTGCCCGCCTACCAGGGTGAACCATACACCTTCGAAGGCTGCACCATTACCTTTTCAATGGCCTGGCTACCCCTGGCTGAGAACGAAGACCCGCAAAACCGTAAGGTGCTACTGGGCATTCGCACTCACCAGGATACACCGCTGGCCCTGCGCCTGCTCACCGCAGCGGAACTGGCTACCGGCGACGCCCCGTTGGGCAAGCTGCCGGCCGTTGTCAGCGAACTGCTTGAGAAAGTGCGTCAGGAACTGCCCAAGCGCGCCATCCTGGCCGCCAAAGGCAAACGCCAGCCCAAAGCAACCATCACCATCGAAAACAAACCCCCGGCGCCCGCAGCCGCAAATACGGCGCAAGAGGCCCAACCCGCCTCGACGCCGGCGAAAAATGCTACCGGGCAGATGGGATTGTTCGACCT
>CAZVRZ010000283.1:0-4110 GCA_964629965.1 uncultured Anaerolineaceae bacterium
TGGAAAGCCAAATTGCACTTGCATCAAATTTCCTTACGTAAGGATACAGTATCCTCACAGCAAGTTGGCTATGGCGTGCAGGCAGCTCTTGTCGCCTGCCTCACCAACCACATCTGCTGGCACCGTAAAATTTTAAATTTGTTGACCATATTGCCGCTCCATGTTAGACTAAGCGATTGCTATGATGCGAATCCACAGCGCTTTATTCCTGATCGGATTGCTGGCTCTGGTGGGGTGGATGGCGCGGCTGGTGCAGCAGGAATCCCCTCCAGTAGGCATCCTGTCGCCAGGGCCCGGGCACGCTCTGCAAGGCAATGTCTCTGTGATCGCCAACACGATGACCGAGGAATTTGAAGCTGCCGAGCTTGCTTTTGCCTATGATGAAGATTTTACCGATACCTGGTTTTTGCTGCAGCAAGCGAGCCAGCCGATCACCAGTACAGTGATGGCGCAGTGGGACACAACAACTATCACCGACGGCAACTACCGCCTGCGCCTGGTCGTTCGCAGGCAGCAAGGCGACCAGCTTTCGGTAGTGGTGGCAGGATTGCGCGTGCGCAACTACACACCGATCGAAACGGACACACCTACGCCGGTTACGCCCACGCTGACGCCGGAACCGGGGGATACGCCCATTCCCACTATTACATCCACGCCTACCATTACTCCCTTGCCGCCAACACCCACCGCTCTACCCACGAATCCGGCAGAGCTAACCTCGGAAGTGATCGCGCTGACGCTTGCCCGAGGTGTACTGATCGGTTCCGGCTTGCTTGCTCTGCTGGGCGTGTACGTGACTCTGCAAGCCTATGTAAAGCGCAGGTGATGAATGGCGAAGCGGCCTTTGATGCAGGTTTTGAAGGATTTTTTTCGAAAGCGAGTAGAACCTCGGATGAATATTGTAGTTGCAGAAATGCCCTTTATAATCGCCGGGCTTGGCAACCCAGGAAGACAATATAAAGGCAACCGGCATAACGTTGGCTTTATGGTACTAGATCGTATGGCTGCCCGCCTGGGTGAAACGTTTTCACGGGTGGAGATGAAGGCACTGGTGGCGAAAGGAACCTACCAGGGTCATCGTCTGATTTTGGTCAAGCCTCAAACTTATATGAATGAATCAGGCCAGGCTGTTGGTGCCCTGGCTCGTTTCTACAAGGTGCCTTTGGAGAACATTTTAATCATCTATGATGACGTTGACCTGCCCTTCGGCGCTCTGCGCCTGCGTCCTGGCGGGGGCTCTGCCGGTCAGAAGGGCATGAAGTCGATCATCGAGCGCCTGGGCTCGGAGCAATTTCCTCGTCTGCGGGTGGGGATCGATCACCCGCCAGGCAGGATGGAGGCGGCAGATTACGTCTTGCAGGATTTTAGCAGGGCCGAGTTGGAATCGCTGCCCCAGATCCTGGACAATGCGGCAGATGCAGTGCTTGTTTATGCGACTGCTGGCCTGGACCAGGCGATGAACCAATTCAACCGCCAGCTGGATGAGTGAAGAGGTGTAGTGGATGAAACTGGAACAAATGGTGCAGATCATCGGCGAAGTCGTCCAGAACCTGGCCGGCGACCTGCAGGCTGGCAAAGAGCTAGTCACGCTGGGTCTGCGCCGCTCGGCGCGCCTGCCTGTGTTGGCGGCCCTGTTCGAGCAGGCGCTGAGGTCGCAAGCGCCTGTGCTGTTGGTGACGGACCGCACCGACCGCGCTTTGATGCTGCTCGACGAGCTGGGCATGTGGTCGCCTGGCTCGCGTCGTATGTACTTTCCCGAGCCCACGCCGCTTTTCTATGAAAATGCGCCCTGGGGGCTGACCACCCGCCGGGACCGCCTGGCTGTGCTTACAGCCCTGGCCGCTTACCACATTCCCGGCGCGGGGCTGCCAGGATGCCCGCCCATTATCGTGGCACCTGCCCGCGCTTTGATGGGGCGCACCCTGCCGCGGCGGGAATTTCTGAAGGCCACGCGCAGTTTCAAGCCCGAACAGATAGCCCACCCGGATGAGATGCTGCGCAATTGGGTCTCGTTGGGGTACGAAATAGTCAACACCGTGATCTCTCCGGGGCAGGCAGCCCGGCGTGGCGGTATCCTGGATATCTGGTCTTCGGCAGAGGCCCAGCCGGTGCGTATCGAACTGTTTGGCGATGAAATCGAGACGCTGCGCAGCTTTGATCCGGCTACCCAGCGTACTGTAAAAAGTGTGGACCGCCTGCAGGTTGCTCCGGCCCGCGAATTTATTGCTCGGCTAGATGGTTCGGTCAATCTTTGGCGGCCTGCCGACCAGGCCGAGCTGGAAGAGCACAACGTTAATGAGTTCTATATCCCGGTCTTCCACACCCAGCCTGCCAGTTTATTGGATTATCTGCCACGCTCGGGCGTGGTGGCGATCGATGATCTTGAGATGGTGCGGGATACGGTCTATTCTGTCGAAGAGCAGGCAGAAGGTTTGCGCCGCGATTATATTACCGATGGTTCCCTACCTGAGGATTTTCCAACGCCTTACCTCTCATGGATGGAAATCGAGGACTCGCTGGCCGGTCACCCAACCGTCAACCTGGGAGGCTCCACCCTATCTGAAGAAGAAGGCGAAGAACTGATCCTGGAAAACAGCCCGGCCCTGGCGCAGTATTTCGAAGCAGGCACGCGTTATGGCGGCCAATTGAAAACTTTGATGGAGGAATTGGCGGTTTTCTACCGGCAAGGTGAGGCCGTCACAATTGTATCGCGCCAGACGCCCCGCCTGAAGGAGTTGTGGCGCGAACAACATCCCGAGGTCGAGGCAGACCAGCCGGAGCCGTATTTTATTGAGGGCAGCCTTTCTGAAGGCTGGTCTTTCCATACCTCAGGATATCAGCGTTTACGTTTATTGACAGATGGCGAGGTATTTGGCTGGCGGCGCCCTGAGCCGCGCCAGCGCCATCGCCCGATCGCCGAAGCACCTGAAGCTGCCTATGCTGATCTACAGATCGGCGATTGGGTGGTGCACGTGGATCATGGGATCGGTCGATTCGTGGACCTGGTACAGCGTGCGGTGGATGGCACAGAGCGCGAATTCCTGTGTATTGAGTATGCAGATGGCGACCAGTTATTTGTACCGGTATACCAGGCCGATCGCCTGACGCGTTATGTCGGGCCAGATGGACGTGACCCGACTCCCACGCGCCTGGGCAGCGCGGAATGGCGTAATTCCAAGGCGAGCGCCAAGGAGGCCATCCAGGAAGTGGCTGAGGATCTGCTTAACCTGTATGCAACCCGCCAGTTGGTGGTCGGATATACCTTTGCCAGGGATACATCCTGGCAGCAAGAGCTTGAAGCCAGTTTTCCGTATGTCGAGACGGAAGACCAGTTGCGCGTGATCCAGGAAGTCAAGCGGGATATGGAAAATCCTCGCCCGATGGATCGCCTGATTTGCGGCGATGTGGGTTATGGAAAGACCGAAGTTGCCCTGCGGGCGGCGTTCAAGGCAGTGATGGATGGCAAACAGGTCGCCATCCTGGTGCCTACCACGGTCCTGGCACAGCAGCATCACAATACTTTCCGCGAGCGGCTGTCTGCTTTTCCGGTGGAGGTCGAGATGCTCTCCCGCTTCCGCACACCTCAGCAGCAGCGCGAGATCTTGTTGAAGCTTTTGGATGGGCAGGTTGATATCATCATTGGTACGCATCGCTTGATCCAGGATGATGTCATGTTCAAAAACCTGGGCTTGTTGATCATTGATGAAGAGCAGCGCTTTGGTGTGAACCACAAAGAAAAACTCAAACAAATGCGCACGGAAGTGGATGTCCTGACGATGACCGCCACGCCGATCCCGCGTACGTTGTACATGGCCCTGACCGGCGTGCGCGATATTTCCACCATCAATACACCGCCGGAAGAGCGCCTGCCGGTGATCACGCACGTGGGGCCATACTCTCCCCGGCTGGTGCGGCAGGCCATTTTGCGCGAGATGGAGCGTGGTGGGCAGGTGTTCTTTGTGCACAACCGCGTTCATACTATCCAGGGCATGCGCCGTCATCTGGAGAAGTTGGTGCCAGAAGCGCGCCTGGCAGTCGCCCATGGACAGATGCACGAGCAGGATCTATCCCGCCGGATGGAAGAATTTACCGATGGCAATGTGGATGTAC
>CAZVRZ010000284.1:0-4073 GCA_964629965.1 uncultured Anaerolineaceae bacterium
AGTTCTGCCGGTATTCGCGCACGTCGGTGGGGGTGATTGCCTGGAGAGAAAATGGTTCCCCATTCGTCTGTTCAAACCAACGGCCAAAATGCTCCAGGTCTGCCAAATAGCCGTTGATGGTAAGTTGAGAACGATCCTGGTTAGCCAGGTGCGTTCGAAATGTGTCAAAAATTTCTGTCATACTCCAGCCTCCATCTGGCGACCAGCGCCAGGGTATTCTGAATGAACGTTCAAAGATGCAGGGAGTTATTTGCGTTTTTTGCACGGCCTCCAACGCAGCCCAACAGGTATTATTCGCGAGACAGGTTTGTGCGTGATGCATGCAAATAACTCCCTGCAAATAACTCCACCTAGCAGTATCCCGCCAGGTCGTAAGCGTAGGCGATCACCTGGTCTATCTCACAACACTGCAACAGGCGGTTCACATGGCTGATTGAAACCATGGGACGGTAGCCATACTCCGCTTCGAAGCTTTGCAAGGCCGTGCGCCAGGGAGCAGCGGCCAATGCCAGGGCCATAGGAGATTCCTCGTTCGGCGCGGTATGCACCAGGATCACGTGGCCGTACAACCAGGGTGTGCTCTCATACGCCAGGTAGTCTGGGTATTTGCCGGCATAGAACGCCAAGAAACGATCCAGGTTTTCCAGGTACTCGAAGGCTCGTTCTTGCCGCCACTGGCGGTTCTCCAGGAAGGTTAGGATTACACCGCCATCTTCGGGAGCCTCGCTATAGATCCAGTCAGCTTCCAGGCGGGCGGGCTTTTCCTCATCCTCTTCATCCTGAAGGATAAGAGGGCGTCCAACCAATAGCGCGTCGGACGGCAATTCGCCGTTGGAAGCCAATGCTTCTTTCTCGAACAGATGGGTAACCAGCTGGGCGGCCAGGTAGTGGCGGAAGCCAGTCTTGCGGTTCAATGGTTGGTCTAGCTTACTCAAGGGGAAGCCTGCTTCACGAGGAGCCAGGTAATACGGCCCTGGGTCAACCGCAGCCAGGTCAAGCTCGGGGCGGCGTTTGAGCAGGCGCTTTTTGATGACTTCCATTTCCAGGTCAGACTGGGCTTCAGCAACGTGGGCGGGCGGCACATCTTGGAGCGGCTGGTGGCTGCCAGAACGCATGCGCGCCAATAGGCGCGGGGTTAACATACCCAGGGTATCAATCAAGTTGGTGGGGTTCATCATCATTCTTCCTCGGTTTTGTAGGTCATGCTGCGCCAGATGACGCCCCCAGGGCCATGTCGTTGCAGCAGGTCTATTGTGGTGTAGTGGATGGTCAGGTTGGCTTCTGAGTCAATGCCTTCCAACGGGGCATTGCGACGATCGTGCAGCCACTGGGTGATGTGCTGGAGCGTGGGCGCATTCTGGCGATCAGCAATCACCCAAACTCCATTTGCCATTCCAGCCAGGTATTTATCCAGCTTGTCGCGCAGGCGGCGATAGTCATACTTGCCGCTCTCGATTTCGATATACTCATAGCTCTCAGAGCGATCTATAACCAGGTCGGGGAAGATGCTGCCCAGCGGAGAGCTGAGCACCGGCGGCCGTGGAACGGTATAGGCGCGATAGATTGCCAGGTTGGGATCATGCTGCAAGTAAATCGCTGCCACCCTTTGGTGGAGAAAGCGTTCCTGGATGGCGCTATCAGCCGTCTCTTTCGGGGCTGGGCTGATCGAAAAGCCCAACTCTTTGGCTAGCTCCTGACCGGCAGCGCTCAAGCGCAGCACGCCGGCGGGGCGGCCGGGGCCTTCGACGACGGGTACATCTTCGAGCAACCCCTGATCAATCAATTTCTTGACGACGCGGCTGATCGTCGAAAACGAGACGCCCAGTTGGGTTTCGAGCAGGCTGCGCTGGCACATGCCTTCTTGCGCCACCCGCTGCAGAATGCGTTTTTCCCAAGTGCCGTTGCTTTCGCTGCCGGCGCCCTGCAATCGCTCCAGATCGGCTTCCCAGGCCTGGCGTAAAGCGGCTTGCGCCTGGTAGCGTTCCAGGTAAGCCTGCCCATTGCCCAGGTGTTCCAGATCAACCGAGTTGGCGTCCATTGTGCGATGGAACAGCCGGACAAAGGCTGGGTCGGGCAAGATGTCAGTGATGCCGGCCTTGCGCAATGCAGCAATCCCTGGCGGGGTCAACTGGTAAAAACTCACCTGGCGGGCAGGTTCCAGCGCAGGGGCCAGTTGTTTTTCTTCTTCGGCTGAGAGGACTTCCAGTTGCTTCCAGCCCCGGGTGAAGAGATCCCGTTCGTAACGTGAAGTGATCATTCACAAACTCCTTATTGCTTTGATTTCAATGCCAGGCGGGTAGCCAGGTTCAGCACGTTTTCAGGCCTTCCAAAGGCCATGAAAGCGACAACGATGTAGGAATGCCATTGGGCGAGAAAAAACGCTCTACGGCCTTCCTGGCGGCTCAAGGGGCGACCTTGTGTTGGGAGAAGGGGCGACCCTATGCGTTTTACAGAGGCGACCCTAAAGGGCGACCCTGGATTTTGGCAAGGGGCGACCCTTGAACGAGTGTTTTGGCGATTTCCGAAACCGGTCATCGTTTGTGTGTCCTGGGAGAATCCCACAAGTCCAGGTTCCATTCGTAGCGTGGGCTGTCAGATGGAACTTTGTATTTATCCAGGTCAATCTCGCCTGTTTCCAGGCGCTTCAATGCTTCGGCCAGCAGCACGGCGGCCAATTGGCTGGCCGGGAATTTGCCCTTCTCTGCCAGCCTGGCGACCTGGTTCCGAATAGACGGCGGCAAATCGTATGTGACGCGGAACTCGCGTCGTTGTTGTATGCGTTCGCGTTGTTTCGCTTTTTTGCGGCGTTCTTTGGTGGATAAATGTGCATCGGCCTGGCGGCGGTTGCCCTGGGTGATCAACGAGTCGACCGCTGGGTCGATCCCGCCCAGATTGCCAAAATTCGTCAGGCCGTTGGGTTGGTTCTTGCTCATAGCAGCTCCTTGATGCATTCGACCACCTGGTTGTATCCGCCCAGGTGTTTGCCGTTGCCATTCTCGTAACCGCTCAGCGCCCGGGTGGCTGGGTCGTATTCCCACAGTGTTTTGCCGACGCGGGCGGCCTCGCGGCAGCGGGTGTCCTGCGGAATGGGCGGCAGCACCCGCTGGCCAAAGGTTTGCGCCAGGTGCGTCAATTGCAGGTGGCTCTCCGCGGTCGTTCTCTCGTAGAAAGTTGGCACGATCCCAGCCAGTTGGCAGCGGCTGATGCGCCGCAGAGAAGCCAGCGTTTGCAGCGCATCGCGCACCCCGTTCACCGCCAGCTTATCCAGGCGGGTCGGGATGACGATGAAATCGGCAGCCACCAGGGCGGCGATGTGGAAGAGGTCCACAGAAGGAGCGCAGTCGAACACGATGGCATCGTAGTTGTTACGCGCCAGAGCATCAGCCAGCACGTACTCGCGCAAATCCACTCCCGCCAGGATTTGCTTGAGCACGGCGGTGGTTTTATCCGCCCGGATTACATCCAGGTTCGGGCGTCCACTGGGCGTGACCACCTGCACCAGCGGCAGCCGCAGGTCGGGCGACAGCAGGCGGCGCAGGTCATCGCCGGTTTCCAGGCCCAGGCTGTCAGCTACGTTCCCCTGGCTGTCCAGGTCAACCAACAGGGTGGAATAATCCTGGCGCGCCAGAGCAGAAGCAATGGTGACGGCAGTGGTAGTTTTGCCGACGCCGCCTTTTTGGTTCAGAACTGCAAAAATAGCCATGAACATTCTCCTGAAAGTGGGTGGGGGTGCGCATATTTCCCCAACATATTGAGAGGGTGGATGGGCTGGGACATTATGCGCACTCCGAAATTGTGCGCACGGCCTGTGCGACTTCGATTCCACCTGTGTGCCCCTGTGCTTCCTGTGCGCCTGTGCGAGAAAACCCGGCCAGAGAGCGCAATTCTGGTGTGACGCGACGGGCATCGGTGGCATGTTGCGGGCTGGTCAACCAGCCGCGGCGTTCCCAATTCTGGGATAGGATTTTGACCTGGTGCGAAGTCACCCCCTGCCCCGCGAAGGCTGCCGCCAGTTTATTGACCACAAAGCGCCCATCCATCTGATCGAGGGCATAGGCCACCAGGGAGCGTTC
>CAZVRZ010000285.1:0-4057 GCA_964629965.1 uncultured Anaerolineaceae bacterium
TCATCCGCAATGTGATAACCATCTATATTGGGACGAATATTGTCATTGTGAAATATTGTCAGATGCTCTTGTCTATAAGTGCTTTTGGATAAATATCTTGCAGCTTCATCTTCCATATACCGCCAAGGGTTCTCTTGGTAATTTACACCCTCGATTCTTCGTTGCCGGCGGTACTGAATCCATCTGTCTTTGCCGTGAGCTCCTTCGTGAATAGCCATGTGAGCCCGAACAAGCGCGGGCAGTTCGATACGCCAGCAATGGGCGGTGGAACGAATACGATAGAGATCAAAGGTTTGGCTGATCAGAACCCAACGCTTCTCTTTAACATTAGCCAGTGGATAATGATTTTTCGCCTCAATGACTTTAAAGAGATCCTCAAAAGTGCGGAGCAGGACAGGTGTCCAGGTGTAAATCTGTTGCCGAGAGATAGATTTCAATGCCCGCATGACCTCTTCAGCTTCCTGACGCCATTGATAGAGCAGACCTGGAGGGACCACGGCTACCACCGTACCCCCTTCTTCCAGAACAGCCATCATGGTGAGCAATGCAATGCGAGTCTTTCCCATACCGACTTCGTCGGCAATGATGATTCCATTTTTCGGAATCTGTTTGGAGATCCATTTGAGTGAATCCTGCTGGCCATACTTAAAAAGGCCGGCATGGTTTGACCACTTTTCAAGCCTCTTGGAAACTCGCTTCCAAAGGTCATTATCGACTGACTTCATACACTCAACTCCAATGCGGGAAATACTTCAAGACCCCAGTTCTTTGCAACATCCAAAATCAAATCACGATATGAGGTAAGGTCCGTCCATGGGGGTGCAAAGCCCTCGGGGCTGAGTAGCGCGGTCAAGAAATTGATCTGCAGGGTACGCCAGCCTTCTATCTGCGAGTCAGGCTTGATTTCGAGCAATATATGCCGAAGATAATGAATCCAGTCTGCCGCGTTTTCCTCGGGAATATTGCCATTACGATCGGCCATGGTTTCCACCAACATCATGGCTGTATGGGCTGGGAAATCCCGTTTATAGCATTCGAGATCCCGTTTTGGTTTCGGGGCGGTTTTAATGACCGGATCAGGGATTTCCGAACCATCTTCATCGCCATCATCATTGTTATCTTCATCAATATCCGGATCGTGAAATGTTTCCGGAAAACCCGCCAACATATCAAGCCAATTTTCGAAGGTGGGGTTATTGATTGCCTGGCGCTTGTAATCGCCGGCTGCATCCAGACATGGGACCTTTATAGCAAACCCAGCACCCTGGATTTCCAGACTGCGCGGCCATTGCAATTGACCAATGTCCAAGGTTGCCTGTTGCGGTTGTAAGGAATGTTTGGATCCGTCCGGTAACAATACCTCCAGAGCGCCCTTTACTTTCACGGTAGTGTCCCAGACGATGTTCAGTATACCCGCTTGTAAGACCTGGAAGAGAATGATGGGTGAGGGGGACTGATCCGGTGCCTTTGCCGTCGGCTGAACCACTCCTTGACCAACAGCATCAAACTCGCTTCTTTCAAACTTACTGCCGATGGGGAATTGACGCATCACCTTCTGCCCAGTATCCAGTTCCGGGACCGGTATAATCACCCCGGCTTCAATGTTGCCGGAGGGGGGTGCTTTCACCATGCCTGGGATACTCAAGTTGCCTGATCCGAGATACAACCAGCAGCTTGAAAGAAAGGCCGCGCGGTTTTTGGCAACAAAGATGAACTTGGCGTGAAGTAGCATGCGCGGCTGAGTGCCATCAGAAACCGGATCCTTGGGACGACGCAATTCCCAACCCGCGAGGGCATTTGACTTGAAGGCCGCTACTACCTGGTCTTCCATGTTGCCATTGGTGACAAGCAATTTATGCGCAATGGATCGAGTCAGTATGCCATTTTGCTGGAACCGGGTAACCAGCTCTTGCAGAACCTCGGGTTGGTCTTGGGGATCGTGTTTCTGCTCGAAAAATCCTGAACCGCAGACCAGGTAATTACAACCATTCGTTTGGTCTTTCAGGCTCGTGCACAACTGGGACAGAAGCGATTGTCCTGAAGAGTCCATGAAGCGGATCTGCGTTCCTGCTGATGGTTTTACACCAAACTTTAATGCCCCATTGAGCCATCCGTGTACTTTCAAAACATCGCTCGTCTGATAGCATCCAAGTAGATTTTGCAAGAAGGAGGCTACCTTATAGAGTTCCCATCGATCCTCTTTCGGAGATAGGGAATGGATGTCCAGATACCATGCAAACTCAATCTGTTGCTGGGCGGAAGCTTTTGTCCAGTTGCCTGTGCTGACAATAATCCGGTATTGTATAGGTTCACCCGTACGTGCAGGGCCAAAAGTCAACAGTGCCACTTTGGCATGCATGCACTGGAATTGCCATGGACGATGTTCTCTATCCTTAGGGCGTAACTGTAATAGCCCAGGAACTACATCCTGTGCCAAAATCTCATGGGCGGGATCCAGCATGAGGGTGAAATCCACACTACCCCGACTGCGTCGCGAACCCGGCGGCACCCGCGTGAAGCGGAGCAGGGCCTGTTCTAAAAAGTCTGCATCAGACGAGAAGGCGCACAAAACCCCACCGATCCCATATAGGTTCTCAGGAGGCGCAAAAAGACTGCTGAGGGTTTCCTTAGGCTTGGCCATGGCAATCCCTCCAGAGGGCAATGAACTGAAAGAGCCGGCCAGGGCGGCCTTCAAAGCTGGTTTCTTGATCAGGGTCTTGTTCCATATCGGACCCGCGAAAATCCGGACGATACACAGGACCCGGATAGATGGCATCGCCCGCAAGGGAAAGAATACGCCCGTCTCTCTTCAGCAGCGTGCAAATGACTTCTGTATTGTCCTTTTTTAAGGCTTCCTGAGCAAAGGCATCAGCATCACGTCGGGAGTTGTTGCCGCTTTTGGCACAATGCAGATACCGTGTCGCCGCATTACGATGTGCAGCGATGTTTGTTATTACAGAAGGGTTTTTAATGCAGTCTTTTAAGGAAAGGCGGGCTAAAGCGCTTCCCAGGATTTTGGCAATGCTGCCCAGCAGATTAACCCCGGCCAAGCGCATATCTTCAAAGGCAATTGCAGTGAGAATGTCCTTGGCGTGGGTTCTGCCTTCAGGGGTCGTTTCCAGCCAACTCAGAAGGGATTCGGTGTCGGACCAATCATTATTGTCTCTTACCTTACCTTCTAAGAATCTGAGTAGTCGTTCCCGTCTTCGAGGATCATTCCGCAAGCCGACTTCACCCGAAGCTGGCACCAGGCTATGTAAACGGCCCAAAACAATAAAACACTCCTGTTTGGTAGGAGATAAAGGGCTTAATAGTGGTTTGAGCTTCATCAAATGGGTTTTAGGGTCGAACTCACCCGCGATCCATTTGCGCAGATTGGTCTCCAATTTGGGTAGGCCCTGTCCTACGCCTTCGCGATCTAACAAAGCCATGGCCAGTTCTTTCCCCAAGGTAGTGATAACCATAGAATTGAAGCGGCTGGAATCCTGGGTGAAACTCAAACCAGTATCGACGGGAAGCGCTCGTGTACACTGCTGACGGTGGGTGATTTGGACATAGAAGCGCTTCTGGCTCAGTTCTCGAAAGGCCCATGCGTTTTCATTGCGTGCAAATGCTCGAACACCACGGAGGTGTAAGTCTGCTCGATCAGACGCCTCGGCGCAGAACCATTCAAGCTTGTTCCCCAAGGCCTCGATTCCATGGGTTATAGCAATGGCCGAGTGCTTGCTTTGCATCTGCTGCTTGAGGTAGATTCCAGCCACCGGCCAGCTCAGATGGC
Organism: uncultured Anaerolineaceae bacterium; assembly: GCA_964629965.1. Classification (GTDB taxonomy): domain Bacteria; phylum Chloroflexota; class Anaerolineae; order Anaerolineales; family UBA4823; genus CAZVRZ01. The sequence goes on from CAZVRZ010000285.1 coordinate 3,779, forward strand.
GGACACGCCAGGCACCACCGATCCCGGGCACTACCAGTTCATTATAGTAACGTGCTGCTCGGCGCATGCCGAGGCTCATGTCTGCGCGCAGGACATCGAAATCGTCTCGTTCAGGGATTAGGTAGGGCATAGGTTACTTCCTCCTGTTTTGAGGATGTTCTCACCCCCTTTTTCAACATTCAGAAGGTCGTTTTCCACAGGGACAGCAACTAACGAAAGTCTCCTTGAGCTTGCGACGAGACGTTTCGGTATCCATATCATAATTATGGATGAACTGCG
>CAZVRZ010000286.1:0-4054 GCA_964629965.1 uncultured Anaerolineaceae bacterium
ATGTTCAAACCTTTGAGGCCATCTCGGCCTTTTAGGTATAATTCACATCAGACGTTCCTTATGTAATAGATTACCGCTTTCGCACCAGTTTGTCACCCCCTAAAATAGGGTATTCTAAAACCGCCAGTTCACTAATGGATGGCGCGAGAACTGTGCGTGGCTCACATCCCTGCAAACGTTGTTTTTTGCCATGCTCTTAAGCAGTGCATTTGCAGATGGATTCTAGCGGGTGTAGCCGGTCATTACGTGTTCCATGTAACGCGCTATAAAATCTTTGCGCTCATCTATGGCCTGGATCAGTTCCGCTGTCCGGTCGGGGTGGTATGACAGGCGCAGGATGCGCGATTGGCCCACGTTTTCGTAGCGATAGACCAGGTTAGTGCAGCCTTCGTAATCGTCGAACTTACCCAATACCTGTTGGAACGTACCAAACAAGCCGACGGCAGCGCCGAGGAGCTAGCGTTCGCAAAGTTGGGTAATTTCTGCTCTTTCCATAGGGTTTCTTCAAGGTGTAGCCGTCCTGAAATTTTCGGAGCATTGCCCGAATTTCGGACAGGTTTTCAGTAGTTGTCACCGTCAACCTCCGAATATTCAGTTCATTCCATCAACTTCCGCAGCCGTTGTATTTGCATCCACCTACGCCTGACGGACGAAAACGATATCTACCACGGCCTCCTCGAGCGGAATGGACAGGCTTCCGATTCGGTCCTGCGCGTCGGCGATGAAGGTGAGCTTCAGACGATCGTCCCAGTCCGGCTCGTGTGCATCGAAGATGTCATCGTGGGCGAGGGTCAGGGCGAAGGTTTTCTTGTCATTCATGACCATCTGCAGGGATGCCTGCCTCAGGCGGATTGAGAGGTGACCGTAGCCGGGATGCTCGTACTCACCCACGTAGGCCTCTAGGGGATGAGCCGGCTGTGCCCCGGGGATCCGGCCGGCCAGCAGCTCTTCTTGGGCCTTCTTCTCGGCTGCCGCGGTTTCGGCATAGGACTCTGTCATGAGCATATCCCAGTCAGTTGGCTCCAGCCCGAGCAGACGGTCGAAAAGCGTCAGGCTGACAATCACGGGTGCGGCGTTGCGGCCCTCATCACAGTTCGACAGCGCAACCACGCCGATGCGGTGGCGCGGCATGAAATATTGCGTACACCAGAAACCATTGATCGATCCGCCGTGCGAGATGAGCATCTGGCCCTTGTGCGAGCGCAGGAACCAGCCCATGCCATAGCTGCTGAACTCATCGCCGAAGCGCCGGCGATCCTGCGGGTCGTCGATGAAGATACTGGGCAGGTGCATGGCTTCGAGCGTTTCAGGCTTGACGAACTGCCTCTGCCCAACCTTCCCGGCATTCATCTGGATGGTCAGCCAGGTTGCCAGCTCGCTGGCACACGAATTGATCGTTCCAGCGGCACCAGTGACAGAGTTCTCATCCTGCTCCCAGAAGGGACATTCGCGCAGTGGCCCCTCGCGGTAGACGTGCGGCCGGGCGTGGTCGGCATCCTGCTGGGTGACCCGCGTTGAGAAGTTGCTGCGTTTCATCCCCAATACGTCAAAGATGCGCGTCTGCACAAAGCGCTCCCAACTCATGCCAGCGATCTGCTCAACAATGAGCGAGGCCAGCATGTATAGAACATTGTTGTACTGGAAGCGGGAGCGGATCGGGGCATTTGGCTCCAGGTGGCGCAGACGAGCAAGCAGATCGCGCCGGCCGAAATCTGACCCCCACCAGATCCAGTCATGTGAGGGCAGGCCGGAACGGTGCGAGAGCATGTCGCGCACCGTCAAAGTCTCAGTGGAAACCGGATCGAACATCTGCCAGCCGGGCAGATAGTCGCGCACTGGCTTATCCCATTCCAGTTTGCCATCATCCACCAAAAGGCCGAAAGACATAACCGCAAACGATTTCGTCATGGATGCAATTGGAAAGAGTGTATCGGGTGTGACCGGCAGGCCGCGGGCCGGATCGCGCTGCCCGTAGCCGACCAGGTGCAGACCCTCATCCCCGTGAACAACAGCCAGCGCCAGACCGGGAACATGCCAGCGTTCCAAAGTCTGGTGGACAAGATCATCCAGACCATTTTTTAGAAAATTGGTTTGCATAAGAGCTCCCTTCTTATTTCTCCGCGAACGAGAAGTGCATCTGCACAATCACCCATCGGCCGGCGCGCTTTTCGAGCGTGCCCGTCCAGCGGCAGTTATCCCATCCCGTGGGCTGGCCGTTCCACGTGGCGTGGTCGTCGAGGAAACTGGAATACCACGCCGCGTTTCCCAATTCCGCGAATTTGAGGCGCAGATCCCTGACTGCGAAATCGGTGGCCTTGAACTCGTCCTTCATCCAGGTGCGCTCGCCCAACTTCTTGAATGCCTCAAAGCCGAGGATGGTTGACTTTGAATCGGGATGGAAGATGAAGAAATCGTCATCCTGTGCCATGATGGAAAATAGCCGGTTAATATCCTTGGTCAACGCCCAGCCGATGGCGTCGTGAATGACTTTTTCTACATCGAGTCTTTCAACTTCGGTTACCATGGTAATCTCCTTCAATTTTGTTGTCAACCAGACTATTCGACCCGCGGATGAAACCCAGCGCCGGCATCAGTAACCCGCTGACGGCGAGCAGCGCCAGCGGCACCGTGAAAAGGTTCGCCAGGAAGCCGACGAGCAGGCCTCCGACCGTCTGGCCGACGGATTCGGCCTGCCCGGCTATCGAAAGGATGGTGGCGCGCACGTCCGGATCGAGGCGCTGGTTCATCCAGGCCAGCAGCAGCGGGTCGCTGACTTCGCCCAGGCTGTAGATGACCAGGAACAAAACGACAGCCATCCACAGGAGGGGCACCCAACCGAAAGCGGCGATTGAAGCGGCAGTGACAACCGTGACGATGAACATCAGGCGGCCAACCTGGCGCGGTCCGAGGGTCTCGAAACGCTGTTCGACCTGGCGGGTCAGCAGGATCGAGAGCAGGATACCGCCCAGGTCGAGCAGGCCGAAGAAGCCCAGGGCGTTATTGCCGAAGGGAATCGGCAGATCGAAGTTGTTCACCAGGTGCCACGTCCACAGGCGGTCGAGGCCGAAGGTCAGGCTGAAGAACAGGGTCACGCCCAGAACAGTCAGCAGGGTTGGATGCCGGCGCACGCTGCGCAGGCTTTTGTGTAAGATGTTACCCATTTGTTGGAAGGTATTGCGCTCTCCGGGAGGAACCGGCTTGAAGCCGTTCTCGGGCATCATGAAAACCAGCAGGATGGTCAGCAGGATCCAGCCCGCGCCGCTGGTCAGGATCAGCGTTGCCGCCGAGGTAAAACTGCCCAGGAACATGCCCGCCAGGATGCCGGCTAGGTTGCCGTACAGGTCGTAGCGCTTGGCGGTCAGAAATGTCCGGTTGGCGCGTTCCTCGCCGATCTCGTCGCTCAACCAGGCCTCGTTCGCCCCGCTGGTGAAGGTGTACCCCAGTCCCCAGATCACCTGCGCCAGCAGGATGGGAACGAAGGAAGGGAACATGCCTTCAATGAGCATGCTCAGCCCGATCAGTGCCAGGCCGATGAGCACCGACAGCCGCCGCGAGTATAGGTCGGCGATCACGCCGGTTGGGATCTCAAAGACCAGCCGCGAGATGGAAAGCGTCGCCCCAATGACCATGAACTGTAGCGGATTGAGCCCAGCCGCGGTCGCCTCGTAGTAGGACAAGCCAAATCCCAGGGCAATCAGGAAGCCGACTGAGAAGACCAGGAACAGGTAGATCTTGCGTGCATCAGGATGTTTCATCCTGGGCGGTATCTTCGAGATGCTCTTCACGGAATGGAATGATCGGTTTTGTTTTCATTGGGAATCTTTTTTTGTGCTCCTTTTTGAATTTTCCTGGCTATCTGTTTGTCTTGGACTCAGTCATCGTATCTCCAGAGTGTTCCAATCCATGCCACCAGCCGCGCGGTGTAGACCACAACATTGTAAGAATTGCCCAGCAGGAGTAGGAAAATGGCTGGCAACAAAGCCGCGAAACCTGCAATTCGATTTAGGAATATGTTTGCGATGGCAAATACTAGCAAGAGCAATCCGACAATCAG
>CAZVRZ010000287.1:0-1767 GCA_964629965.1 uncultured Anaerolineaceae bacterium
CACATTCAGCAGCGGCAGGCCGCTGTCTGCCGCGGTCACCTTGCCGGTGATGCTGCCGGTTCCTTCGCTGACCTCGTTTGGAAACACAGGTTGCGGCTCCGGGACTGCTGGCAATTGGGGTTCCATCCCCTCTCCTGTGGGCAGCGCAGCGGGCAGTTCAGGTTCACCCCACACGGGTAATTCAGGCGCCGGCGTGGGTGGTAAAACAGGCGGTTCAGGCGTCGCGGTGGGCAGCGGCGGCTCGTCTGCTGCAGCGGGTGGGACGCCCAAAAGGCCAGGCTGGTTGGGCAGCGTGGGTGGCATTTCAGGCTGCAAGGCCTCCGGCGGTTGGCTGGGGTCGAACAATCCCCATTCCGGGTGGTCGGGGTCGTAGACCAGTTCCGGCGTCGCCTCAGGAGTGGGAGCGCCCTGCGGTCCATCGCCATACAAACCATTCGGGTTAGATGGGCCTCGGCTGCGCTCGGCCGCAGTGCGCAGGCTGGCAGCCAGGCCGGATTCGGGCAGTTGAATCCCCTTGGGCGCGTCCAAGCCAGGAGATGCAGGCGGTTGGACTGCCGGGCCGGACAGCAGAGCCGTAACGGGCGCGCCGGCCTGGTCAACCGAGCGGGCAGCTTGCGCCAGGTTCGGAGACAGGCCGCCATAAGGCAACGCTAACAGGATGGTCAGGATCGTGAGCCAAACCACAAGTGCGAACAGCTTCTTAGCCATAGAACATCCACCTTTCTTCTAACTGAGCAACTGAACAGAACTATTATGAATTTTTTTACCTTTGTTTGAAAAGTGCCTATGCAACCCAACACTAGAAATATTATGGCATATCCTGCCCTGGAATGCAAGTGGTTTTAAAATCTAATTTCTCTCCTCAATACCTTCGCCAATTAGGCGATAGAAACGGATGGTTGAACGGCGTGAATCCTGCCTAGGCAGGCCACTTGCAAGAATATGGCGGCTAATAAATTGCCTTCGGGTTTTTGCGGAAGCATTTTTATTGTTTCCGCCACATAACGACAGCCCCGGTAGTGGGCTTTGATATCCAGGACGCTGGCAGCTGGATATTCAGAACGGTAGCGGTCGAGTAAGAGATGAGACAGGTTGACCATCAACATGGATAAGTTGGCCGCATTGGTCACCGGGGTTTGCTCCACGTTCATGAAATCTTCCAGGCCCCAATACTGTTTGGCGTCTCTGAAATTGAACTCGATTTGGAACCTTAACTTGTAATACTCAATCAGCTTGTCGAAAGGCAGCTCCAGATCGGTGCTGAACAGAACAACGTGCGCCACCTTCTGGGTCTTCAAGATGGTTTTGTAGATGATGACCACATTGAGCGGGATCGGGAATTCCTTGTTCCACAGCCTGGCCTGGTAGATGTCCGTCTGGATGCCATCTTCAATCGATGATTGAACCAGACACTCGGCTGGCAAGTGATCGTAGTCGATCTTCTCACCGAACTTCGGCATCGGCCCATGCTTTGGTTTCGGCCCGGCATAAGGCAAGTACAATCCGGCATCATGCCGCAGCTTTGACACCAGGTGCAAGTCGTTCTGCCTGACCATCCAGGTGGCTGGCCAGTTGCCGAAATGCCCGTCCAGAACCAGGTATTTGAGCGGTAGGAACGTGACGATCTGTTCTAAGAGAGCTTGTAGCATGTTTTGGATCCGTTTGAGATCTGGATTGAGTTCCACTTGCTGTTTATCCTTGTTCTTGCTGCCTTTTGGTCGCCCTATCTTGCGCTTCTCGCTCGGTTTCTGCTTGGTTTTGCGAGCC
>CAZVRZ010000287.1:1777-4034 GCA_964629965.1 uncultured Anaerolineaceae bacterium
TTGCGAGCCTGGGCCTTCGCTTTGCAGGCTGCTTTTTCTTCTGTGCTGCGCACAATCTGCTCCATCTTGATTGGACTGGAACGCCGTGAGCGAACGTTGATCAAAGAAAAGGCGAAGAAAGCTAATCCGGGGATGGGGCGCTGGGCCAAACTGGAGAAGATGCAATCCTTACCATAGGTTTCATCTCCGGCTTTGCTCACCACGACTTCATCACCGGCCATAATGTACTCGTCGCCAGGCTGCAACAGTAGCGCACGAAAGATGTGGCAGAAGATTTCTGACCAAGGCAGTGATGTGTTGTACAAACGTTGGATCGTTCGGTAGCTGCCGCCTTTGCCTGCCCAGCGGGAAACACCCAGCATGGTTACTCTACCGGTCATCGCCAACATACCAAAGATCACCCGGCTCAACTGGCGCAAAGTCGTTTTCGAAATCAGAGGTGCAATGGGCTGTAAAAGTGCTAGAATATCTGTCATGGGTTTTTGTGGGTTCTGTTATTGTCCTGGAAGACTATAACTTTACCCCAAAAACCCTATTTCATCCGCCTATTTTTGGCGAAGGTATTGCTTCTAGTGTGGTTTACTTGCCAACAGTCAGAAATTCTCAAACGACAAGATGACGAAACATGAATGTATCTGATGCAATTCGCTTGAAGCGCGCCGTGCGCAAGTTCACTCCCGACCCTCTCCCCGAGGCCACCATCCTCACCATCCTGAATGCCGGGCGACGTGCACAGTCGTCCAAGCAAACGCAGTTTGCAGAACTCCCAGCCCTGGCACTTCATCGCCATTACCGATAAGGCCATCCTGAAAGATATCTCTGAGTGCGGCGAGTGGGCCGGGCACTTAGCCGGCGCAGCCCTGGGCGTGGCCCTGCTCTCCGAAGACCCAGCCGAGAAGTTCCAACGGCTTTTTGACCTGGGCCAAGCAATAGCTCAGCAACAAAACCCGCGTTTTTTACAATCCCCATATTACGGGAGCAAAGGTCTCTCTTCTTGGTTTGACCATCAAGTTCCAACTTATGCAATAGATCACGCGCTAGTGATTTATACAGGTGATAGTAGGGCCGTGGACGATAATGAAACGTGTTTTTCAGGATGGAATGGAAATTGTTACGATGGTCACCCCGGTATCGATTTTCTTACCGGATATGATCAAATTCTTGCCGCCGCAGACGGCCAAGTTATTTGGGCTGGTTGGCCTAGTCCCTTGATATGTCATAACGGCCCTATTTGTGGGTTGGGTTTGCACATCATCATCGAGCACAACATAAATAATGTGGTATATCGAACTATTTATGGGCATTTATCAGTAATTGGGGTCCAAGAAGGAGACAATATAAAAGCGGGCCAGGTGATCGGATCGAGTGGTAGCACGGGAAGTTCAACTGGACCGCATTTGCACTTTGAAGTCCAAGTTTTTGAAAACAATCTGTATCGAAGAATTGACCCGTTCGGGTGGCAGACCCCACATTCCGCACCCCTAAGGGTCGAAAAGATAGCATTTTTGCACCTGCGGGCCGAGTAGGCGAATGACTTGTTGGTGAACAGGGCGTAGGTTCAACAGTTTACGAGTAATCAGCCGTTCGCCAACTCGAACCGACAACACGTCCAGGCCTTCAAATACTTGGAATACCCAGCGCAAGGTTGGTGTTTGAGTTGGTTTGCCTTTCTGGTCAGGGATGCTGGCATTGTTTTCCATCAATGCCTGGCGTAGCTTTCGCTCTGCCAGGGCAAAGATCAACAAAGCCAGGCCCATAATCATGATCAAAGCCATGATGCGGGCCGGGTTTTTCAAAAACAAGCTGTTGGCGAAGAACAACGGGTCTTTGAGAAAACGGAAACCTCGTTCAACCGATACACCTTGAGCGGTGTAATTCTCCAACATGGCAGCGGCAGACAGGTTCTGTGCGTCCAGTTCGTTGGTGGCGATAATGAACTTTCCCAGGCTGCGTTTGGCTTCTTCCATACCGGCAGCATAGGGTTCAACCACTCCAGTTAGGGTATATCCAACCACATCTGGCTGAGTTCCGGCTGCTGGGCGGCCTGAATGAGCATATTGGGTGATTGGCGCGACTTGTTGGGTGGCCTGATGATACTTCCAACGCTGGTTGAATTGCTTGCAGGCCGCCTCAGCATCCTCCTGGCAGTTGAAAACTGGCTGGCACACTTTGCGCCACTGCTTTTCAGCCGCTTCTTGCTCCCTGGCCTGGGCTTTTCCCAACGTTTTGAGTTCGCGTTCATAGGCGGCTTGCGAGA
>CAZVRZ010000288.1:0-4026 GCA_964629965.1 uncultured Anaerolineaceae bacterium
ACGCCCAGCCCGGTGGCCGGCGCGCAGCTCTGCGAGCAGTCCTCGTTGCACCACTTTGCCCGCTCATCGCAGTCGGCCAGGACGCAATAGGCGGTGGGGAACAGGCTGACCGCCACGGCCAGCAGAGTGCCTAGCAGCAGGATCTTCCACCAGGCCTGGCGAACGTATACCAGGTCAGGTGGGTGGAAATGGATTGAGGGGAGATGGAATTTCATCGGTTCAGGCTCCTAAGGTAGAGGGATATCGATAACAGCGCCGGGCACCAGCTCTTCGGGGGCGAATTCCTGGAAGACCCAGCCAACCAGCAGCCAGTTAGGCGAGAACTCATCAGCCAGGCGCAGCACGAAGGTTTTGGTCTGGTTAGGGAATAACTGCTCGACCAGCGCACCCACCGGGCAGATCTCGGGCGGGTAGAGCGAGACGGAGGGACACTTCTTCCAGTCCAGCCCCTGGCGGGTGACCATGCCGTATGCCAGCAGGCGGAAGATGCGCCCGCGCGGCAGGCGGGCAAGAGCAAGCCCGCTTGCTCCAGCGTCGGCCAGGGCGGTTTCCCGATCAACGCTGGTGGTGGTGACACTTTCATCGGTTTCGAAAGAATATTTTTCGGAGAAATAGGCGTAGCGACCATCAGGGAGGGTCAAGCCAACCACTACCGGTGCGACCAGCACGCGCTGGCTGCTCATCAGGGCGTAGGCGTAGAGCACATCCGCCTGGTAGGTTTCGCCGCTGCCCAGCGTGATCTCGGCCTGGCCGAACTCGCCGCTGGAGACCAGGTACAGGAGAAGCTGGCTGCCGGCCTCGTATTCGGTGTATGGGTTGGATTTGAGGAACGGTACCAGATGCTGGCGCACGGCATCCTCTGTGGGCTGGTCGATCTCCGGTGCAACCAGGCCGGTGATGGCCGGCGTAACCGTGGGGATGGCTGGTAACGGGATGGGTTGTTCCTGGCAGGCAGCCAGCAGAACCAGGGCGATCAGGATGAGGAAGACAAGCTTTCGGCGCACAGCACACTCCTTGAGAGAAAATAAAAGCGCACCACCCAATTGGATGGTGCGCGGCTGGAGGCAATGTGCGCGGCTATTGCTTAAACAAAAACGCGCCCGCCCAACGGGGGTGCGCAAAATCTGAGGGGGATTATAATCTTAATTGCGAAATCGTCAAGCGCGATTTAATCCATCCAGCAATTCTGTATATGGGAAATGAGCGACAAAAGCCTGAGTCAATTGTTGTGCTTTTGCCAACTGAAAGACTGGCACTTTTGACTCTGAGTGTTAACTTGAACACATCCACGCCAGATGTTGTTCGAGAATACATCCGACTTTTTAAGCAAAACGATTACGCGTCTAGCATGGAGAAAGCTATCCATCGTCTGGTGGATGCTCTCCCATGCAATGCGCAGATCGAAGATGTATTGCTCAAGGTTACGGCGATCAATCGCCTGTATAGCACAAACCTTTACATCGTTTATCCGATGAATAATAAGCCATTGTCATGCCCTCCTGATCGCTCAAGGTTCCCACAGATGGGAATTTCTCTTATTTCTTGGTGATTGTTGCTGTATCAGTATTAAGAACAATCAGCTTGTCAAACATCTCGCTAATACTTAGCGTCTCACCACTCACAATCACCTGGTCACCTCTTGAATATGATAATGCAATGACTTCATCTTTAATTGTCACAAGGATATCGCACCCACCAACGAAATTCACGTGAATGTTATACCCACTCCCTAAGAATTCGTTGCTTACCTCTGTCACCGTCCCTTCCCAATTATCAACCCATTGCCCTGGAAAATCCTTTTTGTATTTATCCCATTGGACGTCGGTCATGCCTTCTGTAGTAATGTTGATTTGCTTACAACTTGGGGCTAAAGGTAGGGGGGTTTTCGTTGCTATTGGCTCTGATGTGTTGATTGCTACAGGCTCTGGGGAATTTGCAGGTAAAATGGCAGAATCGGGGGGTTCTGTTGCTTTTTGCGGAACAGCTGAGGCTATTTGAGTTCTGATAGGACGAGCTGTATAGGTCGGGAGAAATCCAGCCACTCTTAGCGAACTGTCCGCAATATAAACTATGCCTGGCAGCACGCAACAAACCACAAATACTCCTAGGATAACAATAAGCAAAGTGCGGTTTTTCGTTGTTTTCTTATCGCTTACCTTTTTCACCGCACTTACTGGCTTTGGTGGTGGGGCAGATTGGCTGGTAGTTGCTCTCCGGAAGGGTCCCTGCCCGGTCTCAATAGGAGAGATTGGTGAAGGTTTTGCCGCTTCCAAACGTTTTAAGGATAGGTATCCCTCGCCTTTCTGAACAGCCAGGGATGCCCCGCAGTTAGTACAAATTAACCTCTCTATATCATCTGAGATGCGCATGAGCGTGCCGCACACCGGACATTCAGTTGCAAAAGTAGCCATTTTTCACCTCCTCAACTTAAGTGGCAGCGTCTGAATAGTGTCCGCGCCTGAATAGAAATGGTGGGAATTCAGGCAATCAGGCCGGAATAAATAAACCCATCCAATACAAGTATACAACAAACCGCTCCAAAGAGAGCGGCTTGTACCTTGTAATGGTTATTTATCCTTACGAGGCTGATAATCTCTGCATTTCGGGATCTATTTTGACGCACAAATCAGATCTCGCCCTATATGTTCCAAAATAGAAAACCGTACCGAAAAGAAGATATTGAATTAGAACAGAATTGCTGGGCTCTTCGGCCTCTTGATTCCTCTCTCCTGCATTCGCCTTCCAATTCAAATAGAACATAAAACGCATTCTTTCCCCGGACTTACCAGCCCACCTGCTCTCGCGTCATACAGGCCGCGGCGAATACATAAGCAGCAACCAGCTGATAGACTCTTTTGAAAAGCTCTTTCAGGGAACCAAACGGAAACCGGCTGTGATCACCGGTTTATTTTCTGCGCCTGACCTACAGCTTGTGCAATTTCCCGCATAACTTCATCTTGAGTCGCAGCTCCCAGGCGCAGCGGCACATCCAGCCGGACCAAACGAAAGCGCAGGTCAATAACGGACAGCCCCAATAGCTCTGCTGCACGCGCCAGGCTGATCGCCCCGGCAAGATAAGCGCTCAGGACTTGATCGTAACGATCTTGTTCGTTCGCCATATCCCATATAGCCTGCTCGTCTGGAACGAGGTCGGAAGCAGATGGCGATGATGAAAAGGCAGCTACCGCATGCACTATTTGAGCATCGATCATATCCATGCGCTCACGCCTTTGGCGCGGTAGTCGCCTCAATTGGCACCAGGTGTACTTCAATCCGGGCTTGCAGCACATCGGCAATACGCTGTAGGAAAGACAGGCTGGGCTGGCTCTGCCCGCTTTCCAGGCGAGCAATAGATTGCCGGCGTGTACCAACTAATTCGGCAAGCTGGGCCTGGGTCAGGCCGCGCTGCATGCGCAGCCGGGCAACCTGGTAGCCGGGTTCAAGGTTCTGAACAGCTTCTACGAAATCGGGGCTTTGAAGCTGCCTGGCTCCCCAATCTCGTAGAGTAGTGTTCGATAGTGGGCTCATCGCAATTCCTCCAATAATTCTTTCATCCTGCGCCGCGCCAGCTGGATTTCAAGCTCCGGTGTTTTCTGTGACTGCTTGCGAAAACCATGCAAGATGACGAATGTCTGGTCAACTAACAAAAAGCCAAAAAAGTAGTCTGGATGGCTTCGTCATCAATGGATCGCAGAAATGGACTGTTGGTTAATTTCCTATCTTTTCGTCGGATGACGGTAGGCGTTGGCAAGGAACTTTGGCGGTTACTCACCCGTACTCCAATTAAGACACCTGCTATTCAGGTTCGAGTAATTGGGAAGTAATTATTTCAGGAAATTGCTGAGAAATCAGCAAATTTCTAGATCATCACAAACGGCGGATATTAACCTTTCAACTAGCAAATCATGTGTTCGGTTGTAAAGGCTTTCATTGGCCTGCTTCACCTGCCATTTACAGAGTTTACCCCTTTTCCTGACTTCTGATCCAAAGTGGGATTTGGAAGGTAGGACAGGTCATGGAATGAAA
>CAZVRZ010000289.1:0-3986 GCA_964629965.1 uncultured Anaerolineaceae bacterium
TAAAGTCGCAATTGATGATTGATCGAAGTAATGCTGCCACCTATTCCAACTGAAGGTCGCCGCCGATTCTGGACAAAACTGCGACACCTATCTTTACAATTCAAGAAAACTCTCGATGAATCTCAGGTACGTCTTTCGATCTAAATACCAGCCAATGCATCGCCGGATTGCGCAATAACCTCATTGCGTACAAAAATGCAAAGATAACATCAATTGACACACCTCTTTCATGATCGCCCCGGGAATTTCAGGCTATCCAAAAACTCTGATTATCATACATCCTTGTGGGCTTGCAAAAGTTTTCAGAACTTGCTTTATTTTTATATTTATTGCAACTACTTCATCGCTAGCCTAAAAGGAATTCGCCTTTCAATAAAAAAAGATCGCCTACTTAAGGGTTCATGAATAGCCTGAAGATTCCCCGGGCGATCTAAGAAAATCCGTAGCCTGATAAAGCCCATCATGGAGCTGTAGTGCCAAGCCGGGCTTTTTCAGCCTCATTGCCTTTTCGAGCCCAATAATACAAAAGCCAATCTACCAAGGGCTTTTTTGATTGTACAAAATGCTCGTACTCTTGAGCCGTGAGGCCGGCCGCCCATGCCGGATAATTAATTTTTTGTCTTGTCCGGCGAAGAAATCGATACCAATCCTCATAAATGACATCATTATTATTCAAGCCAAGAATGGCTGTTTTCCAGGCTTCAATAGCATAAGTTGCAGCACTGTCCGGTTGAGCAATCACTTGAGAATTATTCGTTCCAATCTCTGGAATCTTTCCGACCATCTTGTTAAAAAGAGTTTTTGTTTTGGACGCCGTTTGAACGGAGGGAATTGGGGATGCTTCAGATTTTGTTGTGTCGGTCTTTACTACATCAATTACGGGCTTTATACTCTGCGCCGCATGGTCCACTACTTTGACTATATCACCCTCTATCGCCACCTTCGGAAAAGTTAAGGGACCGAAAAATCCTTCTGACAAGGTGACTTCGAGGTTCACGATCCCATCTCCATTGGCCTCCGAAACGGTTTTGCTAATTAACTCCATGGCAGAGGGCACCCCGCCTAGCATAAACAGCCGCACACTTGAGGCGCTCTTGGAGACATGCTCGATCACTTGCACTTTATCCTTGTCGATGGGATTTTCAGGCAGGGCCATTTTTGAATAATAAGCGCAGCCCGATACCAATGTAAAAACCACAGCAATGAGCACACAAACAAGTTGTTTCATAGAACCTCCATTTGTGCTGGTGCGTTGCAGATCGTTAAAAGGAAAGTTTGTGTTCAAGGAAATGTCATTGCAAGGGCAGTGAGCAGTCCGATTTTTCAATATAGTCTGTGATTTTCCACGAGCGCAGATATCTTTGTAAAAATCTGGTGCTGCCAAACATCGGCAGCACCACGATTTGCCGACCCCCAGGCATCCCCTCGCCCGGACCACACCCCAGGCCATGCAATAGCTGGCGGAGGTGACATCGCCGCACGACGATCACATCCGCGTCTCCCCGCACGACCAGGGCTCGGGCATGAACCGCATCTAAAGTCGCATACCACCTGTCTTCGTTCGTCATCATCTTTTGCATCGCCAGAATCATCTCCGGCGAATCTTCAAACATGAGCAATTTCATACTGCTTCCACTTAACAGTCATAACAGCACTGTGCTTTGCTCTCAAGCGAATACCATGCCAGAAAACCCTTTGATTCTTTTGAATAAAAACAAATAATTATAAGGAATATCATGCCGGCGCCCTGCGCGCTGTCTTACCAAGGCGACAGGCCGGCTTGGTCGGATTAGCCGGCAAGTGTATGGAAGAATAAAAGATGGCGGTGTGATATAGATGCGACAGAGGACGGGGACCAACCATAGCAAGGACGGAACAGCCGGACTTTTTCCTAGCGGCCACGCAATCCCAGGTCAGCCAACATGCGGTGCAGACTGGAGCGGGCGATCCCGGACTCGCGCGCCGCGGCCGTGATGTTCCCCTGGTGACGCTGCAACAGAACCCGAAGGTATTCAGCCTTGAACTGGGTGATCAGTTCTTCCTTGGCACGCTCGTACGGCCGCTGCAGCAGATCCGCAAACAGGGTTGCACTCGAAGAGGATAAAGGACGCAGATGGATATCGTGCTCTTCGATCAGCGGCCCATGGGCATAGATCATGCTCTGTTCCACCACATTGCGGAGCTCGCGCACATTGCCGGGCCAGTGATAGGCCTCGAGAACGCGCAGCGCGGCCGTGCTGAAACCATGTATGTGGGCAAAGCTTTCACTTCTGAACTTTTGCAGAAAATAGCCGGCGATCAGGGCGATGTCTTTTCTGCGCTCGCGCAAGGACGGCAGGTCGACCTGCACTCCCGCCAGCCGGTAATAGAGATCCTGACGGAATCGTCCCGCGGTCACCTCTTCCTCCAGTTTGCGGTTGGTGGCAACGATGATCCGCGCTTTAAGCGGAAGAGGTTCTTCGCCGCCGAGGCGATAATACAGCCGCTCTTCCAGCACCCGTAACAGTTTGGCCTGGGCTTCCAGCGGCAGATTCGCAATCTCATCGAGAAACAGAGTGCCCCCGCCCGCCAACTCCAGCCGGCCGCGGTGACGCCCGGTCGCACCGGTGAATGCGCCGCGTTCATAGCCAAAGAGCTCGCTCTCGAACAGCCCGCTTGGAACAGCGCCGCTGTCCACAGCCACAAACGGCTCTCCGGCCCGATCGCTGCGGCTGTGAATCTCATGAGCCACAAGTTCCTTGCCGGTCCCCGACTCGCCGTTGATCAGCACCGAGAAGGCGGTCCGCGCGAGCCGGCCGATCTGTTCATAGATATGCTTCATCTGCACGGAATCGCCGATCAACCGGCCATACCGTTTGCCGTTTTCCTCCAGATACAACCGTTTCAAAGCCACCTGCTGCAGTTCCCGTTCGATCACGGTGTGGAGGGCGGCCATCTGCGGCTTTTTGGAAGTATAGTACACCGCACCCAGCTTCATCGCCTTCACCGCGGTCTCTGCATCGGCGTGATCGGTGACCATCACCACCGGTAATTCCGGATGACGCTCGCGTAGGTGGCGCAGCGTTTGCAGGCCGTCCCATCCCTCGCCCATGCGCAGATCCAGCAGTACGGCATCCGGCTCGTCCTGCTCCAGAGAGCGAACCCCCTCTTGACCGCTGCCGGAATGCCGAACGAGAAATATTTTCTCGCTCAGCAGGCTGAAATCTTGCGCAAACTGTTTGTCATCGTCAATCAATAAAAGCCGCAACCGGTGGCTCATAAGTTATCCTTTTAAGAACGATTTCAAAGCAGGCTCCGCCGCTCTCCTCCAATAGACGGATAGCGCCGGCATATTTTTCCAGGATCGCATGACTATGAAACAAGCCAAAGCCGTTCTCAGCCCCTTTGCTGCTGACCCGCTGATGAAACAGCAGGGGCTTGACCTCTGCCGGCACGCCCGGCCCCGAGTCTTTGACCCGGACAAAGAGGTAATCCGCATTGGCGTCCAGCTCCACCCGGATGGTCTGAACCGCTGCGCCGCGGACAGCGGCAAGCGCATTATCCAGCAGGTTTTCAAATATCTGCGAAAAGGCGGAGGCCGGAACCTGCGCCCAGAGTGCGGCCGGAGAACAACGCACCAGCTGAATGGTTGCGCCGGCCTGCCGGTAGTGCGGCACGGTTTCCATCATCAGCCGGTCGACTTGACAGACAAAACGGTCGGCAATCTGCTTGCGCAGCGATCCCAGCTCGACCTGGAGTATCCGGCAGTGCTGCAGCACTGTATCGATGTGGTGGCCGTTGCCCAGCCGCAGCTCGACCTTGAGCTCGCTCAAGCTCTGGGCGAGATTCAACAGAACGTTTTGCAGCCTTTGCCGCAGCGGCGCCAGAGTCCGGACGCCGGCTGAACCTTCGACGATTTTCTGCACCTCTGGCACGATCATGGTGAAATAATCCGCGATCGCCTGTTCAAAAACAGCCGCCACCTGCTCGGTGCGCAGTTCGCTTTG
>CAZVRZ010000290.1:0-3945 GCA_964629965.1 uncultured Anaerolineaceae bacterium
GAAATCATCTACCGAGGGTACAAAAAGCGCGCAACATCCGGCAGGCAGCAGATATGCTGATCGAATTTGTATGCGAATTTGACCGGGTAGAGCATATTGCTCTGATCCAGGGTAACCCTCCTTTTCATCCAGAAACGCGCAATTTACATGACCGCATTAAACAGGCCCATCCTAAAAGCTCGCTGAGCGAGCATTCCATCAACCCTTCGCTGGCTCTCCTGATAGGGCCTCGCAGCCTTGGTCTGGTGGTCATGGAGCAGCCGGATGAAGAATAAGAATCATCTGGCAATTGTCACCGACAGCGCCTGCGACATTCCCCAAGAACTGGCTCACGAGTATCACATTCATATCATCCCCAATATCCTCATCCTGGATGATAAGAGTTACGAGGATGGGAATAATATCTCGCGCACCGAATTTTACGAGCGCTTACCAGGTTTACAAACGCAGCCCCAAACAGCCTCGCCATCGCTAGGCGCCTTCCAAAACACATATGAGGCATTATTGGCCCAGGGCGCCAGCCAGATCATCTCAATCCACATTCCCTACAAACTGAGTGGAATCTGCAGCACGGCCTCTGCGGCTGCCCAGTCTTTTGGCAGCCGGGTTACGGTGATCGACAGCGGACAAATTTCGTTGGGTTTGGGGTTTCAGGCATTGGCGGCTGCCGAGAGTGCCCGTTCGGGAAATTCACTCGAAACCACCCTGGCTTTCATCCAAAGTACCCGCAGCCGGCTCAAGGTGGTTGCCATGCTGGATACGTTGGAATACGTTCGCCGCAGCGGTCGCGTTTCGTGGGTGCGGGCGCGTTTGGGAAACCTGCTGGAGATAAAACCCATCCTGGAGCTTAACAATGGCCAGGTTTACAGTGTAGGCCAGGCTCGCACGCGCCGCAAAGGCCTCCAACGGCTTCAAGCAATGGTACAAGCTTGCATGCCACTGGAAAGATTGGCGATCTTGCACACGAACGCTGAGGCAGATGCCCATTATCTGGCAGAAAACCTGAACATGCCGCTGGCCTTAGATCCTTTGATCGTCAATGTGACCACCATTATCGGCACTCATGTGGGACCCAATGGGCTTGGATTTGCAATTGTTCACGCTGCCAACGAAGACCATCATTTGTTGGTAAAATAGCCTGGATGAAACCATCTCTCGACAAGCTCATCAAATTTTTTAAACTTGAAGCAGATCGCGGGTACGACAACCGGGCAGTGGTGGGCGGGCTGGATCGAATGCTCTCCCTGTGGGAAGCAGAAGCGCGCGCAGAAAACCTGCCAGATGACTTGGTCCAACTGGTAACTTCGCACCTGCGAAATTACCCCACCCTCAGCCCGCGCTCGCGCGCCGAGAGCCTGGATGGCATTTGGAAAAGGATCTCGCGCGAGGGCAGCGGGCCTCCGCCGCCCTCGCTGCCACCTGCGCCCGAGCCGCCCAAGGTTGAAACCCTGCCATCTCCCCCTCGCACACGTACAAAGGCGCCGGCCCCCGCCCGCAGCCTGCAGGCAAACAAACGCCCGGCAGGTGTTGGCTCTCCAAAACTCTCCCCCATCGTAGAGGGGGCATCGGCAGCCATGAGCGCCCCAACCACGGTGCTGCAGGGCGTTGGGCCTCGCCATGCCTCGACCTTAACTCGCCTGGGAATATTTACCCTGGGTGATATGCTATATTTCTTCCCCCGCCGTTACCTGGATTACAGTCAGCTCAAGCCGATCAACCGGCTCTGGTATGGAGAAGAAGTCACTGTCATCGCAATGGTAGAAAGCGCGGTTGCTCGCCCCATCCGCAGAGGACGTTTCCAGATCGTTGAAGCCATCGTATCCGATAGCAGCGGCTCATTGCGGATCAACTGGTTCAACCAGCCCTGGATTGCGAAAAAATTGACTCCCGGGTTATACATCTCCATCTCAGGCAAGATCGATCAATACCAGGGACGCTTGGTGATGAACAACCCAGAGATCGAAATGATGGACCAGCAGAACCTGAGCACCAATCGGATTGCGCCGGTTTACCCTTTGACTGCCAACATAACCCAACGCTGGCTGCGCAGCCTGATGCATCAAGTTGTCTCATACTGGGGGCCGCGCGTGCAAGATCCCGTGCCCGCAAGCACCCGAGAAGACGCCCATCTGATGGATTTGTCATCGGCATTAATGCAGGCCCATTTCCCTGATTCGCAAGAACAACTGGAGCTGGCACGCCGCCGCCTGGCCTTCGATGAGATCTTCTTGCTCCAACTGGGTGTACTGCGCCAAAAGAGCACCTGGCAAGAGCGTACCGCCCGGGTTTTTGGGATAGAAGATGACTGGCTGCAAACACAGCTGGCGCGCCTGCCCTATCAACTCACCAATGCCCAGCAGCGCGCCTTGAGCGATCTGCGCTCAGACCTGAATTCCGGGCATCCCATGAACCGCCTCCTGCAGGGAGATGTGGGCTCAGGAAAAACGATCATCGCGGCGCTCGGCATGAGCATGATCGTGAGCCAGGGGGCGCAGGCTGCCTTGATGGCTCCAACCAGCATCCTGGCCGAACAACATTATAAGAATATCAGCCAGTTGTTATGCGCCGCCACCCAACTCGAGGACGGTTCTTCCATCGACCCATTGTTAGCGCCGGAACAAATCCAATTGCTGCTTGGCGCCACCACAGAGGCCGAAAAAGAAGAGATCAAACAAAAATTATCCGCTGGAACCATCAAGATCATCATCGGTACGCATGCGCTGATCGAAGATCCGATCATCTTTCAGGATCTCCAGATGGTTGTCGTGGATGAGCAGCACCGCTTTGGCGTGGAACAACGCTCTGCCCTGCGCGTGAAAGGCAACAACCCTCATTTGCTGGTGATGACCGCCACCCCCATCCCGCGCTCGCTGGCCCTGACCGTTTATGGCGATCTGGACCTGACCGTGATCGATGAGCTTCCTCCGGGCCGGCAAAGCATTGAGACCCAGGTATACTTCCCGCACGAACGCGAGCGCTCTTACGCCATGATCCGCGGCCAGGTTCAGCAAGGCTGCCAGGCTTTTATCATCTATCCCCTGGTTGAGGAAAGCGAAAATAACCCGGCCCTGGGCGCAGTAGAAGAGTACGAGCGCCTGCAAAGCCAAATATTCCCCGATCTCAAGCTTGGATTGCTGCATGGCCGCATGAAGCCAGAAGAGAAAGAAGCCATCATGACGCAGTTCCGCGACGGGCTGATCCACGTTCTGGTTTCCACTTCGGTTGTTGAAGTTGGCGTGGATATTCCCAACGCCACGGTGATGATGGTGGAGGCCGCCAATCGCTTTGGATTGGCGCAGTTGCATCAATTCCGCGGCCGGGTAGGACGAGGTAAAGCCAAATCTTACTGCATCTTGGTCGCAGAAAACGCCGATACGGCCGAAAACGAGCGCCTGTCTGCCATGGTTGAAACCAATGACGGTTTCATCCTGGCAGAGCGCGACCTGGATCAGCGCGGCCCGGGCGATTTTCTGGGCACGCGCCAATCGGGATACCATTCGGAGCTGCGCATGGCAAGCCTTACTGATGTGCGGTTGATCGAAACTGCCCGCAAGCAAGCGCAGCAAATTTTCGTTCATGATCCTGATCTCACCGCTGAATCTCATCAATTATTGGTCACTGCTTTGAACAGTTTCTGGCAAACCGGGCAAGGAGA
Organism: uncultured Anaerolineaceae bacterium; assembly: GCA_964629965.1. GTDB lineage: Bacteria > Chloroflexota > Anaerolineae > Anaerolineales > UBA4823 > CAZVRZ01. The sequence continues at coordinate 3,656 of CAZVRZ010000290.1, forward strand.
TGTTAGCTAATGACTGTATGTGCTGTTTTCCCTGGTACTTTCGACCCGATCCATTATGGGCATATCGATATCGCCCGGCGCACGGCGCGCTTGTTTGATACCGTGATCGTGGCCGTTTATGACCGGCCTCTCAAAACGCTGGTCTTTTCACCCAAAGAACGGATTGCCCTGGCAAGCCAGGCCTTTACAGGCTGTGCCAACATTCAGGTGATGGGCTACAGCGGCCTGACGGTAGATTTTTGTCACCAAATAGGCGCACAGGTCATCGTGCGCGGCCTGCGGGTATTCTC
>CAZVRZ010000291.1:0-3938 GCA_964629965.1 uncultured Anaerolineaceae bacterium
ACCAGGCGTTGCGAATGGTATCCAGGTACATCTCCGCCAGGCGGATGAAATCATCGGTGCCGGAATACGTGCGCAGCAGGGGATAATTGCCGCCGCGGCTGGCGGCATACAGCGTGCGGTAATCTTGCGGCGTGCGCACGGGAACTCCGCCGGCCCCGGTGCGGCGAGGATCCTGCCGCTCGGGGTGATAAAAGTTCTCCTGGGCATCCTGGTCGATGCCCAGGGAAACCACATCCAGGGCCTGTGCTTGCGCAATTTGCTGGATACCGCGGTGGGTGTCTTCCAGGGTTGGCAAGCCGAAATGGTGACGGATGATTGGGAAAGGTGATTTCCATAGGATGCGTTCGATGGTGGTTTGAGGAAAATCGGTCTCAATGGCCTGCGCGGCGCCTTGTCCCTTCAGATAGGCCAACACAGTTTCGGGCGGCTCGCTGCCATCGAAGATGCGCTCGAAGAAGCCAAGGGCCCCGGCACGCTCGGCCACCGGCGGCGTGCCGCCAAAGGCAAAACGCACCCCGGCCTCGTGCAATTCGCTGGCCGCCTCGGCAAACTGGCCCAGCAAGCGCTCGCCGGTTTCGGGAGTCAGGCGGTAGGAAACGCCCACCAGGGTGGCCTGCTCGCGCTCGGCGGCTGCCAGCATCTGCTCGATGGATACCGCCGGGCCAAGGAAGACCGTGCGCCAGCCGGCAGCTTCTGCCAGGCGCAGGAAATTGTTTACCCCCGCAACATGCACACATTCGCCCAAAGCCCCTGCAATCACAGTTTTCATCATGCTCTCATCACTTTCTAAACAGCTTCTACTTCTTGGTTAACGGCAGGTAAATTCGGAAAAGTGCTCCCGGCGCCCAATATTCATCGGCGCCGAGATCGGGAATGCCCCAGCGCGGTTCGCCGTCTATATCACCGGTCACGGCTGTTGCCACGCCCCGATCGATGGCAGCCGAACCGGGAGCGAGGTGATAATCGCCTGCGGCAGGGTTTACGAAGAGCGGATCGCCGGTGTACTCGTTGGCAAGAAAGAGGGTGCCCTCGCCGCTGGTGTTGGCGGCATTGCCATACCAGAGCAGGCCATCCGCGTTCACAATATTCTTGATCACATCGCCTTTCACGTACATGCCCACCGTCTGGCTGATGATGATGGTATTCCACAACTTAGGTTGAGCGCGCTGGGTGGAGGAGGCTTCGACTACGTACAGCCCAGTACCCTCGCCGCCCTCGTCGTTCTGGGCAATCGTGTTGTGGTAAAGCTCGGGGGCCGAGCCGCACACGTAAATTCCCGATCCGCTGAAACTGGCGCGGTTGCCAACGATCATATTGTTGCGTAGGATGGGATTGCCCCGGATATAAATGCCGCCGCCCAGCCCGCCCATCGGATCAATGGGACCGACAAAGCCAATCGCAGTATTGGCGCGAACCATATTGCGCTCCAATGTAGCCCGGTCGCCATTGATGTATACGCCGCCGCCATAGCCATCATCATAAGGCCATTCCAGCTTGCCGGCCGTGTTGTTCTCAATGATGTTGTCGCTGAGCGTCACCCAACCATCCGCTGCAGGAGCAACGTACACGCCTCCTCCCTTGGCAGTAGCATATGTGTGCCGGTTGTGGTGAATGTGGTTTCCAACGATATTTACGGTGCTGTTCCACACGCCGGTGACACACACGCCGGCTTCTACGTACGCGCCGCCCGTGCCGTTGTACAAGACCTCATTGTCGATCATGGTGATCGTGCCATCGCCGATACGCACGCCGCCGTACTGGTTCGCTTGGATGATACTGCCGCGCAGGGTACCGACGCCGGTCAGGTCAAGCCCGCTGCTGGACACGGTTCCGCTAATCACGCTGCTCTCGATCAGGAACGGATTGGCGTTTACATCCAGTGCACCGGCAGCAGGCGCTTTTTGGGCTGCGGTGTTGGATGCGATGGTGCTGCCGGAGAGCGTGAATGCGCCGCCGGAAACGGCTATGGCAGCTCCTTCGCCGTTCATCGCGGTAGTGCGGTTGTCCCAAATGCGACTGCCGGTGATGGTGGTCGCAGCGTGATAGAGAAAGGCTGCTCCACCATGGCCCGCCGCGTTCGTTTGCCAGAGCACGCCGGCAGCCGACAGCGTGCCGGCGTTGAGGTGCAGTCCGCCGCCGTAACCCCCAGATGGCGCGGTGCCGTCGCTAATCTGGCAATCGTGCAGCGTGACCGTGGCCTGGTCGATGTATACGTTTCCACCGGCATCGTAAGTCTGGTAAGAAGTCGGCGCATACCCACCCAAGCCGTTGGCGTCGCCGTAGGTAAAGCGCAGCCCCGACAACACCACTACGCTATCCGACCCGGTGATGTAGGCCGCCCGCCCCAGCGTTTGCGCATTGATATCGGTGATGTTGGCTTCGGGGTTGGGCGTAATCCAGTTGGCAGATGTATACCCGCCTCGCAGGGTGAGGCTCTTGGCAATGTACATCACCTGGGGTTTGCCGCCCTGGTTGTTGATGCCGCTATAGACGCCGGCGGCAATGCGGATCTCATCGCCGGCTTGGGCGGCGTCGATGGCAGCCTGTATGGTGCCAAAACATGGATTGACGCCGCCGCAATTTCCGCTGGGAGCCACGTATATGACACCGGGGTCCGCCGAAACGGCCTGGCTCATCCCCAAGATCAAGATCACAGGCAAGACCAACCCAAAGATCAGGGTTCTGCCTGCTGCCATGAAATGTTTCCTGATGAACATGGTAGGCTCCTTTCTACACTGATATTCATTACTTACCGGTCGTAGATTGACGCACCTCCAAGACCGGCTCAATTTGAATATTCTTTTCATTCAATGTCTGCCCCGCGATTTGGGTCACCAGCATTTGCACCAGTTGGAGGGCGATGCGGTACACTGGTTGGTTGATTGTGGTTAATGGGGGCTGGGTGTGCTCAAAACCCTCAATGCCGTCGAACCCGGCCACGGCCAGGTCTGTGCCAACCGTCCGGCCCAGCTCGCGGGCGGCGTGCAGCACGCCCATGGCGGTCATATCATCCACGCAGGCGATGGCGGTAGGCGGGTTGGGCAGGGCCAGCAAACGTGCCGCGGCGCGATAGCCGCCCTCGCTGGTCAGGTTACCATCCACAACCAGCTCGGCATCCAGGGACAAGTGATGGCTTTGCAGGCCATCCCGGTAGCCCTCCAGGCGATCCGCCTGAATCTTCAACTCTGGAGCGGCGCCAACGTAGGCAATGCGCCGGTGGCCTGCCGCAATCAGATGCTCCATGAGTACTTTGAACCAGCGTCTTCCGTTCACTTCCACCGATGGGTAATCGTAAGGGTCGAGCGAGCGCTCCAGGGTCACAAAGGGAAAGCGAGCTTGCGCCAGGTACGCTACTCGCCAATCTTGCAGCAGGATGTGATTGAGCACAATGCCATCTACCTTGCGCCCATGTACCCAGCGCTGGTAGGCCTGCTGTTCGGCGGCGCTGCCTGGCGGAGCAGTGGAAACGAGCAGGTCAAGGCCGTAGGCAGCGGCTTGATCCCCCAGGCCGGCAACGAACTCGGCAAAAAAAGGATCGGAGAAACGGGGTTTGTCAGCCGGCAGGATGTAGCCGATGGTGTCGGAACGCCGCCGCCGGAGTTGGCGAGCAGCCTGGTTGGGAACGTATCCCATCTCTTGCGCAGTCCTTCTCACCAGTTGGCGCGTCTCTTCTGCCACGTCATCGTACCCGTCCAGGGCGCGTGAAACGGTGGTGGGGGAGAGATTTAAACGTTGAGAGACATCACGAATGGTGATCGGCATGCGATTCCTTTGAGAAAGACCGGCGCGTGGGCCGGCTGCTGGGGAAGTTATTTGTCCAAAACGATTTGGAAGAGTATTTTAACCCGGACTTTGCCAGGGGTCAAGTAAATGATAGGGCTACGTAGGGTAATCGCATTTGGAATAGGTGTGAGAAAATTGTCGTACGGAGGCAAGTA
>CAZVRZ010000292.1:0-3937 GCA_964629965.1 uncultured Anaerolineaceae bacterium
CAGCGAAATCGACGTCTTCATGGTCGATGTCGTGTGGCCGGCCATGATCGCTGAGCACCTGGTAGATGTGAGTGAATACATGGATGATGATACGCTGAGCCGCTTCTATGCTGCCGTGCTCGATGCCTACACCATCTAGGGACGCCTGGTTTCGTTACCCTGGTTTGCGGGTGGCGGGATGCTGTTCTACCGCTCGGACCTGCTTGAAAAGTACGGACTTGAAGTACCCACGACTTGGGACGAGCTGGCTGCCGCTGCGAAGACTATCCAGGATGGCGAGCGCGCTGAAGGCAATCCCAATTTCTGGGGCTTTGTGTTCCAGGGTAAGGCGTATGAGGGCCTGACCTGCGATGCCCTTGAGTGGCAGGTATCGGTTGGCGGCGGGCGGATTCTTAGCCCCGAGGGCGTCTTCGATAAGGTTGCGAGCTGGGTTGGCGATTTTGTGCCGTCGGAAGTTCTGACCTATTCGGAAGAAGAATCACGCGCGGTGTGGCAGGCTGGTAACGCTGCGTTTATGCGCAACTGGGCCTATGCATTCACGCTCGGCCAGGCTGATGACAGCGTGATCAAAGACAAGTTCTCAACGGTATCGCTGCCTGGCAAGGAAGCTGGCATGACGGCGGCCACGCTTGGTGGATGGGGTATCGCTGTATCCAAGTACTCCCAGAATATCGAGCCGTCGATCGCGTTTGCGAATTGGCTCACCAGCTATGATGCGTTGGTTACCTTCCATCTGGCTCGCGGCGAGCAGCCCGTTCTGCCGGCGTTGTACGATGATGCTGAATTGCAGGAAGCGCTGCCCTACCTGGCTTTCACCTCGGACATCTTGAATGCGGCAACCCCGCGTCCTGGTGTGGCTGGAACGCAGTATGCCAAGGTGTCGGAACTGTATTACACAGCCGTCAATCAGGTCTTGGCAGGTAGCTCTGATGCGGCTACCGCCATGGGCGATCTTGAGCTGGCTTTGGCTGATCTGGGATTCACGTTGCCCTAGGTTCTGCACTGTCCAGGCTCCGTTGGTCTAAATTGATTTCGCTGGGGGCAGAGCTAGTTCTGCCCCCAGTCTATTACACCCCACTTCTTACCCAATAGACCGTGTTGACACCAATGCCTGACCCATGAATCAATTTGGGCGCCAGTGTCAGCACAATTCAATTTGACAAAGGAGTCGTTCTCCATGACCCTAATTCCGCCCGGAGTAGGGCGACGACGTCCCACTGAACAAGAAGTTATAGCTCTTGAACTGGTGAGCGGCCTGCTCATGATGATTGGCGCGATTGCTTTTGGGCTGCTCTTCTATGCGATTGCCACCAGCGACGATATCCGCGAAGCTACCGAAGGCCCCAAGATTCCCGGCATTGGGTTGAACGTACAGCAAGTGACGGAAGGTGATGAGTCATACTTCGAGCTCAGCCCTATTATGGGCGGACAATCCGACCTGACCGGGGTCAAAAATGAGGATCGACTGATCAGCATTGATGACGCGGATGTTACCGGTCTGTCATTGGAAGAGGTCCGAGCGCTCATAAAAGAAGACGATGTTGCGCTCAAAGATGACGATTTTGAAATCACTGTAGGGTTTTTGCGTCCTCAAGCAGATGGCGGCTTGTCAGAGGCGTCACGCACCATCCCCAAGAATGTAGCTCCAACATTTGCTGTAGCCTATCTGAAAAGCTTTGGATTTGTTGTTCCTATCATCGTGATTGCGCTTGGGGTACTGTTTTTGAGTCTTGGTAGGCGTCTTCGCCGATATGACGCGATAGCAGCACGCTGGGCGGTGATTGCGTTTCTGTGGTTGATGGTTGGAATGGTTGTTGGAGCTATCTGGGCTTTTTGGACCAACGGCAAGGGAGGGCTGGTTGGCGACCAGCCCTTCAATGTGGGAAAAGCGATTGTCGCTGCTTTGCCTTTTGTATTCGCGATTCTTCCCCTGGCATTGGCGTATCGTTGGTTAAGCCGTGTGCTGGATACCCTTTTTACTGGCGAAGAGTCATTAACCTCGCGCCAGACGCGGTTTGCCTGGACACTCTTGGTTCCAACTCTGGTAGTGTTGGCGTTAGTGGCTGCTCGCCCTCTGGAGCAGACGTTTATCAAGAGCCTCACGGACGACGAATTTGGAACCATCCGGCCCGCCCGCTTTGTTGGTTTGCAGAACTACAAGAACCTTCTCAGCTTCAAGTTCACGACCGTTGAGTGCAAGAAAGATGACGCCGGAGAGTGCTCGCTCACACCCAATGGCACGACTGTGTGGGAGGTCTCGGACATTGAGCAGAAGGAACGAGATAATCTGCGCTCTATGTCAGCGGACGAGCGCAAGGACTATAAGCGGTATGATGTGGCAACAACCTGGCAGCTACCGGCTAGCGATACGGGGTTGCGGCTGTTAGGGAAGGATCCGGTCTTTCTGAACTCGATCGGCAATACGTTGCGCTTCACTTTCATATCAGTTGTATTGGAATTGCTGCTGGGTCTGGTGATTGCCCTGGTCGTGAATTCCAGTTTCAAAGGCCGCGGCTTGATGCGCGCGGCTATGTTGGTCCCGTGGGCAATTCCTACGGTCGTATCGGCTGTGTTGTGGCAGGTAATGCTGCGTGGAGACCAGACCGGGATCTTCAACAAGTTGCTGATTGACGTGGGGATCATCTCCCAGGCAAAGCAGTGGTTCGCCACGACTGGACCTTGGATGGGGTCCATTGTTGCGGTCGATGTTTGGAAGACATCTCCTTTTATGGCGTTGCTTCTGCTGGCGGGATTGCAAACGATATCCGCTGATTTGTACGAGGCGGCCTCGGTCGATGGCGCCTCGAGGATTCGCCAGTTTTTCTCGATCACTCTACCTCTATTGCGCCCGACCATTGCGGTCGCTCTGATCTTCCGCACGTTGGATGCACTGCGCGCGTTTGATGTGTTCCAGGTCTTGTTGGATACCACTCGGCCATCTATGGCTACCTATAATTACAACGTGCTGGTGCTCACCCGTCAGGATGGGTATGCCTCTGCAGTTGGAGTGATGATCTTCATCCTGATACTCATTTTCACGGTCCTGTACGTCAAACTAGTGGGGATTGAGCAAGAATGAGCGCACAGACGATCACTTCTGGTTCTTCTAGCAGACATGCCCTCCGGTTGGCGGGCCGTGGGTTGTTTTGGCTCATGGTGCTTATCATTGCGTTCTACACTATGGCTCCTTTCTTCTACGCGATAAGCATCTCATTTCGTACCAATGCACAGGTATTGGTCGAGGCTCGCTATTTGCCCGAAGAGTTGAACCTGATCAACTACCAGAACCTCTTTGAAGACAAGAACTTCATGCGTACGATGTTCAACTCGGCAGTCGTGGCGACAGTGACCGTTCTGCTGTCTCTGGTGATTGGCTCTTTCGCCGCATATGCTCTGGGGCGGGTGCGCTTCAAAGGGCGTATGGTTGTGCTCTATACTGTGTTGGCGATGACGATGTTCCCGCAGATTTCCATCCTGTCGGGTCTGTTTGCCATCGTGAACGATCTGGATATTTATGGCTCAACTGCGTCGCTCATGTTTACCTATCCGATCTTCACCCTGCCGTTCACTGTATGGGTTTTGACGAGTTTTTTCCAGGGATTGCCGGCTGAGATCGAGCAAGCTGCATTGGTGGATGGCGCGACACCTTTCCAGACATTCTCGCGGATATTGGTGCCACTCACCGCTCCAGCTCTGGTCACGACGGGCTTGTTGGCGTTCATTTCTGCCTGGAATGAATACCTGTTTGCGTTGACCTTCACGCTAGTGAGCAAAGCATCTCAGACGGTGCCGGTTGCGATTGCGAATTTTGGCGGTTATGGGTACGAAGTGCCCGTGGCCGATCGGATCGCCGCTACCGTCATCGTCACTGTGCCGGTGTTGGTGTTGGTGCTGATCTTCCAGCGCCGGATTATCGAAGGATTGACGGCTGGTGCTG
>CAZVRZ010000293.1:0-3930 GCA_964629965.1 uncultured Anaerolineaceae bacterium
GCCACCTTCTGCCGGGAATCCACCGTAGATAGCCACGCCTGTTTCCAAGTTGAAAGTGGGCGAATTCTTCGGGTAAAGTGACGATATGGGCTCAGTGGGTCGGTAAGTTCCCGCGGCTACCCAGATTTCTTGGCCAGAGGATGCTTTTTCCAGCGCAGCCTGCAATCCACAGGCATTTTCCCAATTACTACAGTCATCTGACCCTGAAACTTCCTGTTTGACATAGAGGATATTACTGCTTGTCTGCGAAATGGGGGCTGCCGTAGCAATAGAGCTTGTCGTAATACACAACAAGAGGCAGACGCCGATGGACCGAAGGAGCTTAATACTCATAGCAAACTCTTTCACTCTGCAAGTTTTGTGAATTTCAGTATACCAAGAACAGCTAGGCAAACCTGGAAATTGCCAACTTAGGTCCACGATTCACTTGGTCTTTGGCAGACCTAGGACTTCAGAGTAGTATTAGTACTACTTAAAGATCGGCACCAAGAAATATCTGAAGATCGATTGCTCAAAACGCGCGGTGATGGTCTTGTTGCCATCGAAGGTGAGAACCAGCGGGTTTTCAGTGCCCGTTGCACCTCCGCCCCAGCCGGTGAACGACCAATCCGGTACGGGATTGGCTGTGAGGGTGACCGTCTCGCCATAGTGGAATGTGTCCTGGTCTGTGGATTTGTCTACAGTTCCAGATCCTTCTGGCACGATTGTCAGGGTGTACTCATCCCGGGTGAAGGTAGCCGTGAGGTTGGCATCTCCAACCATCGTGATATTCAAGGGGTTATCCGTAACAGACGCGGCTCCACTCCAGCCAGCAAAAGTCCAACCGGGGTCAGAAATGGCAGTGAGGGTGACCGTCTCACCGTCAAAGAAGTCAGCTCTGTTTGGCGGGAGGGCTACTTCTCCACTTCCTTCAATACCTACATTTATTGAATAACCCAATTCATACGCGCCAATATCGCAGGAAGTTGATGCATTTCCGCTGCCATCAATAAGGCGCAGATGACCGCGCTGATCGGTGGCAGGGCATTTTGTTGGGTCACCCGCGCCGATTGCAGAGCTTTCAGTTCCAAGCGCGTGGGTTTGGGTAAAGCCGCCATTATCAGCCAAAGGGCCCAATGAGGGGTTTGTTTTTCTGTTGCCTGTCCCTCCCAAAGTCCAACCCTCAATGATGCTGTAAGTGATATTGGCGTAAGCGGTTGGATAATAATAACCAACTTGATTTTCTGAGGGCGTATTTCCCCACACAATGACGTTGGACAGTATTGAACCATCTCCACCGAGCAAGATTGCACCGCCAATGCTGCTGGTACTCGCCTGGTTGCCTGTAAAGGTAACATTGGTCAGCCGTGATCTGCTGCGATCAGAGTCAGCCAACCCACCGCCTCTATCATTTGCAATATTTCCTGAAAAAGTGACATTGGTCAGTGTTGGGCTGCTGGATTCGTTTAAAATCCCACCACCGTTGCCACCAGCAGAGTTAGCGCTGAAGGTTACGTTGTTCAGGCTGGGGTTGCTGCTGGTATTGAACATACCGCCGCCACGATTTGCAGAGTTACCGTTGAAGCTCACGTTGGTCAATGTAGGGTTGCCACCCATGTTGTACATCCCGCCGCCATTATCAGCCGAGTTATCACTGAAGGTCACGTTGGTCAGTGCAGGGTTGCCACCCATATGGTACATCCCGCCTCCATTATCAGCCGAGTTACTGCTGAACCTCACGTCGGTCAGTGTGGGGCTGCTTACACCGTTGTACATCCCGCCGCCACGATTTGCAGTGTTATCGCTGAATGTTACGTCGGTCAGGCTGGGATTGCTTCCATAGTTGTACATCCCACCGCCGTTGTTATCAGCTAAGTTACCGCTGAAGGTCACGTTGGTCAGGAAGGGATTGCTATTGTCGTTGTGGATTCCACCGCCAAGCATTGCTAAGTTCCCGTTGAAGGTAACGTTGGTCAGTATAGGGTTGCTGTTGACTTCGTTAAGTATCCCGCCTCCATCATATTCAGTTGAATTACTGATAAAACTAACATTGCTCAGAACGGGACTGCTGTTGTTCGTATTGTAGATCCCGCCACCGCCCTCGAATGCAGAGTTATCAGAGAAGATCAGATTAGACAGCGTTGGGCTACTATTCTCCGTATTGTACATCCCGCCGCCCCCAACAGCACGATTGGCATTTCCATCACTGATGGTGAAGCCATCAAGGATGGTGGTTGCGGTAACTCCGCTGCCAGTTACCACGTGGTAACTATTATCGCTAATAACCCCAAGAGTCCCGATGTCCCCGCTTAATGTCGTCACGTTAGCAGCCCAGTCTCGATCTGCCATTTCGCCACCAGTCGCAGGGAAGCCACCGAAAATGGCCACGCCTGGTATTAGCTGGAAGGTGGCTGAACGCATGTTGTCGGACGTTCGCTTGCTGGGCAGATAGGTTCCGGCCGCAACGTAGATTTTGTCTCCAGACTGAGCTTTATCGAGCGCGGCTTGCAATCCGCAGGCATTATCCCAGCTGGTGCAGTTTTTTAACCCAGTAGGGGTTGATTTTACGTAATGAATTATTGAAGTTTGAGAAAGCGGCGCGGCCAACGCATTGGTGCTTAGCGCCATTATAAGGAAGAGGCAGACAAGAATTGACCTTAATTGTTTCACTCCACGATACTCTTCTTTCTGTCAGTTCGGTTTATGTTACTAACATTCTAACATCGCCTTTTTGAAATTCTTAAAAATTAGTCTGTTTAAATAAACATTTCCAAAGCGCCTCATTAAATTTCCTGTTGGGGGGCTCTGAAAACAAAGGTGTTTATTGACCGGATAATGGGAGGAACACTAATTGCGCCTTACACGAGGATGGCGTTTAGGTAAGGCAAAGCAATCAACACAGATCCCTCCTGCGGTCGGGATGACAAAATGAGTGTCAATGAAATCAGAGATGCAACACAGATCTCTCCTGCGTCGAGATGACCAAATGATGGTCGATGAAATCAGAGATGCAACACAGATCCCTCCTGCTGCCGACAAAACAGAAAATTCACCGGTCATTGCGAGGAGCCCATGCGACGCGGCAATCTGCTTGTGTCCTTTCAAGAAGGTTGGTACGAAAATAAAGATTGTTAGCCCTCAGCCTTCAGGCTTAGTACCCATTAGCCGCAATGGAGTTTTTGCAATGACGGTAAACACTTATGATTACGGTACAATTCACACAAATACACAAGCACCGAGGAATTATGCGCGTACTGATTATTGGAACTGGATATGTGGGGCTGAATACTGGCGTGGCTCTGGCCTTCCTGGGCAACCAGGTTACCTGCCTGGACGTCAACGCGGAGCGCATTGCCCAGCTGCAGGCTGGGATTGCACCTTTCTACGAGCCGCACCTGGAAGAGCTTCTGCCCCAAGTTGCGCAGAACCTCAGCTTTGCCAGCTCCTATGCCGAAATCGACCTTTCCCAAACTGACGTGGCCTTCATTGCCGTGGGCACGCCCTCCAACCCAGATGGCAGCGCCAATCTGGACTACTTGCGCAAGGCCGCTGAGGACATCGCTGCCAACCTGCGCGAAGATTCGCACCTGATCGTCATCAACAAATCCACCGTGCCGATTGGCTCTGGCAACTGGGTGGCTTCCATCATCCGCGAATACTACCAGCAGCTGCACCAGCAGAAAGCCAACGGGCTTGTCAGTGTCGTTTCTATGCCCGAATTCCTCAAGCAGGGCGAAGCCCTGAGGGACTCCTTTTACCCGGACCGGGTGATTATTGGCTCAGATAACGCCGAAGCCACCCAAAAACTGCTGGCGCTCTACGAACCACTTATCCAGCAAAATTTTGCAGCCCCATCTGGCCTGCCCCGGCCTGAGGGCTTGCAGGAAGTACCGGTCTTGGTCTGCGACCTGGTGAGCGCGGAGATGATCAAATACGCGGCCAATGCCTTTT
>CAZVRZ010000294.1:0-3925 GCA_964629965.1 uncultured Anaerolineaceae bacterium
GGCCGAAGTTGCCAGCCGCCACGATGCGCAGGCGCGCTGCCGGGCAGGCGACGATTTCGCTGGTCATCGGCGCTTCGACGATGTAGAACGGGCCTTCATCAAGCGGTGCTCCTTTACCGCCCATATCCATGCCCATTTGCCGGCAGGCCTGCCCCGATTTGGGGTTCATCAAGCCCAGCAGGATGTTCAGATGGACGCGCGGAACGCGATTACATTCATCTACAAACAGGAGCACAGGTTCGAGCCTGGCCTGGCGCATGGCGCGCAGCAGCGGGCCATCTATCCAGCGGCGAGATCCATCTTCCTGGGGTAGGATCGCCCCGATGAAATCCAGGTCGGTCAACCCTTCCTTACCTTCGATGGTCACCAGGAAAGAGTCCATGTGCTGGACAACCTGGTGAAGCGCGAAAGTTTTCCCCGTTCCGGTTGCGCCAGCGAGTAAAACGTTGTCCCCAGATGCGAGCGCATCGGCCAGGGCCGCCGCCTGCCAGCCGACAAACCCACCGGGGACGGCAGGTTCTTCGGCTGCGACTGGCGCAGCTTCTTCCGGCGCATTGTCGTTTCCGAGCAGTGTGCGCAGCGCGTCTGGGTCGGTAAGCGGGTTGACGTTCATCGAGAACAGGTCGGACGTGTCGGGTGTTGGCCGCTGCGGACCGATCTGCAGCGCTTCCAGCCGGCTGTGGGATGAATCCGCATCAGCCGGGCCGTAGCGCAGCCAAAAGTACAGCTCGTCTGCGGCGCGGCAGAGCGGCTCCTTGATCTCGGCCGAGCGGCCGTACTGGCGAAAGGCTCCCAGCAATCCCGTATAGGCCTGCCAGAAATCCTGCGCCAGTTCCGGTTCGCCCAGCGCCTGGAGGATGGCCAGAACGCCAAGATGATACGTAACTTTCGTTGCCTCACCGTGCGGCACGCCGCAGCGGCTGCTCGACCAGTCCAGCCAGCATTCGGCAGCCGTTTCAGGCTTGGAATGCGAGCGCACCACGGCATTGACGTGGTTGGTTGATCGCGAGCGGCCCGCTTCGAGCACGCTACCTTCCAGCGCGCTGAGCAGCGCCCGCACCAGGATCGCCGATACAACGCCCTTGCCGCTGGCGTTGCGCCGGGCCGGCCAGGGATGTTCCTCTGAGCCGCGCAGCCAGGGCAGGCGGTCGTCGGTCAGCGGGGTTCGTTTGCGAAAAAGCAGTACAGTGTCCATAAATGGATTGCCTCCAATAGTTGTAGATTGATGGTGGTGGGCGCGAAAAGACTCCGGCCCTCTCGCCTGGGCGTTCCCAGGAGACAGGGCCGGAAAGTGGGTAGAAAATTGTGCGCTGTAAGCAGTTCGGTGTAAAATTAAAGGGTCTGGTACATCAATCGCGGGTTAGGTTCCAATATCATAGCGAGCATGCTGTATATTCACCGAAGACAGAGTGAATCAACCGCGATGATGCAGTATAGTGGAAAGCCGTATAATTAATAGTTGAACTAAGCGCTGCGCGCAGGTAAGGCCAGCGCTCTTTTCTTTCCCCAAACGCTTCGAAAACATTCCACCCTGTCGCGATCCGGGCTATATTTCCTGTGAAGGTTCAAAAATCCCATTTCACAGGAGGTTTAGCTATGACCGCGTTACGTCAAAAGATGATCGAGGATATGCAGTTGCACGGATTTTCAAAGAGGACACAAGATTCCTATCTGCGGGCCGTGCGCCAGTTAGCAGCGTACTTCAATAAATCGCCGGATCAGGTTACTGAAGATGAACTGCGCCAGTATTTTCTGTACCTAAAAAATGTCAAGAAGGCTTCGCGCAGCACCATCACCCTGGCTTTGTGCGGGATCAAGTTCTTCTACGAGCGCACCTTGCAGCGGCAGTGGGCTACTTTAGCGCTGTTGCGCCCACCGCAGGAGAAGAAGCTGCCAGTGGTGCTGAGTTTAGAAGAGGTACGCCAGATATTGGCACGCGTGCGGCGTTGGCCTTATCGGGTATGCCTGAGCACGATCTACGCCTGCGGGCTGCGTTTGCAAGAAGGGTTGCACTTGCAGATCAGTCACATTGACGGAGGTCGCCAAATGTTGCACGTGTACCAGGGCAAGGGTGGCAAAGACCGCTATGTGCCGTTGCCCCAACCGGTGCTGGAAATGCTGCGCCAGTATTGGGGTGCGCATCGCGATCCAGTCTGGATTTTCCCGTCAGCGCACCATAGCGTTAATGGGCCGATGGATGCCAGTGGGCTGCAGCGGGCATTTCAGGCTGCGAGACGCGATAGTGGTATCCTGAAACCGGCCACGGTGCATACTTTGCGCCATTCGTATGCCACACACCTGCTGGAAGCCGGGCTGAATTTACGAATTATCCAGGCCTACCTGGGGCATGCTTCACCCACCACCACTGCGATTTACACGCACCTGACCAAACCAAGCGAAGACCTGGCGATCCAGACAGTCAATCGCATGGTGGCGGGGTTGTGGGACTAGAACTGGCTGATATCTTTCGCCAGTACGGCCCTGCTTATCGCCAAAAGTACGCTGATCAAATCCTGCTGAGTCACCGGCAGGCCATGCGCGCCATTGAACAGTGCCGCACGGAGGCCCTGGGAGGGCAGGTCTACGCCTGCCCTCAATGCGGCGAGATGCAGTACAGTTACCATTCCTGCCGCAATCGGCATTGCCCAAAGTGCCAGAACGACAAGGCCCAGGAATGGTTGGAAGAGCAGCAAGATTTGCTCTTGCCCGTACCGTACTTCATGTTGACTTTTACTCTACCGGGCGCTTTGAATGAAATCGTGCGCAGCAATCAGAGCCTGTTGTACAACCTGCTCTTTCGGGTTTCGGCGGCGGCCACGCAGCAATTGGCGAAAGATGCCCGTTATGTTGGCGGTCAGATTGGCATGGTAGGCATCCTGCACACCTGGGGACGCAACCTGGCCTATCATCCGCATATCCACTACCTGGTTCCGGCAGGCGGCCTGGGTGCGAATACTCAAACCTGGCAGCCTGCCCGGCAGGATTTTCTGCTGCCGGTGAAGGCGCTCTCCAAGGTATTTCGCGGCAAGTTCCGGCATGCCTTGCAAAAGACAGCCCTTTTCACACAAATACCGCCAAAGGTCTGGCAGCAAGAATGGGTCGTTCACTGCAAACCGGTCGGCAATGGCCGCACAGCTTTGAAGTACCTGGCTCCCTATGTTTTCCGCGTCGCCATCAGCAACCGCCGCTTGGTCAAACTCGAAAATGACCAGGTCACCTTCCGCTATCGTGCCACGGATACCGGCCAACTCAAGTTGTGCACCCTCTCTGCCGAAGCGTTCATCCATCGCTTTTTACAGCATGTGCTCCCCAAAGGTTTTGTCAAGGTGCGTTACTTTGGCTTTTTCGCACCCGGCTGTCGCAGGCACCTGTCTGCTTTGCGACAGCTGCTTATGCAGAAGTACCCAGGGAACTTGAACTTTGAAGAAGCAGAATCTGCACCAGAGCCAGGCAATTCGCCCTCAGAGCCAAAGCTGAACTGCCCAAGTTGTGGTCAGCCGCTGCAATTTCAACACACTATTCGACCTACGGGACGCTGTCCACCATGAGCAAGTTTCGCCTTCTGAAATATCTTCTCTCAATCTGGGTGCTGGGTCTGATCCACGCAACCCTGATTTCGCACGCCCTAAGCCAAGAAAAGACCTTCCAACTGCCCGTTTTTATCCCTACACTTCAACAAAAATTTGCCATCTCAATGTACAATTATTCCAGAAAGATCAACGATGACCCCAAAAAACCTTTGATGATGGGCCTTAAATCCCAAATAGCCAGTTGCGTTTCCTAAGACGGCTTAGTTCAACTCGGATTGATGTGGCGGGGCGTTGAACCGGGCTTCGGCATTGGCTCTGACCGCCACATCAATCCTTAATCGTTAGGTGGCTCAACAAATTGAATACGCCATAACCAAGGAGTGATGTATGAAAGC
>CAZVRZ010000295.1:0-3900 GCA_964629965.1 uncultured Anaerolineaceae bacterium
GTAAGCTTTTTCTGCTCCTCACGGGGCAGTTTTTTGAGCTTTCCGGTGGTGATGTCCCAGCGGATTGTGACCGCACGCTGCTTTGCGCGACCGGGGCTTTCCTCAGCCCGCAAGCCTACTGCGCATACAACCAGGTCTTGGGACGCCTGCCGGAGCAGCACGTCAATTGGGCCAACTTTGCCGTCAGATGTGCAAAACCGGCACTGCATATTCGGAAACGGCGGCTTGCCGCTTCCACTGGTTACATCAACCCGGCGCTGGATGATACCGTGTAGATCACGACCATCTTTACGCCGGACGATGTACAGCGGGTAGCCGATGGCCTGGGCGTTGCGCTCGCAGAGCGGGATCGTCCAGGGCCAATCGAACTCGGCACCAACATCAGCATGGATGGCAAAGAAGCTGCCCGGCCATGCCCGTTCACGGTGCAGGCGGGCTAGAACTCGCTCCATTGCCTGCGAGTCTTTCCCGCCTGACACAGAAACAGCCACCGCCGCGCCGCGGCGAATGGCTGCAGCGATCACGGTGGGGATGTTCATGGTTACATCCCCAATTGCTCGGTGAGTGCAAGCAGGTTTTGGTAGAGCGGGCCTTCAGGATTGGCCCACCCATCCATCACCTTCTCGACAGACTCGCGGTTGGGGATCGTTGCCAGCTCGATGTAGTAGTTGGTGTGAGGCTGGCAGGCATACAGCTCGCCAGTGGAAGGAATCCAGCTTACGCGCCAGCGATGCCACAAGGGATATCCCTGGAACGTCCACCAGACGCCGAAATCCACTTCCGGCTTGGGCCTCTGGCTGCGCCAGTCGCGGTAGTGCGGCTTGATCTTATCCGGGGGCAGGCTCATTGCTCGCCTCCGGGGTTGGGATCAGCCCACGCTGCCGCAGCCAGGCCATGCAGGCATCGTCCATCGCCTCGATCGGGATGTTGTACATCCCGGCGTTGATGGTGCGTCCGCTTTTCCCAATAGCGTCAATGTAGGCTTCTTTGTCTCCTGCACCGAAAGCCAGATTGACACATAAGAATATTCCATTGCGCCCTGTCACGATGGCGCCAGGAGTTTGAACTTGGATACGCATTGTTGCCTCCGTTTGTTATTAAATGCAACTGCACCCCTGGCTGTTTTACCAGGGGTGCAAGATTGCCTTGTTTGATGATGCTGCTTAAGCTGGGTGGGAGATGGAAAGCTCTACCGGGATGGGTTTCGCCACAGCGGATTGCAGGTCTTTCAATCGCTCAGCGATCATGGCTTTGAGGCCCATGATCTCGGCATCCAATTCCTCTTGGGTTGCCGGACGTAAGCCAACCAGGCTCTTTTCTAGCTGAAGCTCAGGCTGCTGTAGACGGATCGCATTCTTAGCGAAGTGAACGAGATAGACCATCTCGCCGCTTTCGTTCTCGAATGCGTCCAACACGACGCCGCATGATCCACTTGCATAGATGATCTGGCCTTTTTCCATAGCAACCTCCTACCAATCTTCCGGTTTAGGCTCTGTACCGGGCTTCCAGCCTTTATCCAACAGCCGCTGAGCGAAGCGAATGATCTGCCAGCTTGTGCCGGTGACGATGTAACCCCATTGGTTGAGGAGCATTACGACCAGCGCATGGCGGCCTCCCATTCCTTCGGCTGCGGCAAGTTCCGCTTCGTTCACCGCTGCGCTGAGTTCCTGGTACTGCGTGAAGGTCAGCGAGGGTTGCGGCGCTTTGCCTGCGGCAAAGAAAAGCCCGATGATAATGAGCAAGATCGAGATGACATCTACGATCTTTATCATTATACCCAATTTCTTTGTGTTTTTCACGTTTTTTCCTCCGTTTGGGTCATAAGCGTGGTAGTGCGGCTGTCCTGCCCAGAGGGCGCCACCGTTGGGCTCAGCCCACGCTCACGCAGCCAGTCCAGGCAAAGCTTATCCATCGCATTTACAGGGATGTCGAACACGCCTGCTCGTTCCACAACGCAATCGTCTCCGCAGGCCTGGATTGAAGCGATCTCATCGTCGTGCGCATGAAACTCTAGCTTTGCGCACACCATGAGCCCATCGCGCGACCATATTTCAGCGCCTGGTGTTTCGGTGCTGATCCAGATAGTCATAGTCATTGTTGTTACCTCCGTTTGTGAGATTAGAGCGCATTCCGGCGCTCTCGTCTGAAAAGGTGTCGAAATGTCACCCTGCCAGGCGAGAAGGTCGGAACGTTTGCATAGACGAGGACATCATTGGCATAGTTGAGGAAATGCAAGAATATAGAAGGGAGTTCCTTCTATATAATATGGCATTGGGGTCGTCGCAAGACCGCATCTATGCAAAACCCCGCCTCGTTTGTGCAAGAGCGGGCCAGATGATAACGGCTGGATTGGAGTAGGGTAGGGGGATAGGACAGGGGAGGTTTTGCCTCCCCTGTCTCAAGGTCTAAGGTCACGGCCCGGAGGGCCTAGAAGTCATCGGTGATGTCATCGAAGAATCCATCACCGTCGTCAAAGCCAGCACCGGCGTTAACAACATCACACCAGTGCTCGCCCGTTTCCTCGCCCCATTGACACCTCGGGGCAAGCAGGTTGCCAACAGAATCGTAATCGCGTCCGCAGTCGCAGGCGTTCAGCCAGGTGCTTTCCAGGCTGACCTGCGCGCCGCATTGGCAGCGAATGATGGTCGGGTCCCAGAAGCTCCATCGTTCAACCTGGATTCCCAGATCATTGAAATCCGGATCGTCGCAGAGTGAAAGATACTTCGCCTGGGCTGTTTCTGTGGACGCCGCCACTTTTTCGGGCGACATCCCGGATGCGATCAGCGTGGCATCCGTTTCGGAGAAGTCAAGCCTGCCTTGCTCGTCGCAGGGGAAGCTGTACCCGCTGCCCGGCTCGGCCTTGCGGTCAAAGACGCGCCGGTAGCGAACGCACTCCACAAGCCTCCGTTCTTGGATGATCTCAGCCATTGTCGCCATCCTTCGTTGGGTTGGAAGGCGCAACAGGCAGGTTTTTAGCCGCCTCGCGCAAGGCGATGCGGGCTTGGTGATGGAACACGCACAGATAGTCGCCGGTCTTTTCATCGACCATAACGGCCAACTTGCTGCATACGTAGCAGCGCGGTGCGCGCCAGGGGAACCCCCCTGATTTTCTTCGTGCCATTGTTACCTCCGTTTTATAAGAATTTGTATTGGATCGGCTGCTGCCAGATCGTTTTTTGCTCAGGTTTAGGCGAGCGTGGGCATGTGCCCAGGAGCGGGCACGGACGCTGGCCTGCGAGCACCTGGCGGGAGCGTCGCTGCAGTTCAGCAGGATCGCCGGTGATTCCCTCTGCCGCCATCTGGTCGCTCAAGGCTTCCAGCATGGCGATGCAAAGGCGACCGCCGCTGCCTTCGGCATCATGGGCAAACCCAAGCGCGTCACCGGATGTATCCATACGCGCCCATTTATGCCGTCACCGCTGCCACAGAGAAGGCAGACGGATAGGCGGCTGTGCCGCCCATCTCTGTCAGCTCAGCGATCAGGGCATCCACGTCATCTACCCCGAGCAGGGCTTTGGCGTGGGCGTCCAAGATTCTTTGATAGCTCTCGATTGGGATGCCGCGCATGTCCACGATTGGACATGGCATTTCCACGACGAGAAGCTGCTGCAGGATGCAGCCGAACTTTTGTCCTGGCCCGATCACGAGCCAGGTATAGCCTTTGTCGCAGCTGCCAATGATGGCGATCTGCGATGTGACATCTAAGTGTGTCACGTTTACCTCCGTTTGTGTTAGGAATAGGAAAATCCAAGTTACGGGCAGTCAGCCCGCAGCACGCCAGGATAGAGCGCCTGGTCGCCAGGCAGGATGCCACTGTAGGCATTCACCTGGTGGCCGTCGCGCACCACAACAGGCGGGAACAGCCAGGGGTTTTCCTTGAACTTCTGGGCCAGGTGCTGG
>CAZVRZ010000296.1:0-3887 GCA_964629965.1 uncultured Anaerolineaceae bacterium
GTCAGGCTTTT
The DNA here is from genome assembly GCA_964629965.1 of uncultured Anaerolineaceae bacterium. Lineage (GTDB taxonomy): Bacteria > Chloroflexota > Anaerolineae > Anaerolineales > UBA4823 > CAZVRZ01. Next base: position 12 of record CAZVRZ010000296.1, read on the forward strand.
TTGCCCCACTTTTGGAATTTCCTTACTCAAAGATACAGTACCGGAAAAACGATCAGGTCATTGAGTTGGTAGAAAACCTGGCAGAAAACGGGGCCAGGCACATCCACTGGACAGGGGGCGAGGCATCACTTCACCCGCAGTTGCCTGATTTTGTCAGGCTGTCCAGCGCCCGGGGCATGAACAATTCGGTCTCAACCAACGGGGCTTCGTCGCTCCAAACGTACCTGCAGCTTGCCCAGGCGGGTATCAATCGCTTTTATATCTCGTTGGATACCCTGGACGATAGAGAATTCGACCACATGACCGGCTCGAAAGAGCGCCTCCAAAGTGTACAAAACAATATTTTCTCCCTGGTGAGATACAGGGATGAAGAAAGACCGGTCCACGTCACGATCAATATCACTTTAAATTCTCAGCGCGCCGGCGAATTGATGCGGGACGATCACAAAGAATTGAAAACGCTGTTGCAGTGGTGCATCGAAAGCCGGATCGATGATTTCAAGTTCCTACCCCTGGATGAAGCGATCTCCAGGCCAGGAGGCGGCGAACAGGCGATGGCAATGGATGATTTCATCAAAGCCTGCACAGCTTTGGTGCCAGCAAGATATAAAATGTTCCACTACCGCCTGGAAACATTGAAAACCGGCAGGCACGGGCTGGCGCAGATGCAGAAGTGCCACTGTTATCACAGCCTGGACGACCGTGCTTTCGACTCGCTGGGGGCCTATGCCTGCACCATCCAACTGCGCGAAGGCGGGGCAAGGATTTATGAGCATGACCTCCCGGCTGGCGAAAAGATGCCGCGGCTCAAGGAATTCGTTCTGCAGGACCGCCTCCGCGATCCGCTCTGTTATAAATTCTGCTCCGATCTATATCGCCGGCTGAATGAGCGGGTCCACGAGCTGTTGGAAGGTAACCCGTGAGCCTGGCCCGTTTGCAGTTCGACGGCGCCGAAAAGGTTCTTCTGCGCGCCCACACCAGTTATTCGCTTGGGAAGCACACGCCTGCCGAAATGGCCGTTTTCGCCAGGGAGCAAGGCTTGCATGTGATAGCGATCACCGATTGCGCCACGGTAGACGGGATCGCAGAAATGATCGCGGCGGGAGAAAAATTGGGGATTTACGTAATCCCGGGGATCGAAATCCATAGCAGCGCCGGGATCTTTTGGGGATATTTTATCGATCATCAAGACAAACATCTCTTACGATTCCTCGAAAACATCAAAAAATCAAGCGGTGCTCTTTACCGCAGGAGTTGTACTCAACTCAGTGCTCTTTACCGCAAGAGACCTGAATACAGCAGTGATTTGCCCTCACCGCAAGAGGTGATACGGGTGCTGGCAAAGGCGGGAGCCCTGCCGGTCATGGCCGGCGCGCAGGAGGAGATAGGCAACGAATTTAGAGCAGAGGCAGGTTATTGGTCGATACCGGTAAACAAGCTCAACACGGTGACGAACGGAGACATTCTCCGAAAAATCCAGCAAGCATTACCCGACAACAGCCTGCACAAAGATTACTTCGCAAGAATGTATTGGAGAAGCGCCAACTTGAGCTCCGATGAATTTTCGGACAGCTTGCAGCCGCGCATCATCCGCTTACGCAAAATCAAATTCGAGCACTTCCTCGCGGTGCCCTTTACCGCAGGATTTGTACTCAACTCAGGGAGAGTTGTACTCAACTCAGTGCCCTTTACCGCAGATGCCCCCATGGATGAGGAAAAAATTCCCGGCGATTTCCGGGGGCTGCCTTTCATCCTCGCCCGAGGCGAGGCCCTGGAAAAGATCGAGGTGATCAAAAGCATCCTGGAGAGATTCGACTGCTCCGTCATTTCTGAAGCCACCAGCGACCACTACCGCGAGATCGCCTGGCAGATCTACAATATGGGCGCAGGCTCAAAGGTGCAAAAAACGAGGAACCTGCTCAAGTTCAACCTGGACGACCGCCTGTACAGTGAAAGAGCGGCCCACTGCCGGGTACTTTTCTTTCACAACCCAAAGAGCGCTCCCCTGCGGAACATTAAAAAAGCCCTGCGCCAAGAGATCGGCCGGATGCAGTTCTACCGCATCGAATACCGGGGCCAGATCGACACCTTTTTCACTTCCTACGTGCACCTGCCAGATGAGGACAATATACCACACGAGAACTGGATCTTATATCACCTGGGGATGTTTGTGCCGTTGGTTTGATGGTAAGATAAATGACAGTAAGGAAACGGTAACAAAATGAACTCTTCTATTGAACTGGATGGAAATTGCCTCACCATAGATCAGGTGCTGGCTGTTGCTTATCAGCAAACGCCGGTGGCATTGTCAGACGAGGCGATTAAAAAAGTCGAGCGAGCAGCCAAAGCGGTGCAAGAATTACTAGCCCGAGGGGAAATTGTCTACGGCATCACCACTGGCTTTGGCGCTTTCAAGGACCGCATTATCTCACCTGACCAGGTTGAAAATCTACAGCGCAACATTATCGTTAGCCATGCGGTGGGCACCGGGAATATCTTTGATATTCCCACGACCCGCGCCATTATGTTGATCAGAGCAAACACACTGGCTCATGGCAATTCGGGCATCAGAGTAGCAACGCTCCAATTTCTCTTGGAGATGCTCACGCGGGGAGTACATCCTTGCATCCCAGAAAAAGGCTCTCTCGGCGCAAGCGGCGACCTGGCTCCACTTGCCCACATGGCTTTGGTCATGATCGGAGAAGGTGAAGCCAATTACAGGGGAGAGATCCTGCCCGGTTTAGAGGCTTTGAGCCGGGCCGGGTTAGCGCCAATCAGCCTGGCTGCAAAAGAAGGATTGGCGCTGACGAATGGGACTTCTGTGATGTGCGCCGTTGGGGCCATCGCCGTGCATGCAGCCAAACAATTGAGCCAGGCTGCCGATGTGGCTGGGTGTTTGAGCCTGGAGGCCCTGCACGGAACCCCCCTGGCTTTCGATGAAAAAATCCATGCCGTTCGCCCGCATCCTCGCCAGGTGGAATGTGCTGCTTATTTACGCGCCTTGCTGGCCGGCAGTGAATTCACGCGTCAATACGACCCCACCAATGTACAGGATGCCTATACTCTGCGTTGTATTCCACAGATCCATGGAGCGATCCGTGATGCCATTGCTTATGCCCGTTGGGTGATCGAAATCGAACTTAACGCGGTCACCGATAATCCATTGATCTTTTTCGATGAGAAGACAGAAGAAGTCTCAGTCATCTCAGGCGGGAATTTTCATGGTGAGCCTATTGCCTTTGCTATGGATTTTTTAGCGATCGCAATCACAGAGCTGGGGAATATCTCCGAAAGGCGCATCATGCGATTAACAGATGGGGCGAGCAATTCATTTGTATTGCCTTCTTTTCTGACGAAAGAAGGCGGGTTGAACTCTGGCTTTATGATCACGCAATATACCGCGGCGGCGCTGGCCACTGAGAATAAAATCCTTGCTCATCCCGCCAGCGTGGATAATATACCCACTTCGGCAAATGTCGAAGACCATGTCAGCATGGGAAACACCGCTTGCTTAAAAGCCCGCCAGGTGATCGAGAACGTTGAGCATATTTTGGCAATCGAGTTGATGGCCGCTGCTCAAGGTGTAGATTTCCGCCGGGAAGCACAGGGAGGCGCCGCTCGACTTGGCGCCGGCACAGCACCCGTATACAAATTAATTCGTGACCAGATACCTTTTATTGAAAAAGATACGGTTCTTTACCCTTACATCAACGTTGTTAAGGGCATCCTACAAAGCGGAGAAATAGGAACGGCGGTCAAAGAAGCTCTCGGTCTCGATCCGTTGGAAACGAATACCACGTGAGTTGTACTCAACTCAGGAAGAGTTGTACTCAACTCAGGAAGAGTTGTACTCAACTCAGGAAGAGTTGTACTCAA
>CAZVRZ010000297.1:0-3771 GCA_964629965.1 uncultured Anaerolineaceae bacterium
GATTTCGCATGGACTTTCTCATGTCACCGCTAGGTGGCAACTTGGGTTAAATTAAGCGGATATCAGGATAATTTAGGAGAACTATTTGAGAGAGGTGCTCGGAAGGGCATAGCGCATTCTGCAAAAGCGTTGTACTTTGAATACGACATGGATAATCGCTGGGAGAGCCATTTATTTATCTGTAACACGTATCAACTGGAGCACAGGATGGATGATGATTGGGCTTGTGACTGGAAGGAATCCATGGATGGCCCTGCTTTTCCGATATTTGCTCTTATTTACAAAAACTACGGGGGATTTCATGCTGATAATGATTATGAAATGGGTATCACTTTCTATCTTATGGCAAGAACAGTTGCCACATTTGGTAGGGCGGTGGCAAATTTTCCGTCTTCCAATGTTGCTGTATGCATTGGTTACCATGATCAAGGGTGCATCACCAGAATCAGAGAGAGTGGTCAGGAATTTCAACATGGGCAGCAACCCTTTCGCGGCTAAGACACGTTAACGTACGGTACCCCCATGGGCACAGAGCAAACTCCTGTCTTATACATGAAATAGGACAGGAGTTTTTTATTCTTCCAACACCCGTTCCAGGTTTTCCAGGCTTAACAGGCTCAATGCGAACTGACTGAAGCGAACCAGGAAGACTGCTTTGGCAATACACTCCCCACCTGCGGCGGCTACCTGTAGGCGCAGGGCTTTATCCGCTGTCCGTAATGCTTGACAGTATCAGCGAAAGGTGTTAATATCACATTCGATTGATCGAATGTGATAACGATTTGGAGACTTCTATGGAAACCTATCAGGCACCAGCCCAGTTATTCAAAATCTTGATGCATCCCACCCGCCTGGCCATCCTGAATGAACTGCGCAGCGGCGAGCAGTGCGTCTGTCACATGGAAGCCGTGTTCGGATTGCGCCAGGCGCATATTTCGCAGCATCTGATGGTGCTGCGTGATGCCGGGTTGGTGAGTGACCGCCGCGATGGATGGAACATCTTCTACCGGGTGATCCGCCCAGAGATTTACCAGGTGATCGATGCGGCCAGCGTTTTCAGCGGAGTTTCAGATGGCCAATCCGTTTCGGTTTCCAGGGCAAAAAAGCATAACTGCCCCTGCCCAAAATGCAACGCGGGAGCACAACCTATCTCCTGCAAAACACCCACTCTGGAGCCCATTGAAGCCGGAAAATAAGGATCTGATATCACCCTGGGCGGTAGCACTGCCAATGACAGCCGCCGCCCTTTATTTTGGCTGAATCATATTCGATAAAACATCATTGCCGAGCGCTGCATCGGCAGCAGTTTGTGCGTCACCTCTTGCAGGAAAAATGTGTATACCTTTGATTAGGGAAACTTAATGGATATTTTTGCTTTTCTTCTTAAACTCGTTCAGGGCGGCCTGGGTAACCTGGCCGCCTACCTGGCGGCGCACGTGCTGCTGTGCCTGTTGCCTGCCTTCTACATTGCCGGGGCAATGACAGCACTAATTCCCAAAGAAACCGTCACGCGCTTCTTGGGGCGCAATACGCCCAAGTTTATATCCTATCCGGCTGCTGCGGCGGCGGGTTTTCTGCTGGCAGTATGCTCCTGCACGGTCATCCCCTTGTTTGCAGGCATCTACAAGAAGGGCGCCGGGATTGGCCCGGCCATCACCTTCCTGTTCGTGGCCCCCGCGATCAACATCCTGGCGCTGGCCTATACCGGCAGCGTGATCGGCATGGACCTGGCCATCGCCCGCCTGGTGCTCTCGCTAGTGTTTGGCATTGGCGTGGGCATCATCATGGCACTCATCTTCAGCAAGCAAGATGCCGAGCATGACCGCGCCACCGATGCCATGTTTGCCGGGCAGGCTGCCATGCGCCGGGCAGTCTTAATCTTTATGCTTGTGTTGGTGGCCTTGCTGGTGGCAGGCACCTTCCAGTTCGAATTTCTCAAACAGACCTACGCCCAGATCGACCTGCCCATTGCCGGGCTAGACCGTCTACAAGACGGCCTATACCAGTTGGTACCCTTTGACCCGGCTAAGGGTGAGGAGGGCGTCACTGCGCAAGGGACCATCTTGATCGGTATGTTGGTGCTGATTGGGCTGACTTCCTGGAAAGGCATTGAGAAAATTCACGAAGGCTTCAACGCCTGGACGTGGATTTCCACTGCCCTGGTCGGGCTGACCCTGCTGATTGCGGCTTTAGGTTTCACCCCCTACGCGGGCGGCGTGACCCTGGCGCTGACCGGCAAGTTCTTTGGCGTATTGCTCTCGGTGATCGTTTTGGGCTGGATGATCAAAAAGGCGCTGACCGAGGATGAAACGCGAGATTTCCTGTGGGAATCGTGGCGCTTTGTCAAACAGATCTTCCCGCTGCTCATCGTGGGTGTGTTTGCCGTGGGCATTATCCGCATGCTGATCCAGCCTGAGTGGATCCAGGCCATCGCCGGGCAAAATACGCTCTTTGGCAACTTCGTCGGCGTGGTGTTTGGCGTTTTCATGTACTTCCCCACGCTGGTGGAGGTGCCCATTGCCCAGATGTTCCTCAGCCTGGGCATGCACCGCGGCCCGCTGCTGGCTTACCTGATATCTGACCCCGAACTGAGCCTGCAAAGCATCCTCATTACCGCTACCATCATCGGGCGGCTGCGGGCCTGGGTGTACGTGTTCTGGGTAGCGCTGTTCAGCACATTGGCTGGCCTGATCTACGGCTCGTGGGTGGATGGCGCCAGCATCGGCCTGATCCTGTTCTACCTGGCGGCCTTCGTGGCGGTCCTAGCGGGTGTGCTGTGGTGGGTCAACCGGCGCAACCAGGCGCGGGTGAGCGCCGAGAGCGCGGCGAACGATTAGTTTTTAACAGGCCGTCCAGGCCTGAAAATCATATTTTCTGTACGGAGGATTATTATGCTTACAATCAAAGTTCTAGGTTCCGGCTGTCCCAACTGCAAGAAGGTGGAAGCCATCGCCCGCCAGGCTGTCGAAGGTATGGGCATCGAGGCCGAGTTAATCAAGGTCACCGATTACAACCAGATCATGGATTACAACATACTTTCCACCCCTGGCTTAGTCATTAATGAAAAAGTGGTCTGCGCAGGGCGCATCCCTACCCCGGCCGAAGTCACCACCTGGCTGGCAAACGCCCAGAGTTAGCCCGGTTTCATCATCCTAAGAATTGGCCCAAAAATTCATTACCTGACCTGTCGTTAGAGAAGCATTCTTTGCGACGAAGCAATCTCCTTGTCGACACTAAATCTGCGATTGCGCCTCGGGCGAGCCTCGGCGTGGCCCTATGCCAAAACCGATCGCAATTACATGTGAGCGAATTTCTGGATAGATACCAAACAGATCACAGATTCTTTGGAGGAACATATGTCCCAATCAATACCCGCCCAAGTTCCGGCAAAAAGCCTGACCAAACAACTCTCTTTCCTGGACCGTTACCTGACGCTGTGGATCTTCCTGGCCATGGCGGTGGGGGTCGGGATCGGCTTTTTATTCCCCGAAGGGGTCAAAAGCTTCAACGATGCCGTCTCGGTAGGAACAACCAATATCCCTATCGCCATTGGGCTGATCTTGATGATGTACCCGCCCTTTACCAAGGTCAAGTACGAGGAGTTGGGAGATGTCTTCCGTAATAAAAAAGTGCTTGGGCTTTCGCTGATCCAGAATTGGTTGATCGGCCCAATCTTGATGTTCGTGCTGGCGATCATCTTCTTGCGCGGCTACCCGGAATACATGGCCGGGTTGATCATGATCGGCCTGGCGCGCTGCATTGCCATGGTGA
>CAZVRZ010000298.1:0-3769 GCA_964629965.1 uncultured Anaerolineaceae bacterium
CCTCGATCAGATTGAAACACAATCTGGTCTCCATCAGGAAACCAACTTGGGTTTGTGTTGCCATACTGGTCATCAAGGATGCGAATATCGCTGCCATCTGAATTCATGATCAACAAGTTGCCTAAATCTGAGCAGTATTGGGTGTAAACGATCTGGCTGCCATCCGGTGAAAAGGATGAGATACAACCCGTAGCGAGAGGGCGGCTGCCGGATCCATCCGAGTCCATGACATAAACCTCGTACTTCCCAGATGTGTTGGACGAGTAGGTGATCTTTTGCCCGTCTGGCGACCAGTTCGGGAACCAGTTATACATATCGTCAGTATATGTCAATTGCCGGCGGTTGGAGCCGTCGGTGTTGATCGTATAAATTTCCCGATTGCCATCGCAGTCAGAATAAAACGCAAATTTCTGCCCATCCGGTGACCAGACAGGATTGTAATCGTTACAACTATTGTAGGTAACCTGGCGGACATCATAGCTGGCAATGTCTACGATGTAGATCTCATAATCGTCATCACGGTTGGATTGAAAAGCAATCTCTTGGCCATTGGGCGACCAGGATGCCGTACGATCGTCCAGGTTACCAAAGGTAATCCGTGTGGCATCGCCGCCAGCAATAGGCACCAGGTAGATATCATTATTTCCGCCCCTGTTCGATTGGAATGCGATCCAAAGGCTGTCTGGCTTTGATGTGGGCATCGGAGCAGGCGTATTGGTGTTCGTTGGGGGGATTTCGGTGGCAGACGGCAGCGTGCTTGATGGCTGAGATGTTATGTGAAGGGCCGCATCGGGAACAGGGATCGAAGTCGGGGATAACGTGCTTGCAGGTTGAGGCTGAGAGTCTCCTGCACCATCCTGTTGGACAGGTTCATTCGCCTGGATAGCAACCTCGGTTTGCACACCAACGCTTGCATAAGCCTGGATGAGGCTGGGCACATATTGATACCCAAGGACGATCGTCCCGAGCAGCATTAATACCAGGCTGACCAGGATCAAAGCGATAAAAAATTTGCGCCTGTCCCTGGCAGCCGGCCTTTTGGGTGGGCGATCAGCCGGAAACGCAATCCCGGTAACAGGGCAGAACTTTGCGTTGAGGGGATGTTCTTGGTTACAGTACGGGCATAACATCGCATCTCTCATCCTGACTAATCACAGCTTTCAAACCTGGAGCCAAGAGAAAAAATCTGGTGCTAACGCTCTATATTGTGGCAATAATGGTTCAGGTAAATAGGTTATCAACGCATCCAAAAGCGCTTTTCGGCTACTGGCACCAATTGTATCTCCCGCGAAAAAAACTGGGGCTATGGTATCCATCAATGAACTGATTGATGATTTCATTTCTGCTCGCTCGCTTCTACTCTTTCCGGTTGACGGTAGGGTTGTCTCACCCCAATTTACATTTTCAGCAAACGGGAACACAGAACATGGCGCATAAAGAACCAGAATACCAGTGTGGGCATTAACGATCCACCATCGGGATGGAGCTGCTTGTTGCAAAAGAACGCCAGGTTGACGCAACGCTGGACTGGCAAAAAAAGCATATCCTGCCATACCGGCACGCAGCGTCGGAAGAGGCAACGATATAGAGTATCCTAGTGGGATGCCAAATACATATCGGCAGATATTGACCGAGCTTTCTCCTGCTTCAATCTCACCGTTTTCGATTTCCCGGTATTTGATATATGTTATAGGTGGCATAAGCTTCTCCTTAAAGTCCATGGAGCTTTATTGTTCAAGCATTGGATTTACGTGCCGGGCACGCTGTTATCTGTAATAACACAGTTACCATAGCCAAATCGACCTGTAGATTGCGTCCACATTTCTTGCATTTTATCTGCACTTACGAATCGACCAGATTTGGGCGGGATATCTCCACTGTCGTTGATGTAAAAGCCCAGGATTTTACCGGTATCCCGAGTACGCTTTAAACCAGTAACAATAATTGCATGGTCAGCATCTCCATCACTAGAATCATACATCTGGTCCCACAAGGTTGCAGAGTTTACCGCTATTATTATTCCGCGCCGATCCTCGACAAATCGAGCCAAATCATCAATCGATGCACCATCCTTGACTTGGGCCGGTACACCATTGACTTTCAATATCTTTGCCAATTCTTCCGGGATTGTTCCGCCTTTATACCGGGGTGACGTCTCCGGTTTGAAGTCGCCCAATTCATTTTTTATGGCGCAGTGAACAATCTCATTTTCAGTAATATTTTTACCAAATCGATTTAATATTTGTTCAGTCGAGACCAAACCACATGTGCCACAGGCCCCCTGATCATTATCACCTTGCTTGTGGTTGAATTTCTTCCAACCATCCGGATCACCGATTATGATAGCTGTCTCTGTTTCATTGACGCCCAGTGGTGCTGTTCCGTTGCTCTGGCCAAGAGTCGCAGGCTTGGGATTCTGAGTCGCCATGGGCATTACATCAGGTGCTGCTGGGCTAACCTGTGGTGCTGTTTTTGGTGCGCCTACTTGAGGCGTTGCTTTGCCCGCATTCTTGCCCTGGATTGCCGCCACGGCGCTCGGGCTGAGAGTGGCAGGCTTTGGGGTTGGATTTACCGGGGTTGTTTTCTCGGAGATCGCGGGGTCAATCTTCGCTGGCGGTTTCGGGGTGCCCACTTGCGGTGCTGCTTTGCCCGCATTCTTGCCCTGAATTGCCGCCACGGCGCTCGGGCTGAGCGGCGCAGGGCCGGATTTCTGAGGTGATACGGGTGTCTCGTCAGACACTACCGGGCTAACCTGATGAACTGTTTTGGGGGCAGCTACTTTAGGCGTTACATTACCCACATTCTTGTCCTGGATTGCCGCGACGGCGCTTGAGCTGAGCGGCGCAGGCTGGGGGTTCGGATTCGGGGCTGTTTTCTCGGATATCACAGGATCAACCTTTGCCTGTGGTTTCGGGGTGACAGCCTGCGGTGCTGTTTTACCCTGGATTGCCGCGACGGCGCTCGGGCTGAGTGGCGCAGGTTGAGCTTTTGGTTGGGTAGGGGTAACAGCCTCCTTGCTTTTTGGGGGCTCTTGCGTATCTTTCATGGCTGTGACTGCCTCTGTATGGGTGTGCCTGTCTGCTGGCTGATGTGTTCTGCAGGCGCCTTTGTTTGGGCGGTTGTCGCTACCACCCATGTGATAGCTTGGGCCGCATCGCCGGTAACCTTCCGTGCCATTCCAACTGTCATGTCAGCTCCTCTATTCCAAGGACGAATTCATCTCGCATGTACTGGGAAAATGAGAAACCAAACACATGTGCAAAAAAACAGTGAGCCGCATCCACTTCACCGGGATGCCCGGCACGCTCTGCGACCTCGGCGCATATGCCGGCAATCGCGCCCCAGTAAGATGGGCTGTTCTCTTGTCCTGGCTGCTCCTCAATGCGCTTGAGAGCCCATTGCAAGCGCACGGGGTATTCTTTTTCCAATGCATAGGGTTCAATGGCTTCGCGATACTGGCAGGGACTGCCACAGTAGCGGCAGCCGTCAAAGGGTAGCATGGATTGGAGAAACTTTCCCTGGTATGTCGCCATATGCTGTTGGATCTCTTCATCCGTCGGCAGCATATTGAAACCGGCCGAGTCTTTGAATTCGGGGACGGTGATGAATGTGGCCTTTTCAATGCCGGTGCGGAAAATGGCAGCTTCTCCGGTGCGCAGCTTGCCCAAATACGCTTGCTGAACCTCATCCATGATCATGGCGCGCCCAATGGCTTCACGATCGTGCCGGTCGCGCAGTTGATGCGCAATTTGCAGGTTTGTGTTACGCA
>CAZVRZ010000299.1:0-3743 GCA_964629965.1 uncultured Anaerolineaceae bacterium
TGGTTTCCTTTGTTATTCTACACCTATGGTTTTATGGATAGTCTCGCTGATCAATCCTGCGGGAACGAGAAATGCATCTGCACGATCACCCATTGGCCGGCGCGCTTTTCGAGCGTGCCCGTCCAGCGGCAGTTGTCCCATCCCGTAGGCTTCCCGTTCCATTCGGCATGGTCGTCGAGAAAGCAGGAATACCACGCCGCGTTGCCCAATTCTGTAAATTTGAGGCGCAGCTCCCTCACCGTAAAATCGGTAGCCTTGAATTCATCTCTCATCCAGACGCGTTCGCCCAACTTCTTGAACGCCTCGAACCCGAGGATGGTGGATTTTGAATCAGGATGAAAGATGAAAAAGTCATCATCCTGTGCCATGATGGAGAACAGCCGGTCGATATCTTTTGTCAACGCCCAGCCGATGGCGTCGTGAATGATTTTTTCGACTTCGAGTCTTTCAGTTTCGGTTATCATGTTAATCTCCTTTGTTTCTGTCAGAAATCGGGATTTCGTAAAGGCCAGCATAGCCGGGAAAACGGCCGTTTTGACATCCTTTGTTAGTGCCGAGATTTGGCGGCGTCTAACCAGCACAACTTTTTTGGCGAGCATAACGTACCACGAAATCTGCCGTACGGGCGATACGCTCACTATACTCCGGGAGCAAGTCAGGATAGAGATGCGTCCCACCGGTGGCCCAAAGATTCCAATAAACCTGGAGACCAGCCAGGAACAACTCGATCTGTTCTGCCTGCTGCTCTGGGAAGGGGCGGACTTCGGCATATCCATTCAGAAGGGCCTCGCGATAGTGGGGATAGGCAGGATCATCTCGACAGGCGTCCAACGCCACGGCCAGGTCGAATACCCAGTAGCCAAAGCCTGAATCATCAAAATCAATTGCCCTTGGCTCACCGTGCCAGAAAAACAGATTGGCATCCACCCCCAGGTCTCCGTGAATCAAACCAAACACATCCAGACCCTGCCCCCAGGCCTCCATCACGTTCCGAATCTGCTCGGCAACAGAAGAAAAGGCTTCCCGGTGGAGCGGAGAAAGTAGCGCCCAGGCATCCGCATTTGCCATACCACTGCCCACATCGTTTTGGAATAACCCGTCCCAATCAAATTTTCGTTTCGCCAGGCCGGCTGGGGGTTGCCACCGGATAGAAAATTGGTGCAGCCGTGCCATCAATCTGCCCTGTGCTCGGAGATGATGGGGGCAGAAACGGTTTTTTACTGAGCGGCCCTTGATCCAGCGCAGGAGAGAACAATGGCGTGTCCCTGGTACACCGGGCACGTTAATGGCGGGTACCCACTGTCCATCCAGGCTGGCAATCGGTTCTGGCACTGGCAAATTTGCCTCCCGGCGCATGGCAGCCAGCCAGGTCAATTCCAGATCAATCGCCTCCGGCTCCTGGTAGCCAGGTTGGTGCACCCGCAGCAGGTACTGACCAGGCTCGAACAGATCATCATTGCTTGTGCTGAAAGGAGAGGCCGACCCATAGACGCGGAACAGGGTATTCCCTGCCTGCACGACCAGTTTGAACGGTGCATCCTGCAGACCATATTTTTGCAGGGCCAGTTGGGCTAGCTCTCGCATTCTGTACAGTCGCCCCCGGTAAGTGAGATCCTGGTAAGGTTTCATGGTCTCATATTCACTCCAAAGGTGAGGTTATTGCCGATCACTGCTCTTTCAAATCCTGTACTCACCTTTATGTCAACCACTCATCAACGTTTCGTAAATCGGGATAACGCTCTGGCAGGTGAGGCGCGGTTTTCGCCAGCAGGCCGATTGCCAGCACGCCAAGCAGGAGGCTGAACCATAGGAGTTGCCTGTAGGCCAAAGTTACAGGCTCAACTACAAGCGTTGTCAGGCCTTGCACCGCCACGGCTGCATTGACCACGAAATGGAGCATCACTGCCGGCCAAATGCTGCCCCCCATAACTACCAACGCTCCCCACCAGATCGAAATCACAAAGGCTTGAAGAACCAGGAGCAAGGCAGATGAAACGGATATTCCGTATGTGAAAACCTGGGTAACATGCACAAGTGCAAAGAGAGCCGATGCAAGGAGAACGCTCCCCAAGATTCCCTGGGTTGTATTTCCCCAAACGCGGATCAGTGCATAAAGCACCAGCCCACGAAATAAGATTTCTTCGCTCAGCCCGGCCCAAAAGTGGGTCGCGACAGCCGCGCGGGCGTCAGGTAGCCGTAGCAGGCTCCAAAAGTCAAAGGCGACCCTGCCGTAAAACGAGTAGAGGCTCGCACTGACCAGATAGATTACTCCTCCCAGTGCCAGCAGCCAGACTTGCCAAGTGCCCGGCCTGGAAATTCCCGATGCTTCCAACCAACCCAGCCGCCATACCATGAAAAGAACGCAGGCTGTTACAGACAGGCGGCTGATAGTAACCGTCATCACATCGCCATATGGCTTATGGAAAATGCCTGAAGCAATGCCCATGAAAATGATTAGCAGCACCAGCCAGGTAATAGTTAAAATAAGGACAAAACCGACTGGATGATTCAGAGAAAGGTTTGAGATATTCATGATAAAAATCTCCTTTTTCGGCAGTTGGCGAATATGGCTCTTAACTATCCGGCGCCGGAGTCTGATATACCGCCGGGTGGCCGGAGGGCAGTTTCTTCCACATCTGGTCAATCAGGATCAACCCCAGCGCGGCAAGCGCTGCGGTCCAATTATAGATTGCCCAATCCAGGGCGGGGAGGAACGCAAAAGCTGTATTTCCGGCTGCATGGACAATTCCCGCCACCAGGATGCTCCCCTTACTGCGGTTATAGAACCAAACGATGGTCACTGTGGCCAAGAGATGTGTGATGTATGCCTGTGCCCAATACTCCGGCGAAGTAACAGGTTTCCCTTCTGCCGTCCAGAGAAACAGATGCCATAGCGGCCAAAAAACATTGAGCACCAGGCAGGCGGCCAGGGGACTGGTGTGAGCCTGCAACCTGGGCAAGACGAAACCGCGCCAGCCGGCTTCTTCTCCGGTGGCGTTGAAAAAGAAGAACTGGTATAAGAATTTCACGATGACCAGACCGATCAACGCCAAGCCTGTATCTGGGAGGTGGTGAAGCGCGGCGGGCACACCCCCGCGTGGGTTTTCGATGATGATCGAAACCAGGATCAACGCCGGAATCCACAGCAAAGCCAACAAAGCCCAGCCCCACACGCCGCTCAACCGGAGCAACGAAGCCAGGTAATTTTTGACCGCGGGAATGCGCGCATAAGCCATGCTGACCACAAAGGCAATAGGGATCCCCGTAATGAGGGTGAAACCGACCATGATGGGCGATAATGGAGCATGGTTGAAGAATGTATTATGGGCAAGGAACACCAGCGCAGAAACAACCCAGGCAATGAGAAAGGCAATCCAGTAAGTACGTTTGCTCCCTTCTCGCGGCTGGGTGTTACAAACAGCAGAGATGATGATACCCGCCAGCGCCGGCCCACAGGTGGCGATAAAAACCAGTGGCGCCAGCAGGAATTCGCCCTTGTACACCGCAGGATAGGAGAATCCCAATCCCCAAGTAATCACGAAAGTGATGATGAAGAAAGCGATGATTTGATGATGCCTGATCCAATCCGACAACTGTTTCATGATGTTTCTCCATCTTCCAGATATAGCTCCATCCATGCCAGGATACGCTCCATAACATCCAGCAGCAATTTTGGCTCAGTAGGAACGTGCCCGGTGCGGGGGTAGATCACCATCTGGGTGGGGATGCCGCGGCGCTTGAGC
>CAZVRZ010000300.1:0-3103 GCA_964629965.1 uncultured Anaerolineaceae bacterium
ACGGGCCGCTTTACCTGCGCCGTGGTGCAGGCCGAAGACGAGCTGTCCGCGGTGGGTATGGCGGTGGGCGCCGGTTGGGCCGGGCTGCGCTCGATGACCTCCACCTCCGGGCCAGGCCTCAGCCTGATGGCCGAATACGTTGGCCTTGCCTATTACGCCGAAACGCCCCTGGTGATCTGGGATGTGCAGCGGGTGGGCCCTTCCACCGGCATGCCGACCCGCACTGGTCAGTGTGACCTGCTCTTTGCTTACTACCTGAGTCATGGCGACACCGAGCACGTTATCCTCTTGCCGGGTTCGGTCAGCGAGTGCTTCACCTTTGGCTGGAAAGCCTTCGACCTGGCCGAGCGCCTGCAAACGCCCGTGATCGTGATGAGCGACCTGGATTTCGGCATGAACGTCTGGATGACGCCCAAGTTCGAGTACCCCGATACTCCTATGGACCGGGGAAAGGTGCTCTGGGAAAAAGACCTGGAGCGCTTACAAGGTGAGTGGGCGCGCTATAAAGATGTGGATGGCGATGGCATTCCTTACCGGACGGTGCTAGGCAATCGTCACACCCGCGCCGCCTATTTCACCCGCGGCACTGGGCATACGGATGAGGCTCGTTACACGGAAGACCCGGTCATTTGGGAGCAGAATATGGCGCGCCTCAAACGAAAGTTTGAAACGGCCCGTACGCTGGTTCCGAAACCGCGCATCGATGGCGCAGGCTCTCGGATCGGTTTTATTAGCTACGGCTCTACAGACCCTGCCATCGAAGAAGCGCGTCACTTGTTGGTCAAACTGGGCGTCCAACCCGATTACATGCAGGTCAAAGCCTTGCCGTTTTGTGATGAAGTGCGTGACTTCATTGCGGCTCACCAGCGCAATTACGTGATCGAATTGAACCGCGACGGCCAGCTTCACAAGCTGCTCAGCCTGGATTACCCTCAACAAGTTTGCAGCCTGGTCTCTCTGGCACACCTGGATGGGCTGCCGCTCACGGCTCGCTGGATCGTAAACGCTTTTCTGGAAAAGGAGAAAGAATAGCATGAGTGCAACGAATACCTTCAGTCCGCGCCTGCAGGTCAACCTGGCCGGCCTGGCCAAAAACGATTACCGCGGCTCTCAAAGTACTCTTTGCCAGGGCTGCGGTCACAATTCGATTGCCAGCCAGATCATTGCCGCCTGCTATGAATTGAACGTGGTGCCGGAGAACATCGCCAAGTTCAGCGGTATTGGCTGCTCCAGCAAAAGCCCCACCTATTTTCTCAATCGTTCTTTCGGTTTCAACGGTTTGCATGGGCGTATGCCCTCCCTGGCTACCGGCGCCTTGTTCGCCGATCGCACTGTGCGCGGCCTGGGTGTGAGCGGCGACGGCGACACTGCCAGCATCGGCATGGGCCAGTTCAAGCACATCGTGCGCCGCAATATGCCACTGGTCTACATCGTTGAAAATAACGGCGTGTATGGCCTGACCAAAGGCCAGTTCTCGGCTACTGCCGAAGAAGGCCTGGTGCTAAAGAAACAGGGCACCAATCCCTATTTGCCGGTGGATATTGCCTGGGAGGCCTTGGTGGGCAACGCTACCTTTGTCGCTCGTTCGTTTGCCGGCGATCCCAAGCAGGTGAAGGAGTTGATCAAGGCGGCTTTCAGCCATTATGGCATTGCCGTGTTGGATATCATCAGCCCCTGTGTGACCTTTAACAATCAGGATGATGCCGTCCACTCCTACGCCTGGGGCAAGGAGCATGAGGTGGCTTTGCACGACCTGGCTTATGTGCCGCCGGCGGAAGAGATCGTCGTCGATTACGAGGCCGGCGAAACCAAGGAAGTGACCATGCACGACGGCTCGACGGTGCTGCTGAAAAAGATTGCCAAGGATTACGACCCAACGAACCGCGCCGAAGCGGTGCGTATGCTGGAAGAGGCCAATGCCAAGCAGTGGCTGATGACCGGGTTGATTTTCATCGACCAGGCGCATCCCAGCCTGCTCGACATCTGCAACATTCCCGACGAGGCTCTCAACCGCTTGGAAGAGGATCGCTTGCGCCCGCTGCCAGACAAGCTGGAAGCCATTAACGAGTTATTCTGCTAAACGGCTCCGATCCGCTTAACAGCTCTTGGATGAAATCTTCCTTGCCAGGAAATGGTGGAACCCGCTGCCGGGGCATTTATCCTGGATTGCCAGGCCAGCCTGGGCGATCCAGGCGCGCGCCTTTTCCAGCGGCGGGTAATATCCATATACTTGGCTCCTGTACTGGGTAATGCAAACCTGGCTCGCTACCGGGACACCAGCGGCAAGTAAACCCGGAACCCAAGATACCCCGCAATGGGTGGCGGGACGTAAAAATCTCCGGGCCGTCCTTCCAAGGCCACATAGGGCTGAGTGTAAGTGGGTTTACTATTGTAAGCCTGGGAGAGCATGGTCGAGTGGCCTTGAATTCCAGCCGACAGCACGACACTGAGCGTGTACTCGGCGTCTGTGAATCCATAAACCTCGATTTGATACGTTCCAGTCACCGGGGCAGCGAAACTGATCTCTTCGGTACCTGTGTTTAGATTGCTCATCCAGGGCTGGCGGGTGGCATAATCGGGTGCCCAGATATACACATCCGGGTCGCCGCTGATCGGAGTGACACAAACGGTGATGGTTTGCCCCAGGCTCAACTCAAAGCGGTAGATGCGCGCCTGATCCATGGCAACAGTTTCGGATGACGGCAGGTAATCCACGTAAACGTCATAGGGGTAGATTGAGATATTGCCAGCCCGATCCATAGCCCAGGCTTGCAGATAGATCACGCCACTGGCTGGCACCAACTCCCACTCGTAATTGGTTCGGGCGGTCGCATAATCGAGCCAGCCAGAGTTTTGTACAGGTGTCCACAGATCGGCCGCTGCGCTATATTGGTATTGGACAAGCAGAAGAGATGCCACCCCTGTGCCGCCTGTATTGTCGGAGGCGACTGTATCCAGGGAAATTGTCAGATCTGTAATGGTGTTTACTCCATCATTGACCACAAAACTATCTACATGCGGGGCCAGTTGATCGTCAGCAGCCGGCAATACGGTGATCGTGCGACTGATCACATTGTTGGTTTCCACGGTCTCGGTGATGTAG
>CAZVRZ010000300.1:3113-3693 GCA_964629965.1 uncultured Anaerolineaceae bacterium
CAGGTGTCCAGTTGACTCCGCTGGTAGCGAGAGCGCCCCGAGAAGAAAGCAGCGGTATGACGCCGTCTCCGAGAAGTGCACCGCCCGCGGCGGGGTTACCCAGGTAGAATCTCACAACGACATCACTGGCCGGAATTGAGCCTCCTTGCCGGTGTACTACCAGTCCAACTTGCCCGGCTTGCAAGGCGAACAAGGTAGATGGGTTGCTCCAAAACTCGTAGGGGTAACCGTACAGATCATCAACGGTATTCGCGAGTACCGTATAGGCATTGACCAAGGTTGCATTAGTCCCATCAGGATTGGTCACCGTCAGAGCGTAAATGCCCACGGCAAGCCCTTGCGGAACCGTAGCAAGAAGCTGGCTGTTGCTGAAACGCAAGGTTGCCAGATCGGTCGTTCCCAGCCGGGCGATTGCGCCTTCGGCAAAATCGTCTCCATAGATATAAACGTCATTCGGGATGCTGCCCAGTCCCTGCTGTGGCAATACCTGGATGATGATGGGATTGTACGTGCGCCAATCGACAAAGGTTTGGTTGCCGTTCACATCCTGTTCGTAAGCGCTGCCGTTGCTGCCAGGCTG
>CAZVRZ010000301.1:0-3659 GCA_964629965.1 uncultured Anaerolineaceae bacterium
CAGAGGCACCACGCGCTGCTTGCCGCCTTTCCCCTGGCGGACGATGATTTGTCCCTTACGGTCAGACAGCTCTATATCATCCAGTCGCAGGCTCAGCGCCTCTGACAGCCGCAGGCCAGTATGCGTCAAGGTTTCCACCAGCGAGGCATCGCGTTGGCGAGCCAGCCAGCGGCGGGGGTAACGCAGCTTGGCCAATTGAACATCTTTCTCAGTCGCCCGCTTGAGTGCGAACCGTTCAAATTTGTCCAGATATTTAGGGCCTGCGTTAACCTGGGAGACATTGCGCACATTCTCGGTCGGGTCATGCTCGATCAGCCCGGATTGTTTCGCCCATTTCACAAACGCCTTGATGGCTGCCAGGCGCCGGTTGACGGTAGACGCCTTGTGACGTTCAACGGCCTGCATGTACTGGCGGTACTCACGCAGGTCGATGGGCGTGATCGCTTGCGGGGCTAACGCTTCGCCATTGGTCTGCTCGAACCAGGTGGCAAACTTCCCCAGATCGCTGGTGTAGCCGCTGATGGTCGTCTCACTACAATCCTGATGTTGTAAATGAGTTTCAAATTGTTCAATAAAGGGATTGTCTATCATCGCATCCTCCTGTTTCATTTTGTGCGGTTTTTAGCCTTGAAAATGGCCCACGGCTTTTGGCCTAGCCCTAACTCAGCCGGGTAAAGCAGTAGCGCTTGCAGCACCCATTCCAAGGATTTTTCTTGGGGTGTTTTTTGGTAGAGGGTTGTGAAAAACGGGTAAAGCAGGTTGCGCATCGGGTTTCGAATGTGCACTTCCACATAGATATCCGAGTTCTGTTCGCCAATCTCTGGAATCTGCACACTGACCGCCAGCGCGCCGCCACGGCTGAAGCCGTGATGCATCAAGAACCCATCCCAAAGCATGGCGGAATAGCCGTTTCTCATGGACATGATTCCGGTTTGGTGTTCAAATATCCATTTATGCATCTGTTGAAGTTGCTGTAGCAAGGTGGCATTCTGGTTATCGTGCAAATAACGCTTGAGCAGGGCAAGCGACTCGAGCGGCTGGGCAGCGTACAAATCCACCGGGCTGTCGCGGTAATGGCTGGCATCATAGATCAAGTTCACGGTTTCAAAAAAGGCGCACACCCGCAATTCGTGATCCACGCTGTTTTGCATCTGGCGCAGTTGTTGGCCGAGCACATGGTTACGCGCCAGCATCACGGCGCGCATTCCAGCAACCGTGGCTGGTTCTAAGCCCAGGGTTGGTATTTCAACTGGCGTCTGCTGCGGGCTATTTTCAAGATCGGGGTCTGGCGCGAGCTGTAAAGGCTTAAGCAATATAAAACCGTCTAGCGTATTCCACTGCGGGCAATCCAGAAACTGCACAATCGGCTGCCAATACAATCGGAACGCTAACTGGCCGCCGTTTTGCTGTTTCACCATACCCAATGCCTCTCGCCAGAGAGGAATTGTTTTCTCATCGCCTTCAGGTAGGTTGAACAACACACGGATGTTGTGGTTGTATTCCCCGCTTTGATGAGATTTGAAGAAGGCGTCCTGGCGTAATAACTTATCCACTACTCGCGGCAGAGTTCCATTGTTTGCCTGCTGCTCGATTTCAATGATTACCTGCGTATCAGACGGCAAAGTGATCAGAACGTCCGCGCGGATATTGTTTTTCCCTTGCCCAAACGGGATAACGTGCTCAACGGTTGAATCAAGATTAGCCTGGTGCGCTTTCACATGTACTGACATGCTGGCATAGGCAGCCGTCAGTTCAAGTGGTTCTGTAAGTTTTGGGGGCTGCAGCCGTGGACAATCATACAAGAGGCGTACCAGTGCTGCGCCTTCTTCAGTTAGTACATACATTTTCTGTGAACGCCCACGACGTTGTTCCAGACGCACGGGTACGGTTCGTAAAGCTGCTGGGCGGGTAAAGCTTGAGCTGCAAAGCTCGTTCAATGCTTCCGCAGCGCGCTTATACTCAATCCCCGTCAGGATGGATGCATGTTCGGCAGTTGCAAGACCACATTCAGTGAAAGCACATAAAACATTGGCTTTGGTTGTCAATGCCGCATCCATATCGGGCTGAACAAAGGCCAACAGGTTTTCAAGTTTGATATCAGCAGAGGGTTTCTTCATAAAATTATTCTCCGGAATAATGTTCTTGTCTCATTTTTCTTAATTAACCGGTTTACCGGTTTTTTCCGCCGAGTTTTTCCGGCTAGAATTGAGTTCATCTTGAAGCCGGACCAGCGATTTTGAGAGCAGCATGTTCTCATCACGCAAAGCCTGGTTCTCCGTTCTCAGCACCTCGATTTTGCTTGCAATAGAGTCCAGGATCGAGTTCAGGACAGCCGCAATTGCATCAGCGTCGCTTTCATCATTGAATTGCTCCTGGAAAAATTGCCAAAGCCCAGGCTCATCTACCCAAAAACGAGCCCAACGGATCGATTTTGCAACCACACGGATGACCAGCCGATATCCAGCCTGGTGGGCTTCCCGGCGTTCGATTTCATTCAGTGGGGTGTTCATCCATGCATTGTTCACGCAATGCTCCTTTCTACGCGTATAACACACAGCCTCGCGTGTTACACATCCATACCTAAGTCGGACCACTCCAGAGGCTGTTCGGTATCATCGACATCTTCAAAAAGTGGCTCAGTCGAATGGACACCATTGCGCATGGCCTCACGGATGATGGCTGCCAATGCCCCGGCAGGGGCTGACTTCACCAGGTCTATCAAGTCATCATCCCGGCCGGGCTGCAGGGTCAGGCGCACGGTGATCACCAGGCTACCGTTCGGGCGAGGCCGTAGTGTTGCCATACGATCCCCATTTCCAAAGCCCACGAACATTGCTGGTGACCAGATCATCAGCCCAGTAAACGGCGGCGCCCTTAGCGATCAGGGCCGTGCGCAGTAAATTGCCCAGCACCAGCGCTCCCCCGCCTGTAGGGATGATGGTGGTGAAACGACGGAGGTTAGGCCACGTGGTTTCAATCACTGAGAGCACCTCTCCCAGCCATAGCTCAAGCTGCGTTTGGGTTGGGCGAAGGCGCCCAGAGCGCAAGTTGGCATCCAGTTCTTCCAGATCATGCCCATTGCCGGCGAGCATTTCCAGTAGCCGACGGACACCCACTTTGTCACCGCCGACAAAGCGAGGTGCGACCTTGCCGTCACACACAGCATACAGGTCCAATGTGCCCAGGCCCAGATCGCAAATGGCTACTTCAGCTTGTCGCCCACCTTTGCGGACGCGCAAGTCATCGTCAAGGAGCCAATCGGCGTAAGCGCCGACAGGCTGTGCCAGGATTTTCAGGCGGTTTATCTGCAGGTGATACTCACGGCCATTGACGGTAAATCGATGGTCTCCCTTATAGGCACGCAGCCCATCAATTACAGTTTGGGCCTGGGTCTGGTCTTGGAGCATCGGCACGGGCAGCCCTATCACCATCAAGTCCACTGTATGGTCGCCTGTAGGCACTATCTCGGCCAACGTGCCAAACGCCAGGGCGCGCCGTTCAGGGGATGCCAAGGCGGTATAGTCGCGGCTGCTGAAAAGGCTACCCGCGTGCCAGGCGCCCCATCCAATGGCATATTCCTGCCCATCCAACAGCACGTGGATGGCCTGCGCCGATGTTTTCATCCCGATGTTGGCCAGGCCGATGTTTTGCGGCCGGGC